>JBBQZI010000001.1:0-66027 GCA_038207855.1 Burkholderiales bacterium
GTGCTATGGGTTGCTCCCAAAGCCTGTCAAAAGGGCCTTATTTTGACCCTTGTCATTAACTGGGCAACGGATAATAGGGTATGCGTCTTCACATTTGCATACTCTCATGAAGCTTCAAACCAAAATCTGGTCGGGTACCAGTCTGGTGATCGCGGCCATTATGGCGCTCGATATGTTCGTCGGCTTTCGCGATACCGAACTTGAAGTGCGTGCGCAAACGGAGCAACAAGCGCGCATTGTGCAGGCCATGTTGATGGCCACCCGGCGCGTCTACCAGGCGCAGTTTATTGCCAGCGAAATTGCGCTGAACGACAAAACCGTCGGTTTTTTGCCGGCGCATGCATTGACCCGTATTTCGGCTGATTTTCCAAACTGGATTGAGTCCAAATTACGCTTTAACAACGTGTCTGACCGGCCCAGAAATCCGGCCAACATGGCCGATCACGATGAACTGGCAGCAATAGCGTGGTTTCGCGCCAACCCAGCGGTACCCGAGCACATCAGCACCATTCGGGATGCGCAGGCACAGGAATTTCTTCACTTTACTGCGCCGATCTGGATTGAGCCCTCTTGCCTGCTCTGCCATGGTCAGCGGGAAGCGGCACCAGCTGAGATTCGGGACCATTACGCCAACTCCTACGGTTACAAATTGGGTGATTTGCGCGGCCTGCTAAGCATCAAACTGCCGTTGACTGAAGTGCGCCAACACACCCTGAGCACTTTTTGGCATCGCTACACCGTTCGCGCCCTGGGCTACGGAATTTTGTTATTGTTGGTTGGCACCTTGATGCAACGGCTGGTGGTGCGCCGTCTGGCACGGGTTGAAGCGGCCGCCAATCGGATGCGCTCGGGCGATCTGAGCGTTCGGATTGACGACCTCCGGGGAAGCGACGAAGTAAGCGCTTTGGCCGATAGTTTCAACGGCATGGCCGATGCCCTCGAAAGCCATGAAGCCGAACTCAGCCGGCTCAACCGTATCTATGCGGTGCTTTCCGAAACCAACCAGACCATTGTGCGGGTCAATTCCGAGTCCGAATTGTTTGAGCGTGTGTGCTGGATTGCGGTTGAACTGGGTGACTTCAAGATGGCCACCATCAGCAAAATGAACGCTGACGAACCGATTCTCGATTTCGTTGCCAGATGCGGTAGCGGGCTGGACTTTTTGAACGGCAAGCGGATTCCACTGGATCCAAGCACACCCAATGGGCGCGGGCCGACTGCTACGGCTTGGTGCACCAATCAGAGCGTCGTCGTGCAAGACTATCTGACGAGTCCAATCACCGCGCCCTGGCATGAGGAAGCCCATCAGTACGGCTGGTCATCCTGCGCTGCTTTTCCGATCGTTCGGGCCGGTCTGGTGCGAGGCGCGCTGACCATCTACCATGGTCAAGCGCATATTTTTGATGCCAAGATTTGCAGCTTGCTGAGTGAAATGGCGATCGATATTGGGTACGCACTGGACCAGATTGATCTGCGTCTGGCGCAGGCAGCGGCCAATGTCGCGCTAAGTAAGAGCGAGGAAAAATTCCGCACCGTGGTGACCAGTTCGCAAGATGGTTTCTGGTTGGTTGACCACACTGGAGACCTGATCGAGGTGAACGAAGCTTATGTGCAATTTTCAGGCTACAGCCGTGAAGAGTTGTTGCAGATGCGCTTTGCTGATCTGCGCGAACTGCAAACCTCACCCGAGGCGTTGCGCCAGCAGATGGAAGAAACCATCAGCAAGGGCAGCGCACTGGTCGAATGCCGCCACCGCACCAAGAGCGGTGCGCTGAAACTGGTCGAAGTCAGCGCCACCTTCATTCCCGAAAATGGCGGGCAGTTTGCCGCCTTCATTCGGGACCTTAGCCAGCGCGAAGAAGCCAATGCGCGCATCAACCATCTCGCCAACTTCGATTCACTCACTGGCTTGCCTAACCGCAATCTGTTCAAAGAGCAGTTCAAAGCCGCCTTGAGCCTGGCGCAACGCAACAGTGAATCGTTTGCCTGCCTGATGCTGGATCTGGATCACTTCAAGCTGGTCAATGACACGCTCGGACATGGCGTGGGAGACCAGTTGCTGATTGAAATCTCACGGCGAATCAAACAAGCACTGCGCGAGCAAGACACCTTGTCCCGCCAGGGTGCCGATGACTTCACCTTGATTCTTCCTGGGGCAGATGCCGTTGGTGCGGCCATGGTGGCACAAAAGCTGATCTCGGTGGTGTCCCAAACCTGCCAGATTGGCACCCATGAACTGGTGGTTACCGCCTCCATCGGCATTGCCATTTACCCCCCTGATGGGCAAGATATGGAGAGCCTGGTGAAGAATGCCGAGGTCGCGATGTTCCGGGTCAAACAAAGCCGCCACAACGACTTTCGCTTTTTTTCGCCTGACATGCAAGCCAATGCACAGCGCAACCTGTTGCTGTCCAACGCCTTGCGCCATGCCTTGCAATTGCAGCAATTTGAACTGCATTACCAGCCGCAGATTTCAATCGCAGAGGGGCGGGTGATTGGCGCCGAGGCCTTGCTGCGCTGGAAACACCCCGAACTTGGGAACATCTCGCCGGCCGAATTCATTCCGATTGCGGAAAGCACCGGCTTGATCATTCCGATTGGTGAGTGGGTGCTGGAAACAGCCGCAACGCAGGCCAGACAGTGGATGGATCAGGGCTTGCCACCGATTCTGATGGCCGTCAATCTGTCGGCGGTTCAGTTTAACCACCCGAACCTGGTGCAGATGGTGACCCGCACGCTGGAGCGGGTTGGCTTAGCTGCCCAATGGCTGGAACTGGAACTGACCGAGGCGGCGGCCATGGATGACCCGCAAGCCGCCGTGCTGACCATGAATCAGCTCTATGAGCAAGGCATCCGTATGTCGATTGATGACTTTGGCACCGGCTATTCAAGCTTGAGTTATCTGAAACGTTTCAAGGTTTACAAGCTCAAAATCGACCAGTCTTTTGTGCGTGACATCACCAACGACCCGGATGATAAAGCCATCGTCACCGCCATCATCAACATGGCCAGGGGTCTGGGGATGCAGACCATTGCGGAGGGTGTTGAGACCGCTGGGCAATTGGATTTCCTGCGCTTACAGGGATGCGACGAAATTCAGGGCTACTATTTCAGCAAGCCACTACCCGCGTCTGATTTTGAGGCCTTCGTGCGCCAGCGCTGAGGCTGAAATTCGTCGGGGTGCCAGTCAAGCTGACGTGCCAGGCGGTACTGTTTGGCTATCGCTTGGTAAAAAAAGCGATTGCAGATTGTTCAAAAAATCAAAGCCGCGCACGGTTGGCTTGGCATGGTGCAGATCACATTGCATCAAGCCCTGGTGCTCGGCTTGAGCCAAGCCACTGGCAATCGCCGCCATGGGTAGGCCGGTACGCTCAGAAAACAAGCTCAGATCAAAACCATCCGCCAGACGCAAGCTGTTGAGCATGAATTCAAACGGCAAATCAACACGGCGCACTTCATCAATTTGCGCCACGGCATGGCCCGCCAGCGCCTGCGTCATGTAGCGCTCGGGGTCGCGCACACGCACCTGGCGTACCACGCGGTGGGCAAAACTAAGCTTGCTGTGGGCCCCCGCCCCCAGCCCTAGGTAGTCGCCAAACTGCCAATAATTCATGTTATGGGCACAAGCATGGCCAGCTTTGGCGTAGGCTGAGACTTCATAGCGGCGCAGGCCCACTTGGCCCGTCATGTCGGTAATCAAGTCAAGCATGTCAGCGGCCAGGTCGTCGTCAACCGCTGCAGGGGGGTATTTGGCAAAGAAGGTGTTGGGCTCAATCGTCAGGTGGTAAATCGACAGGTGCGGGGGTTTGAGCGCCAGCGCGGTGGCCACGTCTAGCCGTAAATCATCCAGCGTCTGGCCTGGCAACGCGTACATCAGGTCAAGATTGAAAGTATCAAAGGCCAGTGCGGCTTCTTCCACTGCCGCCAAAGCTTGCGCGCGGTCATGCACGCGGCCCAGCGCCTGTAAATTGTTGTCGTTGAAGCTCTGCACGCCAACCGACAGCCGCGTCACACCGGCCGCCCGATAGGCTTTGAAACGGTCTTTCTCAAACGTGCCGGGATTGGCCTCAAGCGTGATTTCACAGTCGGCGGCCAGCCGCAACCGCGCCCGAATGCCCGATAGCAATTGGTCAATGGCCTGCGGCGAAAACAGGCTGGGCGTGCCCCCACCCATGAAAATAGTTTGCACGCCACGCCCCCAAATCAAGGGCAAGGCAGCTTCCAGATCGGCCATCAGGGCATCCATATAGCGCTGCTCAGGCAGTTCGGCGGCACGCATGGCATGCGAATTGAAGTCGCAATACGGGCACTTTTTCAGGCACCAAGGCAGGTGTACATAGAGTGACAGCGGCGGCAAGGCGCTCAGCTGCAAGGTGCCGGCGCGCATGTAATGCGCAATGTCGTGGACGGCTGCGGTCTCTTGCACCTGAGCCGCAGGTTGAATGGGGATCACGTCAGCCAGCGCTCGCGCATCAACGCCACCATGGCAAGCGCTGCCCGACCGCGGTGGCTGTTGGCGTTCTTAACCTCGATGGGCAGTTGCGCAAAGGTCTCGCGGAATTCCGGTATGTACATCACCGGATCAAAACCAAAACCGTTCGTGCCAATCGGCGCACGGGCGATCTCGCCGACCACCCGACCGACCGCCACCAGCGGCTCTGGGTCATTGGGCGCGCGCACTGCCACCAGCGTGCTGACCATGGCGGCACGCCGGTTGTCGACGTCTTTCATTTGCTCCAACAGGGCGCGCACATTGTTGTCGTCCCCCTTTGGGTAACCAAATTGGGTGGCGTAAAAAGCCGTTTGCACGCCGGGCAAGCCACCAAAGGCATCAACACACAAGCCAGCATCATCGGCCACCGCTGGCAAGCCGCTGTGCGCCGCCGCGTGGCGCGCCTTGGCCAGCGCGTTTTCAATGAAGGTGTGAAACGGCTCAGGTGCCTCAGGAATGCCCAGGCTGCCCTGCGTGATGAGTTCCACCCCCAATGGAGCGAACATGGCTTGCAGTTCGACCAGCTTGCCAGGGTTGTTGGATGCCAATACAATTTTCATAACAAATAGGCCTCTAGCCCTTATATAACCTGCGTAAGTAGCTATTAATTAGATAGTGAATGTTTTTGCAACTGAACCAGTTCGCGAATACCTTTATCGGCCAGCGTGAGCAGCGCGTCCATCTCGAGCCGGGTAAATGCTGCGCCTTCAGCCGTGCCCTGCACTTCAACAAAATGGCCTGAGCCGGTCATCACCACGTTCATGTCGGTGTCGCAGCTTGAGTCTTCGAGGTAGGCTAAATCCAGCATTGGCACGCCTTGCACGATGCCCACGGAAATGGCTGCAATGTGATCTTTGATTGGCGACCGCGTTAATTTTCCCTGCTTGATCAGCCAATGGACAGCATCTTGCGCCGCTACAAAAGCGCCAGTAATGGCGGCGGTGCGGGTACCGCCATCGGCTTGCAGCACATCACAGTCGAGCTGAATGGTGCGCTCACCAAGAAGCTTCAAGTCAAACACGCTGCGCAGGGCGCGCCCAATCAGGCGCTGAATTTCTTGGGTACGGCCAGTTTGCTTGCCGCGCGCGGCTTCGCGGTCGCTGCGGCTATGGGTAGCGCGCGGCAGCATGCCGTATTCGGCCGTCACCCAGCCCTCACCACTGCCTTTTTTGTGGCCAGGCACTTTTTCTTCAACCGAGGCGGTGCACAGCACTTGGGTGTTGCCAAACTCAATCAGCACCGAACCCTCGGCATGCATGGTGTAGCTGCGTGTCAGGCGCACCGGGCGCATGGCATTATTGTTCCGGCCATCAAGGCGTAAAAATTCAGTCATAGACTTCTCTTCAAACAGGGGGAATCAGATTTTTTTATTGGCAGTGCGGCGGATCGCTGCATTGATTTCAGCGATTGAGCGCTCAATGGCGGCATCGTCCAGATCTTCCATCTCATCGTCAAGGCCATCCACTTGCATCGTCGAGGCAAAACCACCGTCGTCAATCGACTCGGTCGAAATGTTGCCCTCTGCGGATTCAACGGCATCGGGTGTTTCCCACGCCATTGCGATACACGTGACGTTGTCGCACGACTCGCCACCCAGGCGCAGCGCCTTTTCGACCAGCTCAGGCACAGCCACATCGAGCGGCTTTTGGTCGAGTTCATCAATGATTTCCTGCTCAGGCACGGTCGACCACAAACCATCTGAGCACAGCATGATGCAATCGCCCTGCTGCAGCGACTGCGGTCCGGTCACAGCAAAAATCGGCTTGATGGGCGACCCCAAACAGGTATACAGCGCATTGCGGTTCGGAAAGTCAGCCTCAACAGCCAGCGGCGATTTGGCCAGATGGCGCTCAATCAGCGAATGGTCTTTGGTGCGCGTCAGCAAGCCGGCACGCCGGACAAAATAAAGCCGGGAATCGCCGCAATGCGTCCAGGTGACACGGCCCGACTGCACCACCGCCGCCACAATCGTGGTGCGCGGCGAATCCAACATGCCCCGGCGGGCCGCGTAGCGCAAAATCTGATGCTGCGCGGCCAACAGTGCATCGTTCAGAAAAACGCTCGCATCGTCCAATTTCGGTCGTGCCTGCTTTTGAAACAAACTCGCAATCGTCTGCAGGGCCAGCTGGGCTGCAATTTCCCCTTCGGGGTGTCCACCCATGCCGTCTGCCAGCAAAAAAAGCAGAGATTCGCGGGTGTAGCAATAGCCCATTCGGTCTTCGTTTTCGTCGCGCCCACCCTTGCGACTGACTTGAAAAACTGAAAATTTCATTTGGTTTTGCTATGGACCTTGCTGCTCTTGAGCGCTTGTTTTTTGCTGCTCGACAGCAGGCTCTCAAATTGCATGCGCACTTTGGCCCCCACACCCAACTTGGTGTAGCGGCGCTCAGTACCGCGGTTGAGCACTTTTTGCAAATCAAAAACCGCTTGTGGACGCGCTGCTGGGTCAAGCGCCATGCACCACTGCACGATTTCGATCAAATCGTCTGAGTACACCCCTTGCGAGCGCTTCAGTGCCAGTTCCATGCGGTCGCTGGTGGCGCGTTGTGGCGCTTCGGTCGGTGGGTACCCCTGCATGCAGGCGTACATGCAGGCACCCACGGCATAAATGTCGGTCCACGGGCCCATGACACTGTCGCGCCGGTACATCTCGGGCGCCGCAAAACCAGGCGTGTACATCGGGCGCACGAAGTTGCCCTCTTTGTTCAAGACCTCGCGGGCCGCACCAAAATCAATCAGCACAGCACGGTTGTCGTCGGTAATGAATACGTTGGCCGGCTTGATGTCCAGATGCAACATCTTGTGCTGGTGAACAATGCGCAAGCCGCGCAAAATCTCATCAAAGAGCGATCGAATGGTGGATTCCTGAAAAACCGTTTCCTGCTTGAGATCGCGTGCCGTGACGATGAAGTCTTGCAAGCTGGCGCCTTCAAGGTAATTCATCACCATGTAAACGGTTTCGTTTTCCCGAAAAAAATTCATCACGCTCACCACCGAAGGGTGGGATATCTGCGCCAGTGAACGGCCTTCCTCAAAAAAACTCTTGAGGCCAAGCCGATACAACGACAGTTTTTCAGGCGGAACCTGCGGGCACAAGGTACCCGGCTCGCGCGTGGCCAAGGAGGCCGGCAGATATTCCTTGACAGCCACTTGCAGGCCATCCAGGTCAGTGGCCAGGTAAACCACCCCAAAGCCGCCAGCAGCCACCCGGCGCATCACCCGGTAACCACCAATCAAGGTACCTGGAGGAAGTGGAGATGGCTTTACCTTGGACATTTTTTTTCAATCAAAGCGCGACAAGCAGCAACAGAATCGGGTTATTCTCAAAGTCATTTCATTGAAGAAACATTCAAATGTCAGTTTACAGCATGACCGGCTACGCCAGTGCCCAGCAAAGCGCCGCCCAAGACCCATCCGACAGCGAGATCAAGAAAATTTCAGGCAGCCGTCTGGGCCTTGAAATACGCTCGGTTAACAGCCGATTTCTCGACTTGTCATTTCGACTACCCGAAGAGCTGCGCGCCAGTGAGCCGCTGCTGCGCGAAAAGCTGGGCGCACGCCTCAAGCGCGGCAAAGTCGAACTGCGGGTATCGGTAGAAAACACCGCACAAGGGTTGGTGGCTGAGCCATCGACCCGCTTGCTGCAACGCCTCAACGCGATTCAGGACAACGTCAAGGCCTGGTTGCCAGATGCCCGTGCTTTGAGCGTGGCCGACGTAATCCGCCTGACCAGCGCTGACAGCGCGCCTGAGCAGGACTGGCAACAAGACATCCTGAGCTTGACTGAGCAGGCCCTGGATGCCCTTATGTCAGCCCGGGCGCGCGAAGGCGCCCGACTGGCAGCCATGCTGCAAGATCGCATTGCCCAACTGCGCACCTTGGCCGCACAGGCCGAACCCCTGATTCCCCAACTGGTAGCCCAGCAACGCCAACGTTTCATGGACCGTTGGGCGGATGCCATGGGCCTGACCGATGACAAAACCCGGCCCGAAACAGCGCAAGACCGGGCGCTGGCAGAGGCCACGGCCTTTGCCATTCGCATCGATGTCGCCGAAGAATTGACGCGTCTGACCTCGCATCTGGACGAACTGGAGCGCTTGGTTAAAAAGGGCGGCGAAATCGGCAAACGGCTTGATTTTTTGATTCAGGAACTGCACCGCGAGGCCAATACCATGGGTTCCAAGTCGGCCGCACTCGAGCTCACGCACATCTCAGTCGATATGAAAGTGCTCATTGAGCAGATGCGCGAGCAGGTGCAAAACATAGAATAAGCGGTTTGGCCCACGTCAAAGGTACATGGTCATGGACTACCCCGGTAATTTGTTTGTTGTAGCAGCCCCCAGCGGTGCGGGGAAGTCGAGCTTGGTGAAGGCCTTGCTTGAACTTGATTCGCACGTGCAGCCGTCGGTATCGCACACCACGCGCGCACCACGCGGTCAGGAAAAGCATGGGCGCGAATATTTTTTCGTCTCCGAGTCCGAGTTTGATGCCATGGTGGCAGCAGATGCGTTTGTCGAATGGGCGCATGTGCACAATCACCGCTACGGCACCTCCAAGAAAGCCATCGAGGAACGCATGGCGCAAGGCGCCGATGTCATTCTCGAAATCGATTACCAAGGTGCATTGCAAATCAAGAAGATATTTGCCAATGCCGTCACTATCTTCATTCTGCCGCCCAGTTGGGAAGAGTTGCGGTCCCGGCTTGAGCGGCGCGGCGAAGATTCGGCCCCGGTGATCGATGTCCGCCTGCAAAACGCCGCTGTCGAGGTGGCTCAAGTGGGCCAATTTGACTTCGTTATAATCAACGACTCGTTTGACAAGGCGCTGTTTGACCTCAAATCAATCGTGCATTCACAGCGACTCAAGTTCCTTGCGCAGCGTCGCGCAAGGGCAGCAACATTCAAGGCGCTGCACATTGCCTAGTGCGCCTCACCCTGGTTTTGGAGATTTCATGGCCCGTATTACCGTCGAAGACTGCTTGTTGCAGATTCCCAACCGCTTTCAATTGGTGTTGGCTGCGTCCTACCGGGCACGCATGCTCAGCCACGGCCACACCGCCAAGGTTGATTGCAAGAACAAGCCTGGCGTCACCGCCTTGCGTGAAATTGCGGCTGGAAA
The DNA here is from genome assembly GCA_038207855.1 of Burkholderiales bacterium. GTDB lineage: Bacteria > Pseudomonadota > Gammaproteobacteria > Burkholderiales > Burkholderiaceae_C > Rhodoferax. Next base: position 9,611 of record JBBQZI010000001.1, read on the forward strand.
AGTTGGCATCGAGATGCTGAAAAAGGTGCCGCTTTAAGCGCCAATGCCTGATCTGCTGACAAAAAGCACCGCTTGCGGTGCTTTTTTATTGGCAAACGCTCACATTCGGTCAAGGCGCGCTATATTTGACTGATGATTTCGCCCACCAACCCCAGTCCATCAGCCAAAACGCCACATGCGCGGGTGCCAGATGAAGCGCCCAGTTCCGCTGAAGTTAATGCGGCAGCGGCCAGCTTCGCACGCTTGACCAGTAAGCTCGACTATCTGAGCCCAACGGATTTGGCCAACGTGCGCTTGGCGTACCGCTTCGCCGACGAAGCGCATTTGGGGCAACTGAGGAACAGCGGTGAACCCTACATCACCCATCCGATTGCCGTTGCCGCCCAATGCGCAGAATGGAAGCTCGATGCCCAGGCCCTGATGGCGGCCCTGTTGCACGATGCCATGGAAGACTGCGGCATCACCAAGCCGGATCTGATTGAGCGTTTTGGTTCACCCGTGGCCGAGCTGGTTGATGGCCTGACCAAACTCGAAAAGCTGCATTTCAACACCCGTGAGGAAAACCAGGCCGAGTCGTTTCGCAAGATGCTGCTGGCCATGGCGCGCGATGTTCGCGTCATCCTGATCAAACTGGCCGATCGAACCCACAACATGCGCACCTTGTCTGATGCGCCACGTGACAAGTGGGCCAGGATCGCTGCTGAAACGCTCGATATTTATGCGCCGATTGCTTACCGTCTGGGTTTGAACCAGACTTATCGCGAGCTGCAGAATTTATCTTTCAGATACCTGCACCCCTGGCGCTACACCGTTTTATCAAAAGCGGTGGCCAAAGCACGCAGCCGCCGGCGTGATCTGATCCAGAAGGTGCAGTCTGATGTTGAAGCGGTTTTTACCCGTTTTGGCATGGAGCTCAAAATTGCCGGACGCGAAAAGACGCTTTACTCGATTTACACAAAAATGGACGAGAAAAACCTGAGTTTTGCCCAGGTCACCGACATTTACGGTTTTCGCGTGATCGTGCCGCACCTGATTGACTGCTACACCGCACTCGGGCTGTTGCACCAGCTCTACAAGCCGGTGCCAGGCAAGTTCAAGGACCACATTGCCATTAGCAAGATCAACGGCTACCAGTCCTTGCACACCACATTGGTTGGTCCGTCAAGCATCAATGTTGAGTTTCAGGTCCGCACCCAGGCCATGCACCTGGTGGCGGAAAGCGGTGTCGCCGCGCACTGGCTCTACAAGCAGGCCGATCAGGGTGACATTACCCCAAGTGACCGCATGGAGTCCAAGTGGTTACAGTCGCTGCTCGACATCCAGGATGAAACCCGCGATGCAGCCGAATTTTGGGAACACGTCAAAGTTGATTTGTTTCCCGATGCCATTTATGTGTTCACCCCGAAGAGCCAGATCATGGCACTGCCGCGCGGTGCAACTGTCATTGATTTTGCTTACGCAATTCACAGCAATATCGGCGACCACGCCCGCTCAGCCTTGATCAACAATGAACAGGTTCCGCTGCGCAGTGAAGTCAAAAATGGCGATGTGGTTGAGATCGTTACGGCATCAGACGCCACACCCAATCCGGCCTGGCTGGGCTTTGTACGGACCGCCCGGGCGCGCTCAAAAATCAGACAACACCTCAAAACACTTGAACAGTTTGAGTCAGAGCAGTTGGGCGAAAAAATGCTGACACAGGCCATGCGCGCAGAGGGCATTGAGAATTTACCAGCCGACAGCATCGCAGGCCAGCACTTCTGGGAGAAACTGCTGCGCTTCACAGGTAACCGAAGCCGCCCTGAACTGATGACGGACATTGGCTTGGGCAAGCGCATTGCCAGCATTGTGGCCAAGCGTTTGGCCATGCTGTTGGCCGACAGCGGTGAAAGACCCAATGCCCTGCTGTTGACCCGTGAACGATACGCAGCTGGCGAATCCATCGCCCAGGGCAGCCTGTCGATTGACGGCAGTGAGAACACGGCGGTACGTTTTGCCAGCTGTTGCAAGCCGATACCCGGCGACAGCATTGTGGGCTACCTGGGCCGCGGCGAAGGCTTAACCGTGCATACAAGCGATTGCCAGGTGGCTAAAAAGCTGCAATTCAAAGACAGTGAACGCTTCATCAACGTGGAGTGGGCCGATGAGCTGGTCCGCTCGTTTGAAACCGGCATTGTGGTGACCGTCAACAACGGCCGCGGCGTGCTGGCCAAGGTCGCGGGCGCACTGGCTGCGGCGGAAGTCGATATCACCCACATCGACATGCCCAACGAGGCGGCCCAGGGTGCCATGGACATGCGATTTACCGTGGCTGTGCGGGATTTGACTCAGCTTGATACGGCGCTCAAGAATTTGCGCCGAACCACAGCCGTCATCAAGGTTCAAAGGACCAAGGACATCACCTGAATCGGTGCCCGGAATCAATGCGTGATGGGCGCCGGGTAGCGCACACCGGTGACTTCGATCTCAACCGAACCCACTGGGGTACTCAATTTGAGCACATCGCCCAGACGGGCTTTCAGCAACGTTCTGGAGATCGGTGCCACCCAACTGACCTCCCCTTGGCTGCTGACCGCTTCATCAATACCCATGATGGTGATGGTGCGCTCGACACCCGTGTCATCCACATACACCACGGTAGCACCAAAAAATATCTGCTCGTTACCGTGGTGCATTGATGGGTCAACCACCTCAGCAATTTCAAGGCGCTTGGTCAAAAAGCGGATTCTGCGGTCAATTTCGCGCAGGCGCTTCTTGCCGTAAATGTAGTCGCCATTTTCAGACCGGTCGCCGTTGCTGGCGGCCCAATGAACAGCATCGACAATTTTGGGTCGTTCCACGTCAATCAGGTCAAACAGCTCCTGCCGCAATACCGCGTAGCCCTGAGGCGTGATGTAGTTTTTGCCGTTGGCTGGCAATTCAGGTAACTGCAAATCATCGTCGTCATCGCCTTCGACTTCCTTGGTAAAGGCTTTGCTCATGTTCAATTGCTCTTGAAAATAGAGTGGCTTACGCAGCACCTATATGGGCTACAAGGCTACCAGGCACTTGACCGCTTTTAAGAGCTGCAGTAAACGCCAGCATCCGGTCAATCGGCAAACGGGCACGCAGGCCCAAGGCCGGGTCCACATGAACCTGGTTGGCGCCGGTTTCCAGCACGCGGGCTACATCGGCCAAGCTGTTCATGGCCATCCACGGGCAATGGGCGCAACTCTTGCAAGTCGCGCTATTGCCACCGGTGGGGGCCTCCAGAAACACCTTGCCAGGATTCAGGGTGCGCAGCTTGTGCATCATGCCGTTGTCGGTGGCCACAATAAACTCTTTGGCATCCATCTCGTGGGCGGCTTTCAAAATGCCTGAGGTCGAGCCCACCGCATCGGCCAGTGCCACCACGTCCGCTGGGGACTCGGGGTGCACCAGCACTTTGGCACCGGGGTGTTGTTTCATCAAGGCTTGCAAATCCAAGGCCTTGAACTCGTCGTGCACGATGCAGGAGCCGCCCCACATCACCATATCGGCACCGGTTTCGCGCTGAATGTAGCCGCCCAAATGCCGGTCAGGTGCCCAGAGAATTTTGTGTCCCTGGTCTTTCAAGGCCTTGACCACGTCAAGTGCGCAGCTCGATGTCACCAGCCAATCAGAGCGTGCCTTGACGGCCGCGCTGGTGTTGGCATACACCACCACCGTGCGATCCGGGTGAGCATCGCAAAATGCGCCGAATTCATCCGCCGGGCAGCCCAGGTCAAGCGAACAGGTGGCATCCAAATCGGGCATCAGGATGCGCTTTTCAGGCGACAAAATTTTGGCCGTTTCGCCCATGAAACGCACGCCTGACACGACCAGGGTTTGGGCCGCGTGGTCGCGGCCAAAACGTGCCATCTCCAGCGAATCACTGACCAGGCCACCGGTTTCTTCGGCCAGGTCTTGTAAATCCGGGTGCACGTAGTAGTGCGACACCATAACGGCATTTTTTTCTTTCAACAAGCGGCGGATTTTGTCCTTGAGTTGTGCCCGCTCAATCGCTCCAGGCTCAACTGGCACGCGTGCCCAAGCATGCTTGGTGGCGCAAACCGGCGCACTACCCGTGTTGAAACGTTCGGGCTGCTCGTAATCAACTTCTTTCAGGCCAGCAACTGGTTCCATCATGTCAACTCCTGTTTGCGATTGGCTCAGGGCCAAAGCGCATTGAAAAATCAACCGCCTTGACATCCTTGGTTAGCGTCCCGATCGAAATTCGATCAACCCCGGTGGCGGCAATCGCCCGCACGCTTGACAGGTTGACACCCCCCGAGACTTCCAGCGTGGCACGCCCGGCATTGATGCGAACCGCCTCGTGCAACTTGGCCAACCCCATGTTGTCGAGCAACACCATGGTTGCCCCGGCATGCAAGGCTTCCTCAAGTTGCGCCAGGGTTTCCACCTCAATCTCGACAAACTTGGCGGTAGGCGCAACCTCAGCGGCACGCTGTAACACGGCGGTCACGCCACCGGCGGCGGCAATGTGGTTTTCCTTGATCAACACCGCGTCATACAAACCCAGACGGTGATTCACGCCACCGCCAGTCCGCACGGCGTATTTTTGCGCCAGCCGCAAGCCCGGCACGGTTTTACGGGTATCAACAATGCTGGCGCGCGCGCCCGGAACCTCACGCACGGCCCGCACATACTCACTGGTCTTGCTCGCCACAGCGCTGAGCAATTGCAAAAAATTAAGCGCGGTGCGCTCGGCCGTCAGCAAGGCTCGGGCTTGGCCATGCACCTCCAGCACCACCTGATCCGCTTCGCAGCGGTGGCCTTCGGGCACATGCCAGATCACCTGCGCGGTCGGGTCAATCTGCTCAAAAGCGGCCTGCACCCAGGGCGCGCCACAAATCACTGCTTCTTCCCGGGCAATGATGAAGGCACAAGCGCGCAGCGCTGGGTCAACCAGACCCGCCGTCAGATCAGCGCTGCCAATATCTTCCTGCAGCGCGCGCGCAACATCCAGCCGCGCCACTTCGGCCACTGCCGATTTTGAAAGTTCCAACAATGAAGTCATCAGATATCCTCTGGCAAACGCTGCATGGGCCGCTTTTGCCTATGAAAAAATAGTCACCACATCACATTCAGGCGATCTGAACCAACTCATCCGTCGGCTCGCGCCCCATCAGGGATATGACGGCTTGAGATGGGGTCATTTGCCCATCGAGCAAGGCCACGACCGCCTGGGAAATCGGCATATCCACACCGAGGCAGGCTGCACGCTGCACCACTGTGCGGGCACTGTAGACACCCTCAGCCACGTGACCGAGCGCGCCAGTCGCTTGCGCCAGCGTCTGCCCTCGTGCCAGTGCCAGACCCACCTGGCGGTTGCGCGACAAGTCGCCGGTGGCAGTCAGCACCAGATCGCCCAGTCCACTCAAGCCCATGAAGGTTTCCGCACGCGCCCCAAGCGCCAGCCCCAGCCGCGTCATCTCGGCCAAGCCACGCGTGATCAGGGCTGCGCGGGCGTTCAGACCCAGATTCAGTCCGTCACACAAACCAGTAGCAATGGCCAGCACGTTTTTCACCGCCCCGCCGACTTCCACACCGACGATGTCGTCGTTGGCATAGATCCGCAGTGTTGGGCTGTGAAACGCATTCACCAGCGCCTGGCGAAACGGCTCGTGCGCACTGGCGGCCACCAAAGCGGTTGGCTGGACGCGCGCCACTTCCAGCGCAAAGCTGGGGCCACTGAGCACACCAGCTACCAAATCAGGAGCTACCTGCGCTTGTATTTCATGGGCTAGAAGCCCAAAAGAACCTGAAACCGGGGCTTCAAAACCCTTGCATAACCAAGCCACCGGGGCCGGGCAGTCACGCAACGCCTGCAGCATCTGGCGCAACGCCGCCATCGGGGTGGCGATCACCACCAAATCAGACGCGCCAGCCAAACTGACCAACTGCGCCAAGGCCACGGCGCTGAACATCAGGCTGTCGGGCAACGCCACACCGGCCAGATAACGCGCATTTTCCCGCTGCGACTGCATGGCTGATGCCAGCCCCGCGTCACGCGCCCACAACGTGACCTGATGGCCAGCTTGGGCGTTACCGGCCGCATTGGCAGCCAATGCCGTGCCCCAGGCACCCGCACCAATCACTATGATTCTCATAGCTTCTTACGCAGTGAATACAAGGGCTAGAGGCCTAAAACGCTTAAATAATTATTGAACGGTGACGGCTGGCGCGTCAGCCGTCTGGGTGGCTTGCTGCTGCTCGTACATGGCTTGAAAATTGATTTCAGACAGGTGTACCGGCGGAAAGCCGCCGCGCTGAATCAAATCGGCCACGTTACCGCGCAAGTAGGGGTAAACGATTTGCGGGCAGGCAATGCCCATGATCTGGCCCATTTGCTCTTGCGGCAGGTTGCGAATCTCAAAAATGCCAGCTTGCGTGACTTCCACCAAAAACACGGTCTTGTCCTTGATCTTGGTTTGCACGGTTGCGGTGACCGAGACTTCAAACACACCCTCGCCCACTGGCGCGGCGTTCACGCCCAGCTGAATATCAACCGTGGGTTGCTCCTGCTCCAACAAAATAGCCGGCGAATTGGGCTGCTCCAGCGATGCTTCCTTGAGGTAGACGCGTTGAATTTGGAAAATCGGGTTTTGTGTATCTGACATGGCGTTCTCTCAGTTAAAAAATACGGATTTGGTGCAACGGGCGCACCAGGCAATAGCCGGGAATTGTCTCAGACGGCCGCCAGCAGCGGCAACAAGCCGCCCTTGGCATCCAAGGCCATGAGATCGTCGCAGCCACCCACATGGGTGCTGCCAACAAAAATCTGCGGCACGGTGCGCCGGCCAGTGGCGGCCATCATCTGGTCGCGCTCGGCCGGCAGCAGGTCAATGCGGATTTCTTCGATCTGCTCAACGCCGCGGGCTTTGAGCAGTTGCTTGGCACGAATGCAATAAGGGCAAACGGCGGTGGTGTACATCTTGACGGCTTGCATAGTGGGCTTTCAGGCTTTTTCGACCGGCAAATTGGCTTTGCGCCAGGCGCTCATACCGCCCGAGAGCGAATGTGAATTTTCAAAACCAAGCTTTTTGGCAATCGACACCGCACGGCTACTGCGCATGCCCGAATGGCAGACCAAAATCACCGGCAACGCTTTATTTTTGATGGTCGCGGCCAATTTGCCTTCAAGCTGACTCAAAGGAATATTTTTGGCACCCACCACATGACCGGCGGCAAACTCGGGGGGCTCGCAGACATCGACCACCACGGCTTTTTCGCGGTTGATCAGTTGCACGGCGCCATCGGCAGTCAATGCGCCGGGGCCTCCATCAGTCAGGGTTGGCCACAGCAGCATGCCTGCTGCAGACAGGGCGACGGCGATCAACATCCAGTTGTCGAGAATAAATTTCACGTGTAAATCCTTGTGTTAGCTTGAACCAGAGCCGCGCATTTTAGAATGCACAGGCTTGCTCCCACAGACCAACCTTTTAAAACCATGTACAAACTTGTTCTTATCCGCCACGGCGAGTCCACCTGGAACCTTGAAAACCGCTTCACCGGCTGGACCGATGTTGACCTGACTCCATTGGGTCTTGAGCAGGCCGTGCTAGGCGGTCGCCTACTCAAAGCTGAGGGCTACGACTTTGACGTGGCCTACACCAGCGTGCTCAAACGGTCCACCCGCACCCTATGGCATGTGCTCGACGAACTCGATCGTACCTGGCTACCGGTGGTCAATAGCTGGCGCCTCAATGAGCGCCATTACGGGGCCTTACAAGGCTTGAACAAGTCAGAAACTGCCAAACAATATGGCGACGCGCAAGTGCTGGCCTGGCGTCGCAGCTACGACACACCGCCACCAGCACTGGAGCCTGCTGACCCACGCTGTGAGCGCAGCGACATTCGCTACGGCAAGCTGCTGCCCGATCAAATCCCACTGACCGAATGCTTGAAAGACACGGTGGCGCGCGTCATGCCATTCTGGAACGAAGCGCTCGCTCCGGCCATTCAAAAAGGCAAACGTGTTCTGGTGGTGGCGCATGGCAATTCAATCCGCGCTTTGGTTAAATACCTCGACAATATTTCTGACAATGACATCGTCGGCCTCAACATACCCAATGGGATTCCACTGGTTTACGAGCTGGATGACCACCTGAAGCCGATCCGGCATTACTATCTGGGCGATGAACAGGCGGCCGCCAAGGCAGCCGCCGCAGTGGCAGCGCAGGGGAAGACCTGAAATTTTTCTTCAGCTCTAACGGAACCTGTGCCACCGCCAAACCTCTAACCGCATCAAGTCAACTCGCCCTCACAAGCGCTGGAATCACACAATGGGTCAAAAACTGAAAATCACCGGCTGGATTTCTGCTGGCATCATCGCCGGGGCGCTCACCACGGTGTCGCTGCAAACCGTTGCGCGTGGCACTCTGGCACCGCTGCCGCTGGAAGAACTGCAGCAGCTTGCAGCCGTCTTTGGCATGATCAAAAGCAACTACGTGGAGCCGGTCGATGAGAAAAAACTCATCACCGATGCCATTGCCGGCATGGTGGCCGGGCTCGATCCACATTCGGTTTACCTCGACAAAAAAGCCTTGAAGGATTTCAACGAAGGCACCACCGGCAAGTTTGTCGGTGTCGGCATCGAAATCTCGCAAGAGGATGGCCTGATTAAAGTGGTGTCGCCGATTGAAGGTTCACCGGCTTTCCGGGCCGGCCTCAAGCCAAATGATTTGATCGTCAAGATTGACGACACACCGGTCAAGGGCATGACGCTCAACGAAGGCGTCAAACGCATGCGTGGCGAGCCCAACACCAAGGTGCTGCTGAGCATTTTCCGCAAGGAAGAAAACCGCACCTTTCCGGTCACCATCGTGCGCGAAGAAATCCGTACCCAATCCGTGCGCAGCAAGGTCATCGAGCCGGGTTACGCCTGGATTCGTCTGAGCCAGTTCCAGGAGCGTACGGTGGCCGACTTTGCCCGCAAGATGGAAGAAATTTACAAGCAAGAGCCCAAGCTCAAAGGCTTGGTACTCGACTTGCGCAACGATCCAGGTGGCTATCTGGATGCAGCTGTGGCCATTTCTGCGGCGTTTTTGCCGGAAAACGTAACGGTCGTGTCGGCCAATGGCCAATTGCCGGAGAGCAAGTTCACCTACAAGGCATCAGCGCGGTATTACGCGCGCCGCGGTGGCACAGACCCACTGAAGCACCTGGAAGAAGTAACCCACGGTGCCCTGAAATCAGTCCCGCTGGTGGTACTGGTCAACGAAGGCTCAGCTTCGGCCAGCGAAATCGTGGCCGGTGCGCTGCAGGATCACCAACGCGCCAAATTGCTCGGTAGCCAGACCTTTGGCAAGGGCTCGGTGCAAACCGCGGTCTGCCTTGACTCGACGTTCCGCATGGACAACTGCCCGACGGCGGCACTTAAACTCACCACCAGCCGCTACTACACACCGAGCGGCAAATCCATTCAGGCCAAAGGTATCGTGCCCGATGTCATGGTTGATGAATCCGCAGAAGGCAACCTCTTTGCCGCTTTACGCACCCGTGAAGCCGACCTTGAAAAGCACCTCGGCAGCGGCCAGGGCGCTGAAGTGAAAGACGACGGCCGCGAAAAAGCCCGCGAAGAAGCGCGCAAACGGCTTGAAGAGGAAATGAAAAAGCCGGTATCCGAGCGCAAGGCACCCGAGTATGGTTCTGACAAAGACTTTGCACTGCTTCAGGCCATCAACCAGCTCAAAGGCTTGCCGGTTTTGGTTAGCAAGACCCAAGTCGAGCGTCCCGAAGAAAAGAAAGAAAATTAAGCGCTTGTGGGACTACTCTGTCCCCAACCCATTGGTTCCGCCATGACCGACGACGACCTGCTGCGGTACTCGCGCCACATCCTGCTCAACGAGATTGGGGTTGAAGGCCAGCAGCGCATTCAAGCTGCCCATGCGCTGATCATCGGCGCTGGCGGTCTGGGTTCGCCGGTTGCGCTTTATCTGGGTTCAGCCGGGCTCGGTCACATCACCGTGGTCGACGACGACACGGTTGATATGACCAATCTGCAGCGCCAAGTTGCGCACACCGTGGCACGCGTTGGTCAGCCCAAGGTGCAATCGGTTCAAACCGCCATTGCCCAACTTAACCCTGGCGTCCAAGTCACCACGATAGCCCAGCGGGCCGACGCGGCACTGCTCGATAAGCTGGTTGCCCAGGCCGACGTGGTACTGGACTGCTGTGACAACTTTGCCACCCGTCACGCGATTAACCTGGCGTGTGTGGCGCACCGCACACCGCTGGTGTCTGGTGCAGCGATTCGCTTTGATGGTCAGGTCACGGTGTATGACCCGCGTGACGTAAAGTCCCCCTGCTACGCCTGCGTTTTCCCGCCCGAGGCAACCTTTGAAGAAACCCGCTGCGCCACCATGGGTGTGTTTGCGCCGCTGGTTGGCATCATCGGCACCATGCAAGCGGCCGAAGCATTGAAACTGATCACCGGTGCCGGACGGACGCTAACCGGCCGGCTACTGTTGCTGGATGGCAGGAGCATGGAATTTACCGAGATCACGATTGGGCGCAACCCCGGTTGCCCGATTTGCGGCTCACGGGCCAGCCCCGGTTAACGTTTGTTCGCTGATGCTGAAAATGCGTAACAACTGCCGTGGCGCTTGCGAAAGTCGCTTGGCAGTTCGGGCGCGGGGTCGGCAAACAAGCCTCTTTTGGCGGCACGGGCGCTGAGTTCTTCCGCCGCATAAGGACCCTGGCTGCGACGCCAGCGCGATGACCAAGCCTGCCCCGCCTGCACCATGGCAGCCCCGACATCCTGCCCATGCAGACGCACGCGCGCCAAGCCACGGCCATAAACATCAGAATACTTGACAGTAACGCTGACGCGCTGGTGGTCCACCATACTCACCAGCGCCGCCCGGGCGGCCAAGCCGCCGCGTTGGCATATTTCGGGAGCATCCAGACCCACCAAGCGCAGCTTACGCGGCGCATGACCACCATCGGGCTTAAGCCACAGCGTGTCGCCATCTGGAATGCCAACAACCTGCCCCAAATACACCTCCGCTCGCACGGCCTGCGCTAACGCACAGGTGATCCAGACAACGCCAGCCCAATACCAACAAGTTTTCGTTCTTTTCAGCATGCAAGCCGCACCTCAACTTTTGACACCGATAGACCAGCCTTTTTGGGCGATCAGGTCAAAATCAGACCTGTTAGACTTCACACGCAAATCCCACGCAAACTAGCCGCCGCACCCACATCGCTCCCCCTATGGTCGAATTGCACAAACTCCGTCTCGATGATGCACGCGCCTTGCTGGAGCACGGCAACCACACGCTGCCCAAGATTCAAGACGGCGAGCTGAATTACCTGCAAGCAATCATCGACAAGCTCGGTGAATTGTCACTCAAAGACCCTCTGACCGGTCTCTCGAATCGACGTTTTTTCCAGACCGTTCTCGGACGCGAAGTCGATGCAGTGGCCCGCTCCGGCGAGCCTGCATTGTTGTTGATGCTCGACATTGATCATTTCAAGAACGTCAACGATACGCACGGCCACCCGGCGGGTGACAAAGTGCTGCAAATCGTTGCTAAAACACTGGAGGCTTGTGTTCGCCCAATGGACACGGTGGCTCGCTTTGGTGGCGAAGAATTCGTCATTATTTTGCCGAGTTGCCAAGGGCAATATGGCCAGCAAGTTGCCGAGCGGATCCGCGAATCAATTGCCAAATTGAATATCAGCATCGCACCAGGTGTCACCATCAAGGTCACCATCAGCATTGGCGGTGCGTATGCCCCGATCTGGGTGCGATCGACCCCCGAGTTGTGGCTCGATCGGGCTGACATCGAACTTTACCGAGCCAAGTCGGAAGGTCGTAATCGCGTTTGCATTGAACACCAGCCGATTTTGTCAGTCAGCGCAGAAGAGAAAAGTTTGTTATTTGGCCCACTCTCGCTGGGTGATCCTGGCTGGATCGTCGGCATGGTCAGTGATGGTTCTGTCGGTTCATCAGGCAGCGCAATGAATAGAGCAAACTGAAATGAGCGAACTGAACACCCCTCCTATTGAAGAAAAAGCGGCGAGTTCCCTGCCCTTGAAGCCACTCGGAAAAGTAGTGGCCGTCACCAGTGGCAAAGGCGGCGTGGGCAAAACCTTTGTCTCGGCCAACCTGGCCGCTGCCCTGGCCAAGCGTGGACAAAAAGTGCTGGTGCTCGATGCTGACCTCGGGCTGGCCAATTTGGACGTGGTGCTGAACTTGTACCCCAAGGTCACTCTACACGACGTATTCACTGGCAAGGCCAAGCTTGAAGATGCCATTGTGCGCGCACCGGGAGGTTTTTCGGTACTGCTGGCTGGCTCGGGCATGGTGGAGTATTCCCGCCTGACGCCCAATGTGCGCAATGATTTTTTGCACATCATGGCTGGACTGGTGCCGCATTACGACATTGTGCTGCTCGACACCGGTGCCGGCATTTCGGATGTGGTGCTTTTTGCAGTGTCGATGGCCTCTGAAGTGCTGGTGGTGGCAACGCCAGAGCCCACCTCGCTGACCGATGCCTACGCCACCATCAAGGTGCTGGTAGGTCAACAAAAACGCAAAATTATCCGCATGGTGATCAACCAGACTGCCAGAATGGGCGATGGCCGCGCGATCACCACCCAGTTGCAGCAGGTGCTCGACCGCTTTGTCATCGCAGCGCCCGAGGACAAGGTCAAACTGATTCACATGGGTGATATTCCAGCCGATCCATCGGTTCGTCAGGCCGTGATGCGCCGCCAATTGCTGATTCAGACCATCCCGGGATGCCCCGCAGCGCTGGCTATTTCACAACTGGCAGGCAAAATTGAAGACACGCTGATCGCTCGCCCAAAATAGGGCTGAGGCGACCCACAAAAAATCACGCGCGCCCTATGATGGATGCGGTCGCCATCAGCTCTTCAAGCAGCGCCAGCGAGACCGTTCCGGAAACCGCGTAAGGATCAAGCGCCGGTTTCTCTGCGTACTTGAGCAAGATGGACGCATTGATGCGTGTCATGTTGACCTCCCCCATGGTCCAGCCAGCAAAGCGGCGTTCGGAAATTTCTTCATAGTGCAACAACACCACATCTTTGTGGCGCGTGTCACGCTGGATGTGACCATAGAGATCACTGATGGCCATGCGGCCACCTTCAAGAGCTTGCAAAAAAATACCGCCGCCGTAACACAGAACGCCGGTGACACCGCAGTCAGGGTTATGTGCACGTGACTGGTGCAAGATGGATTCAATCGCCTCAGGGCTGGTGTCAAGTGCGCGACTTGCATACAACAAACGAACCAACATGGTTAACCTTTCCGGGGAATAAGAGATAAAAACTCGCGACGCAGGTTGGCATCCTTGAGAAAGCTGCCGCGCATGACTGAATTGATCATTTTGCTGTCGACATCCTTGACACCGCGCCAACTCATGCAGAAATGACTGGCCTCCATGACGATGGCCAGACCGTCAGGCTGGGTTTTTTGCTGAATCAGGTCGGCCAGTTGCACCACGGCTTCTTCCTGGATTTGTGGCCGCCCCATGACCCATTCGGCCAATCTGGCGTACTTGGACAAGCCGATGACATTGGTGTGTTCGTTGGGCAATACGCCGATCCATATTTTGCCCATAATCGGACAAAAATGGTGACTACAGGCGCTGCGAACGGTGATCGGGCCGACGATCATCAACTCGTTCAAGTGTTCTGCGTTTGGAAATTCAGTGATCGGAGGCGCCGCAACGTAGCGGCCCTGAAACACTTCCTTGAGGTACATCTTGGCAACGCGGCGAGCGGTCTTGTCGGTGTTGTGGTCATGCTCGATGTCAATCACCAAACTACCCAGCACACCCTTCATTTTTTCTTCTACTTCGTCAAGCAACAACTCCAGTTCACCCGGTTGAATAAATTCAGCAATGTTGTCGTTGGCATGAAAACGCTTGCGTGCCGCCTGGACGCGCTCGCGTATCTTGACTGATACCGGCGTTCCTTCATCTTGTTCAACTGGGTTCATGGTTTTGATCAGATTAATTGAGGCCTGAATCGTAGCAGTCTTTTTATATTAGGGTTATTAGGCTATAGCCCTTATACACATTACGGTAATAGCTACTAATTTAATAGCGTTTTCCATTCATAAAGATCATACTGCGCATAATCCAGAGCGCCAAGCGGTCCAGCACCTTCTGCCAAACCGGTCTTGCCGCATGCTGCACCGGATCAACCCGCTGCGCACTGTGCGTCAAAGCCTGCTCCAATTGTTGATTCAAATCACGTGCAAAAGCGGCATCTTCAACCACCACATTAGCCTCGCGGGCCAGCAAGAGGCTCAAAGGGTCCATATTGGACGAGCCTACCGTCACCCAGAGGCCATCAATGACCCCGACCTTGGCATGCAAAAAACTGGCACGGTATTCGTAGATTTCGACACCTGCGGCCAGCAATCGGCCGTAAAGCCCGTGTGCCGCGTGGTACTGCATAAAGTACTCATACCGTCCCTGCAACAGCAAGCGCACACGTACACCGCGCCGTGCCGCATGAATCAAGCCCCTGCGAATCTTGCGGCCAGGTAAAAAGTAGGCATTGGCCAAAATGATGTCACTGCGCGCTTCCCCCAATGCCTGTCGATAGGCCCGTTCAATCCGGGTGCGATTGCGCACGTTGTCGCGCAGCACCAATTCGGCCCTGGCACCGCCACTCTGACTCAAACTGTCGGCAATGGGCTGCTGCTTTTCCCGCACAGCCTGTTGCAGCGCTTGCCAGGCACTGGCCCAGTCCACCTGCTGGGCGCTTTGCGCGGCCTGCAAACGCCACCAGAACTGCGCCATGGCGGTATGCGCTGTCTGGACAAGGGGGCCGGTTACCCGTACCGCAAAATCAAAGCGTGGCGAAACAAGGGGGCCGTAACGCGGATCAAACCAGTCATCAAGCACGTTGATGCCACCACAGAATGCGACTTGCCCGTCAACCACACACAGTTTGCGGTGCAAGCGCCGCCAGCGGCTGGGCACCAGCAAGCCCAGCTTTCCGAGTGGCGAAAAAATGCGCCATTGAACACCTGCAAGTTCAAGCTGCTCTGGCCAAGGCGAAGGAAAACCAGGCGTGCCGACACCATCAACCACCAGAAAAACGGCCAGACCACGCTGTGCTGCACGCACCAGCGCAAGCAAAACGCCCTCGCCCGATCCGACCACATTGAAAATATAAGTTTCAAACCGAACCTCATACGTGGCGGCATCAATGGCATCAATCAGTGCCGGGAAATACTCCTGCGCACCCTTCAAAAGCTTGAGTTGATGGCCGCTGTGGCGTTCTGTCATGCAGTTTCCGTCAGGTCGGCAGGGTGAATTCGGCAATCAGCGGCAAGTGGTCTGACATGCGCCACCAAATTCGCCCGCGCGGCACCGTCAGGCTAACGGGCACCAGACCGCGGGAAAACACATGGTCTAGTTGCGCCATCGGTAGCCGCGAGGGAAATGTTGGCTGCGGCTTGCCGGACCAACTGTGCAAATCGACCCGCTTGAACGCGTCCTTGACCCACATACCCCAGTCGTTGAAATCACCCGCCACCAGCAGCGGCGCATCCGCTGGTATTTCACGTTCGATAAAGCGCTGCAACTGCAGCACCTGGCGCACCCGACTCACCCGGATCAGGCCCAAATGCACCACCAGCACATGCACGTTATAGCCTTGCACAGCCAGCACCACGTGCAATAGACCACGCTGCTCCAGCCGGTGATCGGACATATCTTCGTGCTGGTGCGTCAAAATTGGCCAGCGCGACAGCAACGCATTACCATGCTCGCCATCGCGCGTGATGGCGTTGGTGCGGTAGATCGCCTCATAGCCCAGCGGGGCCAAAAAGTCAGCCTGACTTAATATCGGCCACTTTGCAAAATGCTTTTCTTCGCGACGATTGCCCAGGCGCACCTCTTGTAGACACACTACATCGGCATCGAGCGACTCTACCGCCAGCACCAGGTTGTGAATTTCCAGTCGGCGTGTCGGGCCGATACCCTGCACACCTTTGTGAATGTTGTAAGTGGCGACCCGCAGCAGGTTCGGGTTGAAACTCATCGCGTGGGCCTCTGTGCGGCAAAGCGCGGCATCATCAAACAAGCCTCTGCATTGGACGGCGAAAAACACGCTTCGGCCGCGTCCCGGTAGTGCAACCACCGGAAAGCGGTATGCTCGCGGGCGCTCAGACGCACCGGGGTTCCAGCTGGCACTTGCAGACCAAACAGGTGCTCGGTGTTGCGTACGACACCCGGCGCGTAGCGGTAGCGCCACTGTGAGTAGATTTCATAAATATTTTCGAGCTGCCAGTCTTGTAAATTTTCTGCAAAGGCCGAACCGCTTGTGCAGTCAATACCGGTTTCCTCGGCCACCTCGCGCCGTGCCGTTTGCTCAAACGACTCATCGGGCGAGTCTTTGCTGCCAGTGACCGATTGCCAAAAGTCATCCGCATCCGCCCGCTTGATCAATAGCACATCAAGCGCCGGGGTATAAATGACCACCAGCACAGACTCGGGAATTTTGAAGGTTGCAGGCTCAAATGACTGCAAGTGCGGTGTTGCCATTGTTTCCATGAAAAAAGGGCATCTAACTGGATGCCCTTTCATTCTGCCTGAAACCCAGTTGGGCCAGTATCAAGTGGCGTTCGCCAACTCGGTGTTACGCAGGCGAATATGCAGTTCGCGCAATTGCTTTTCGTCAACCAGAGACGGGGCTTGCGTCAGCAAACACTGGGCACGCTGGGTTTTCGGGAAGGCAATCACATCGCGAATCGACTCTGCACCGGTCATCATGGTCACGATGCGATCCAGGCCAAACGCCAGACCACCATGCGGCGGTGCGCCGTATTGCAGTGCGTCGAGCAAGAAACCAAATTTGATCTGGGCTTCTTCCGGCGTGATCTTCAGCGCGTCAAAGACTTTTCGCTGCACCTCAGCACGGTGGATACGCACCGAGCCGCCACCCATTTCCCAGCCGTTCAACACCATGTCGTAGCCCTTCGAAATGCATTTGCCCGGGTCTGACACCATCAGGTCTTCATGCCCATCTTTGGGTGCCGTAAAGGGATGGTGAACCGCCATCCAGCGGTTGGATTCTTCGTCGTGCTCGAACATCGGGAAGTCCACCACCCACAGCGGAGCCCAGCGGTCTTCAAACAGGCCATTCTTTTTGCCAAATACGCTGTGACCGATCTTGATGCGCAGGGCACCGATGGCATCGTTGACGATTTTTTCCTTATCAGCGCCGAAGAAAATCAAGTCACCATTCTGGGCGCCAGTGCGCTCAAGCACAGCGCTCAGTGCCTTGTCGTGGAGGTTCTTGACGATCGGGCTTTGCAAGCCAGGCCACCGTGCGGGACCCTCCAGGTCTGGGCCTTTGGCTGCATCGTTGACGCGAATGTAAGCCAAGCCCTTGGCACCGTAGATCTTGACAAAGTCGGTGTAGGCATCGATCTCGCCGCGGCTGATACCACCGCCCTCTTTCGATCCGCCGGGCACACGCAGCGCCACCACGCGACCACCCTTCATGGTGGCGGCACCGGCGAACACCTTGAAATCAACATCGGCCATGACATCGGTGAGCTCGGTAAATTCCAGCTTGACGCGCAAATCGGGTTTATCCGAGCCAAAGCGATGGGCCGCTTCCTGGTACGTCATGACCGGGAATTCACCCAAATCCACACCCAGCGTGTTCTGGAACACGGTCTTGATCATGCCCTGGAACATGTCCCGAATTTCCTCTTCTGTCATGAACGAGGTTTCAATATCAATCTGGGTAAATTCAGGTTGACGGTCAGCACGCAGGTCTTCGTCGCGGAAGCACTTGGTAATTTGGTAATAACGGTCAAAACCAGCCACCATCAGCAACTGCTTGAACAACTGGGGCGATTGCGGCAAGGCAAAGAAATGACCGTCATGCACGCGACTGGGCACCAAATAATCACGCGCGCCTTCGGGCGTGCTTTTGGTCAGCATAGGCGTTTCAATATCGACAAATCCGTTGGTATCGAGAAACTTGCGCACTTCCATCGCCACCCGGTAGCGCAACATCAGGTTGTTTTGCATATACGGGCGGCGCAGATCAAGCACGCGATGCGTCAGGCGCGTGGTCTCGGACAGGTTTTCTTCGTCCAATTGGAACGGTGGGGTGACGGAAGGGTTGAGTACCGTCAACTCATGGCACAACACTTCAATCTTGCCGCTTTTGAGATTGTTGTTGACAGTGCCATCCGGGCGAGCACGCACCAGGCCTTTAACCTGGATGCAAAACTCGTTGCGCAGGTCTTCTGCCACACTGAACATCTCGGCACGGTCTGGGTCGCAGACCACCTGTACGTAGCCTTCACGGTCACGCACATCGACAAAAATCACGCCACCGTGGTCACGCCGACGGTTCACCCAGCCACACAGGGTCACAGTTTCGCCCATCAGGGCTTCGGTCACCAGACCGCAATAATGAGAACGCATTGCCATAGGAACTGCTTTCGAAAAATTATTTGGGTAAAAGACCCACAGATACGGTCGGTGCTACCGACCCCATCGAGATCACATAAGTCAAGGCTTCGTCCACGCTCATCCTGAGCTCAATCACGTCAGCGCGTGGCAACATCAAGAAGAAACCACTGGTTGGATTCGGCGTGGTTGGCACATAAACGCTGACAAAGTCAGTGCCCAGGTGCTCGGCCACCTCGCCATTGGGATTGCCCGTCTGAAACGCGATAGTCCATGAGCCAGCGCGGGGATACTGCACCAACAAGGCTTTGCGAAACGCATTGCCATTGCTGGAGAACAGTGTGTCTGAGACCTTTTTGACGCTGTTGTAAATCGATTTAAAAACCGGAATACGGGTCAGCAGGCGATCAACCTGGGTCAACCACCAGCGCCCCGCCACGTTCGACACCAGCGCACCGGAGACCAGCAAACCACTGAACACCAGCACCACACCAAGACCTGGGATGTGTTTGAAACGCTCCCAAAAACTTCCCATGGACTCAGGCGACACAGCCTGCAAAGCTGTCAATAGCGCGACAAAAATACCATCGAGCAAGCCCATTAGCCATAACAGCACCCAAATGGTGATGGCCAACGGCAACCAAACCAGCAGGCCGGTCAGCAAGTATTTTTTTAAAGGCACAGATTTTTCCCGTTTAACGGTCAAAAATCAGCTGTGGCAGGCACAACCGCCGCCACAGCCGGTTGCCGCGGGCGCAGCGGCAGTCGCCGTGTCTGATTTATCAGACTTGGCAGGCGTTGATTCAGTGGCACTGCCGCCCTCGGCCGCCACCGGTGCCGCGACCGATGTGCCGCTGCTGCCGCCCTTGAAATCGGTGGCGTACCAGCCCGAACCTTTAAGCTGGAAACCCGCTGCGGTCAACTGTTTAGTGAATGTCGCTTTACTGCAGGCCGGGCACTCAGTGAGCACTGGATCCGACATTTTTTGCAACACGTCTTTGGCAAACCCGCAGGTGTCGCACTTGTAAGCATAAATAGGCATGGTGTTCAGACTTGAATGAGATTCGCAAAGCCTGCCATTATAAAGTCGCGTACCCCGAATTCAAATAGTGCGGCAATACAGGCTAGAAAAGCCGAACCCGAACCAGAAACTGCATCACCAGCAAACCCAGCACAAATCCGACACCGCCGTAGACGATGCTGGACAGCAGGCGATTGGTTTTTTTCTGCTCCACCAGCAAGGCCTGCAACTCATTGCCGCGTCCCTTGGCATTACTTTGCAAAAAGTCAAACAACAGTCGTGGCAACTCTGGCAAAAGTTTGGCGTAGCGTGGGCCTTCGTTGCGCAACTCATCAAGCAGCTTTTTCGGGCCAATCTGATCCAGCATCCATTTTTCCAGAAACGGCTTGGCGGTGTTCCACAAATCCAGCTCAGGGTCGAGCTGGCGGCCCAGTCCTTCAATATTGAGCAGGGTTTTCTGCAGCAACACCAGTTGCGGTTGGATTTCGACATGAAACCGGCGCGAGGTCTGAAACAAGCGCAACAGCACCATGCCAAGCGACAACTCTTTCAGGGGCCGGTCAAAGTACGGTTCACACACCGAGCGCACCGCAGACTCCAGCTCGTCAACCCGGGTCGACGCAGGGACCCAGCCCGACTCAATGTGCAACTCAGCGACACGCTTGTAATCACGGCGGAAAAATGCCGTAAAGTTTTGCGCCAGATATTCTTTGTCGACCTCGGTCAAGGTGCCAACAATGCCAAAGTCAAGCGAAATGTAGCGGCCAAAGGTGGCTGGATCGACACTGACCTGAATGTTGCCCGGGTGCATGTCACCATGGAAAAAGCCATCGCGAAATACCTGGGTGAAAAATATCGTGACCCCATCACGCGCCAGTTTGGGTATGTCTACGCCGGCGGCACGCAGGCGGTCTACCTGACTGATCGGAATGCCTTTCATGCGCTCCATCACCATCACATTAGGCATGCAATAGTCCCAATACATTTCGGGAATCAAGATCAGATCCAGGTCGGCCATGTTGCGCCGCAATTGCGCGGCACTCGATGCCTCACGTACCAGATCAAGCTCGTCGTGCAGGTATTTATCGAACTCGGCCACCACTTCACGCGGCTTGAGCCGCTTGCCATCGTCCGACAAACTCTCCACCCAGCCAGCCATCATGCGCAACAAATCAAGGTCTTTGTCAATGACGTCGAGCATGCCGGGGCGCAATACCTTGACTGCCACTTCCCGGTGACTGCCATCACGCATCTTGAGCACGGCAAAGTGCACCTGCGCAATCGACGCACTGGCAATCGGCTGGCGATCGAACGAAACAAAAATATCGTCAACTTTGCGCTTGAAGGCTTTCTCGATGATCGCCACCGCCACGGCGCTGTCAAACGCCGGCACTTGATCTTGCAACATTGCCAACTCATCGGCAATATCAACCGGCAGCAGATCGCGCCGGGTTGACAGTACCTGGCCAAACTTGACAAAAATCGGACCGAGACTCTCAAGCGCTTGGCGGATGCGCTGTCCGCGTGGGGCATCGAGCTTGCGCCCGACCGTGACCACCCGGGCGATGAAACGCAGCCAAGGCTTGTTGAAACTGGTCAGAACCAGTTCATCGAGTCCGTGGCGCAACAGCACCCAAACAATGAAAATACCCCGAAATAGGCGTGTCATTGGGCTGAGTTGCCAGGAACGATCGCTGCAGCCTTTGCCACAAACTGGCGCAGCCCTGCGACCAGCCCTTGCGCCATCTGGCTCAGGGTGTGGGCAGGCACATCACCCACGATGCGGGCCAGGTCTTCTTCCATATCCCAGCGTACATGCTCAGCTAACCAATTCACCTCAGCGGCCAATTGCACATCACCCTCAATTCGCACAGCAGGCTTGTCGCCGCGCAAGGCAGCTTGTACCAGTGCCAGAGGCGATTCATCGGTCATGGTCAGTACCAAGTCAGGCGGCGCCTGGGCACTGGCCAAGTCCAGCAGACCAGCCGGGGTGGCTTCAAGCTTGAGTCTGAAGCTACGCCACTGGACCAGCATGACCCGGCCCTTTTGGCGCGCCAGGCGTGCAGTGGCTTCGCCCTCTTGCATCAACACGTGGTTCAGCAGCAAGACGATTCGCCGCTGTGCCTCGTCAACGGCCCAGGCCGGTGGCTGCAAGTTGGGAAGAGGAAGTTTCTGAAGCGCTTGCTCCAGATATGAAAAAGGGGACTGTGTTGCCATAGTCCCCGATTATTCCCTGAAATTGAGTCGTTTTGATTACTGCAGCGCTTGAACCCCTGCGACCAACCAGCCACTTTGACCGCCTTTAGGCTTGGTCATGTTCCAAACTTCGCGGAACGGGCTTGGGCCAACGGAAGGCTGCTCACGGATCATGCCGGAGAATTCAACGCTGGCCATGTAATCATCGCCCAGGTCTTCAATGCCCAGCAAGTGCGCTTCAATCATGACCACCTCGGTCAGATTTACCGGACCACCGGTATGGGCCTCACGATCAGCCAATTGAGACTGGATTTCCTTCAGCATGGTATCGGTCATCATGACGCGCAAGGCCGCGATGTCGGATTTATCCCAGGCGGCCTGCAATGACACGAAATTTGCCTTGGCAGACTTGAGAAAACCTTCAGCGTCAAATCCAGCGGGAATGCCCCATGTCTGCGAACCCGCTAGGCCCGACCCTATCATCGAAGCCGAACCACTGGCAGGCGAGCCAGCATCAAAAGGCATCGAATTGCTGCGCTCAAAAGGACGTGCTGATGCATCATTGCCAACGTTTTCCGGACGGTAACTGGCTGGCGTGGCCGCCTGTCCGCCCGGTGCAGCGCCTTGAAACGCAAATGGGGATGAAATGGCAGCGCCACCCTGCGGTTTGCGCGAACGCATGAACCAGCCAACGGCCATCATGATTCCCAGCGCCAGCAGGGCAAACATCAAAAATTGCCCCATCTCCGCACCCAGCCCCAGCGAGCTTGCCAGCCAGGCAAGCCCCAAGCCAGCGGCCAAGCCACCCAGCATGGCACCCCAAGGACGCTTGGGCGCTACGGCACCAGCCGCCGCCGGCGTTGCCGGTCTTGCGACGGAGTTTGCCGTACTCTGTGATGGTGCGATCTGACGTTGCGTCACATTACTGGACTGCTTGCCAAAAGACATGCCACCACCCATGCGTTTCGCCTCGGCCTGCCCTGCCACCAATGCCAAACACATCGTTACCAACCCAAGCCATCGTTTCATGCGAACTCCAAAGAACTTTTTACAAAAAAATACGCGTTGATTTATCTCAACACTTAATCCCGACATGCAAGGCTACCAGACCACCCGTCATATTGTGGTAATCCACATGGCCAAAACCACTAGCTTTCATCAGGGTTTTGAGCTCTTCCTGCCCGGGGTGCATGCGAATCGATTCGGCCAGATACTGGTAGCTTGAGGCATCACCAGCCACCAACGAACCCAACTTGGGCAACACCTTGAATGAATACCAGTCATAGGCTTTCTCCAGCGGTTTGGCCACTTTGGAGAACTCCAGAACCAGCAACTTGCCACCGGGCTTGAGCACGCGGTTCATCTCTTTGAGGGCTGCATCTTTATGCGTCATGTTGCGCAGGCCAAAGGCCACGCTGACCAGATTGAAATGCTGATCTGGGAAAGGCAGCTTTTCAGCATCACACACCACCGTGGGTAGCACCACACCCGCGTTGACCAGCCGGTCGCGCCCGGTGCGCAGCATGGCCTCATTGATGTCGGTGTGCACCACCAAGCCGCTTGGCCCGACCTTTTTGGCAAATGCCAAAGCCAGGTCACCAGTGCCACCGGCAATGTCCAGCGCCCGATCGCCCTCATGCAAATTGGCCACCATCACGGTGTAAGCCTTCCAGGCCCGGTGCAAGCCCATCGACATGAGATCGTTCATCAGGTCATATTTGGGTGCTACCGAATCAAACACGCCCTTGACTTGGCTGGCTTTTTCGGTCTCGTCAACACTCTTGAATCCAAAATGTGTCGTGCTCATGGCTTTAGTGGTGGTGAAACCAGGTTGGGTAAATTCATAACGAAATTAGCTTCTAGCCCTTATAAAATAAGCGCTAGAAGCTATTATATTGATAGCTATCAATCAGTGACTGGCGCAACTGCTGGTGGCTTTGTCCGGCATCGGGGTGTCGCGGTCAGACCCGGCGGCCAGCAGTCGGGCGTTGTAGTCGGCCCAGAGTTTATCTTGCTGGGAGCCCAGAAAATACAGGTAATCCCAGGTAAAAATGCCGGTGTCGTGGCCATCCGAAAACGTTGGTTGCACCGCGTAATTGCCAACCGGCTCCAAGCCCGTCACGGTCACGTCGCGTTTGCCCGTTTGCAGGGTTTCCTGCCCCGGGCCGTGGCCCGCTACCTCGGCTGATGGCGAATAAACTCGCATCAACTCAAACGGAATGCGGAACTCGGTGCCGTCTGAGAAGCTGATCTCCAGCACGCGTGACTGGCTGTGCAGCGTGATGTTCTGCGGCGCTGGAGCGCCGGATTGCGTACTTGCCATGGTGTATCTCCTTATGTAGTTTGAAATGAGGCAATGGTCGATCAGACCAGCACGCGCTCAATGCCGCCATCATTGGCCAGCTTAACGTAATCGGGCATCCACTGGTCACCCAGAATTTGATTGGCCATTTCGACCACAATGTAATCCGCTTCCAGCAAGCCGTTTTGCAGGTCTTCGCCAAAGCGGCTCAAGCCTTGCAAACAAGCCGGGCACGAGGTCAGCATTTTGATGTTGGCTTGTGGGCCCACCGCACCGGAGGCGCGCAACTGCGCTTCACCCTTACGGATTTCTTCTTCCTTGCGAAAACGCACCTGGGTTGAGATGTCCGGCCGATTCAGCGCCAGCGTGCCGGATTCACCGCAGCAGCGCTCCGACTGGATCACGTTGTCACCCAGCAAGGCCTTGACGGTTTTGAGCGGTTCCTGCAGCTTCATCGGGCTGTGACACGGGTCGTGGAACAAAAAGCCACCGGCATTGGGCAGCGTGATGCCCTTCTCAAGCAAGTACTCATGGATGTCAATCATGCGGCTGCCCGGAAATATCTTGTCAAACTCGTAATCCTGCAACTGGTCATAACACGTGCCACAACTCACCACCACGGTCTTGATGTCGAGGTAATTGAGCGTGTTGGCCACGCGGTGAAACAGCACGCGGTTGTCGGTGATCATCTTCTCGGCTTTGTCAAACTGACCACCGCCGCGCTGCGGATAACCGCAACACAAGTAGCCCGGTGGCAGCACGGTTTGCACCCCCGCGTGCCACAGCATGGCCTGCGTAGCCAAGCCAACCTGGCTGAACAAACGCTCCGATCCACAACCAGGGAAATAAAACACCGCTTCGGTCTCGGCCGTGGTGGTGTTCGGGTTGCGGATGATCGGCACGTAGTCTTTGTCTTCAATATCGAGCAAGGCACGCGCGGTTTTCTTCGGCAGGCCACCCGGCAACTTCTTGTTGACGAAGTGGATGATCTGCTCTTTGATAGGGGCCGTGCCCAACGTGGCCGGCGGTGCCTTGGTCTGCTTGCGGCCGATGACCCTAAACACATCGACCGCCATGCGCTGCGCCCTAATCGCCACATTGACCATCACCGAACGGGCTAGTCTGATGGTCTCCGGGTTGCTCGCATTGAGCAAAAACATGGCCGCAGCACCGGCTGGACGGAACGTCTTCTTGCCCATCTTGCGCAACAGGTTGCGCATGTTCATGGAAACATCACCAAAATCAATGTTCACCGGGCACGGGCTCAAACACTTGTGGCACACCGTGCAGTGGTCCGCCACGTCTTCAAACTCTTGCCAATGCTTGATCGACACACCGCGGCGCGTCTGCTCTTCGTACAAAAACGCTTCCACCAGCAGCGAGGTCGCCAAAATCTTGTTGCGCGGGCTATAGAGCAAATTGGCGCGCGGCACATGGGTGGCGCACACCGGTTTGCACTTGCCACAGCGCAGGCAATCTTTGATGCTGTCGGCAATCGCACCAATGTCGCTCTGCTGCATGATGAGCGACTCATGGCCCATCAAGCCAAAACTTGGCGTGTAGGCGTTGGTCAGGTCGGCATATATAGGTAAATTGCCCTCTAGCCCATGTCCTGCTTGCGTAAGTAGCTCCTTATTTCGAAGCAACTTACCTTTGTTGAATCGCCCTTCGGGGTCAATCCTGGCTTTGTAGTCGGTGAACGGCTGCAGTTCGGCATCGGTCAAAAATTCAAGCTTGGTGATGCCAATGCCGTGCTCTCCCGAGATCACGCCGTCCAGCGAACGCGCCAGCGCCATGATGCGTTTGACCGCGCCATGGGCGGCTTGCAGCATCTGGTAATCGTCGCTGTTGACCGGGATATTGGTGTGCACATTGCCATCACCGGCGTGCATGTGCAGCGCCACCCAAACGCGGCCTTTGAGCACACGCTGGTGGATCGCGTTGCATTCCTTCAAGATCGGCTCAAAAGCCGCGCCTGAGAAAATTTGCTGCAAAGGCTGACGAATTTGCGTCTTCCAGCTGGCGCGCAAGGAATGGTCCTGCAGCTGGATAAACAGCGGCTCCACATCCTGCAGCCAGCCGGCCCAAAGCCTGCGAACCTCGCTCAGCAGACCCAGCGCCTGGGCGACCCGGTCTTCCAGCAACTCTGCAGCAGTAATATCACCCGCATCATCCAAATGGCCCAAAGGCAACTTGCCCTGGCTGAAAAAATCTTCCAACGCATCGCACAGCGCCAGTTTGTTGGCCAGACTGAGCTCGATGTTGATGCGCTCAATGCCATCGGTGTATTCGGCCATGCGCGGCAACGGAATCACCACGTCTTCATTGATCTTGAAAGCGTTGGTGTGCTTGGAAATCGCCGCGGTGCGCTTGCGATCCAGCCAGAACTTTTTGCGCGCCTCGGGGCTGATGGCAATGAAACCCTCGCCGTGGCGGGTATTGGCCATGCGCACCACTTCACTGGTAACGCGCGCCACGTCGTCCGCATCATCGCCGGCAATATCGCCAAACAGCACCATCTTGGGCACCGTGCTGCTGGAGCCCGCTTGCTGCAATCCACCGCGCTTGCTCTTGGTCGCATACCCGACCGCCTTCAGGTAACGGTCGTCCAGGTGTTCCAGCCCGGCCAGTACCACACCGCTGCGCTTTTGCTCAGCAAACATGTAGTCCTTGATGTCCACAATGCTCGGCACCGCGTCTTTGGCATTGCCAAAAAACTCCAGACAGACGGTGCGGGTGTGTTTGGGCATGCGGTGCACCACCCAGCGCGCGCTGGTGATCAGGCCGTCGCAACCCTCTTTTTGAATGCCGGGCAGACCGCTCAAAAACTTGTCGGTCACGTCCTTGCCCAAGCCTTCTTTGCGGAACGTCTTGCCGGGAATATCCAGCCGCTCAGTGCGCAACGGGGTCTTGCCATCGGCCTTGAAATACTGCAGCTCAAAACTGGCCACCTCGACGTCATGGATCTTGCCCATGTTGTGGTTGATGCGGGTCACCTCGAGCCACTCGGCCTGTGGCGTCACCATGCGCCAACTGGCCAGGTTGTCCAGCGCCGTACCCCACAGCACAGCCTTCTTGCCGCCGGCATTCATGGCAATGTTGCCGCCAATGCACGAGGCCTCGGCCGAAGTCGGGTCGACCGCAAAAACGAAACCGGCGCGTTCGGCTGCTTGCGACACGCGCTGCGTCACCACACCGGCTTCGGTCCAGACGGTGCCGACCTCGTGCTCCAAGCCAGGCAGGCGACGCATTTCGACCTCAGTCATCGCCTCCAATTTTTCGGTGTTGATCACCACGCTTTTCCAGGTCAATGGAATCGCGCCGCCGGTGTAGCCAGTGCCGCCGCCGCGCGGAATGATGGTCAAACCCAGCTCGATACAGCCCTTGACCAGGTGCGCCATTTCAACCTCGGTGTCGGGTGTCAGCACCACAAACGGGTACTCGACGCGCCAGTCGGTGGCATCGGTCACATGACTGACCCGCGACAGGCCATCAAATTTGATGTTGTCTTTGGCGGTTAATTTGGACAAAGTTTTTTGCGCTTTGCGACGCAGCATGGCGGTTTCAACAAACGCTGCATCAAACGCCTGCACCGCCTGGCCCGCCGCTTCGAGCAGACGGCCAACCAGCGCATCGCGCTCAGGATCAAACTGGGGTGTGCGACGCTTTTGCACCTCGCTCAAGCGGTGCTGCAAGGCCTCTACCAGCAGCACCCGGCGTTTCGGGTTGTCCAGCAGGTCATCCTGCAAATAGGGGTTGCGCTGGACTACCCAAATATCACCCAGCACCTCGTACAACATGCGCGCCGAACGGCCCGTGTGACGCTCTTCACGCAGGCGGTTCAGCCAACCCCAGGCTGCATCGCCCAGCAGGCGAATGACGATTTCTCGGTCAGAAAAAGAGGTGTAGTTGTAGGGGATTTCGCGAATGCGTTCCTGCCCGTGTGGCACAGAGGCATCGGGCAACAAATGGAGGGCTTGAGTGGGAGCGTTCATGGGTTCTAGGCAAGGACAGCCGTTGCGGGGTCAATTGCACAAAATACAAGCGCCCGTAGCTGGGCAGGCGATGTTACCGCAGCGCAGCATTGCCCTACTGGGGAGGTGGTCGAGATCAGCCAATCGAAACGATTGCACGCCCTGAGCACTTTGTTTGCAGCGGTCATCTCAGCATAAACCCTGATGACGACACCCAGTAATCTGCGTTTAATCAAGATTCACGCAGAGTGACATACTTTTGACGCAAATGTTTCACATCTGGTCGTTATGCTTCGCCCTGTCACTTATAGGAGACCTTGATGAAATTGAAACTGGCATTGCTTGCCGTTGCGGCAACATTTACGCTTTCTGCGCAAGCCGCAACCGAAATCCAGTGGTGGCACTCCATGACAGGCGGCAATGGCGACCGAGTCACCAAGATGGCCGAAGGCTTCAACGCCAGCCAGAGCAACTACAAAGTCGTCCCGGTCTACAAGGGCCAATACGCCGAGTCGATGACGGCTGCCATTGCCGCCTACCGGGCCGGCGCAGCACCCAACATCGTGCAGGTGTTCGAGGTCGGCACAGCGACGATGATGTCAGCCAAGGGCGCGATCAAGCCGGTGTACCAATTGATGAAGGAATCTGGCGAGAAGTTTGACCCCAAGGTCTACGTGAAGGCTGTCGCTGGCTACTACACCGATCGCAATGGCAACATGTTGTCGTTCCCTTTCAACTCATCAACAGTTGTTTTCTACATCAATAAGGACGCGTTCAAGAAGGCTGGACTGGACCCGAACGTAGCACCAAAGACCTGGAAAGAATTCGCTATAACGGCTGGCAAACTCAAGGCCAGCGGTCAGCAATGTGTCTACACGACAGGCTGGCCATCATGGGTGCACGTGGAAAACTTCAGCGCCTGGCACAACCTGCCCATCGGCACGCTTGAAAATGGCATGGGTGGCACGGCGACCGAGTTCAAAATCAATTCGCCGCAGCACGTTGCGCACATCCAGGAAATGGCTCAGTTCGCCAAAAATGGCTGGTTTACCTATAGCGGACGAACCAATGAGGGCGAAGCACGCTTTTTCAGTGGCGAATGTGCCATGTTGACATCGAGCTCTTCAGCGCTTGATAAGATCAACGCAAGCGCCAAGTTCCCGTTCTCCGTTAACTTCATGCCTTACGACGACAGCATCAAGGGTGCGCCGCAAAATGCCATCATCGGTGGTGCCAGCCTGTGGGTACTCGGCGGCAAGAAGCCGGTCGAATACAAGGGCGTGGCGCAGTTCCTGAACTACCTCTCCAGCCCTGAACTGCAGGCCAAATGGCATCAGGGCAGCGGCTACGTGCCGATCACTTACGCGGCAGCCGAACTCACTGCCAAGTCTGGCTTCTACCTGACACACCCGGGTGCCGACGTGGCTGTGAAAGAACTCAACCTGAACCCACCGACCGCCAACTCAAAGGGCCTGCGGTTTGGCAACTTCGTCCAGGGGCGCGCGGTGATCGAGGAAGAGATTGAAGCCGCACTCGCCGGCAAAAAGACCGCTCAGGCCGCGATGGACGATGCCGTTTCGCGTGGCAATGACATCCTGCGCAAGTTCCAGCGTAGCGCCGGAGACAACTGAGCCTCGTTTGCACCATCAACACCGGCCGCGGTCAATTACCGCTGTCGGTGTTATGCCTGAGCCACCATGGATAAACGTGTTTTCTTTCGTTCTCGCTGGCTGCCCTATCTATTGGTTGCGCCGCAACTCGCCATCACGATAGTGTTTTTCTTCTGGCCTGCTGGTCAGGCGCTGTGGTTTGCGTTTCTACGCCAGGACGCATTCGGCATGAATGCCGAATTCGCCGGTCTTGAAAACTTCATCTACCTGTTCAACGATTCCGCCTACCTCGATTCATTCAGGGTAACCGCCATCTTTTCTCTGCTAGTGGCGACTGGCGGCATCGTGATCGCGCTGGCGCTGGCGGTGCTGGCCAACCGCGTCATCCGCGGTGCGCTGCTGTACCGAACGCTGCTGATCTGGCCCTATGCGGTGGCAGCCGCCGTAGCGGGGGTGTTGTGGGGCTTCCTGTTTGCGCCATCAATCGGCATCGTGACCTTTGTTTTGAAACAGTTTGGCATCGACTGGAACTGGGTGCTGCAGGGCGACCAAGCCATGCTGCTGGTCGTGATCGCGTCGATCTGGAAACAGATTTCATACAACTTTCTGTTCTTTCTCGCTGGTTTGCAATCCATTCCAAAATCCCTCATAGAGGCTGCCGCCATTGACGGTGCACGCCCGATGCGGCGCTTCTGGACCATCGTCTTTCCGCTGCTATCGCCGGTAACGTTCTTTTTGCTGGTCGTCAACATCGTCTATGCATTCTTCGACACTTTTGGTGTCATCGATGCCACCACTGGCGGCGGACCTGCCGGGGCGACGCAGATTCTTGTCTATAAAGTCTATGTCGATGGTGTCAAATCGGCTGACCTCGGGGGCTCGTCGGCCCAGTCGGCAATTTTGATGTTGATCGTCGTTGCCCTGACCGTGGTTCAGTTCCGGTTCGTGGAACGTAAGGTAACTTACTGATGGTCGAACACCGCCCGGTACTGACGTTCATGACGCATCTGGTGCTGGTGCTCGGCATCATCGTTATCGCCTTTCCTTTGTACGTCACTTTTGTCGCTTCAACCTTGACGCTTGATCAAGTGCTTGAGGTGCCGATGCGGCTGCTGCCAGGCGACCAGTTCTGGGCCAACTACAGCCAGGTACTAAGTTCGGGTTCGACACGGGGTTCTTCCGCGCCGGTGGCGCAGATGATGCTCAACAGCCTCATCATGGCGCTGGTGATTGCGGTCGGCAAGATCGCCATCTCGATCATCAGTTCATTTGCCATCGTCTACTTCCGATTCCCGCTGCGCAAATTCTTCTTCTGGATGATTTTCATCACCCTGATGCTGCCAGTCGAGGTGCGCATCATCCCGACCTTCAAGGTGGTGGCCGACCTGGGCATGCTCAACAGTTACGCTGGCTTGACCCTGCCGCTGATCGCGTCTGCCACTGCAACGTTTCTGTTCCGCCAGTTCTTCATGACGGTGCCCGACGAGCTCGCCGAGGCCGCGCGCATGGACGGCGCTGGGCCCATGCGCTTTTTTTTCGATGTGCTGCTGCCGCTGTCGGCGACCACCATCGCAGCACTGTTCGTGATCCAGTTCATCTACGGCTGGAACCAGTACTTGTGGCCACTGCTGATTACCAATGACGAGTCGATGTACACGGCCGTCATCGGCATCAAGCGCATGATTGTGGGCGGCGACGCGTTGACCGAGTGGAACCTCGTCATGGCCACCGCCATCCTAGCGATGCTGCCGCCAGCGCTGGTCGTGGTGTTGATGCAGAAGTGGTTTGTCAAAGGGCTGGTCGATACGGAAAAGTAATGGCTTCAATCACATTAAAAAATATCGTCAAGCGCTACGGCACGGGCAAAACTGCCAACCAGGTCATCCACGGGGTTAGCGCCGACATTTTGGACGGCGAATTCGTCGTCATTGTCGGGCCCTCTGGCTGCGGCAAGTCCACCCTATTGCGCATGGTGGCTGGACTGGAAGAAGTTACTGGCGGCGATATTTCGATTGGCAACCGGGTCGTCAACAAGCTGGAGCCGTCGGAGCGCGACATCGCCATGGTGTTCCAAAACTATGCGCTGTACCCGCACATGAGTGTGTTTGACAACATGGCCTACGGACTGAAAATTGCCAAGGTTCCGCCAAGTGAAATCAAGGCGCGGGTCGACAAGGCCGCCAAAATACTGGAGATTGGTGCGTTTTTGATGCGTAAGCCGCGCGACCTGTCGGGTGGTCAGCGCCAGCGCGTTGCCATGGGCCGTGCCATCGTGCGACAGCCGCAGGTGTTTTTGTTTGACGAACCTTTGTCCAATCTGGATGCCAAGCTGCGTGCCCAGACCCGCCTTGAAATCCAGAAACTGCACCGCGAACTCGGCATCACCAGCCTGTTTGTTACCCACGATCAGGTTGAAGCCATGACGCTGGCCCAACGCATGATGGTGATGAATGCCGGCGTGATGGAGCAGTTTGGCACGCCAGAAGAGGTCTACAACCGACCGGCCAGCACTTTCGTGGCTGGCTTCATGGGCTCGCCACCGATGAATTTATTGCAAAACGCCCCTGACGCACCGGCCAACACCATCGTCGGCATTCGCCCCGAACACCTGGACATTACCCCGAGTGGCTGGGGATTGAAGGTTGAGGCGGTTGAGATGCTGGGCGCCGAGCGACTCACCTATGGCCGCTGGACCCACGGCAGCGCTGACGAATTGGTCATCATCCGCACCGAAGAATCGCACGCCGCGCCCGCGCTGGGCAGCACCATCTGCGTCACGCCCCGCTCGGACAAAATTCACCACTTTGAGGCGGCGAGCGGCAAACGCAAAGAGATCACCACATGAAAACCACACTGACAAATTGGCCCTATCCACGTTGGGTTGCCCACCGCGGCGCCGGCAAACTGGCCCCCGAAAATACGCTGGCGGCTTTTCGTTGCGGTGCTGCCCACGGCTACCGCATGTTCGAATGCGATGTCAAGCTGAGTGCTGATGACGTGCCGTTTTTGATGCACGACGACACTTTGCAGCGCACCACCAATGCGCGCGACGTACTCGGCGCGGGCCAAAGCGCCGTGGCTGGCGACTACCCGTGGGGCAAACTAGCCATGCTTGATGCAGGCAGTTGGCATTCCCGCGCCTTTGTTGGCGAACCGTTGCCGACATTTGAGGCGATTGCCCGCTACTGCCTGCACAACCATTATTTTTTGAACATCGAAATCAAACCCACTCCGGGCACCGAATACCACACCGGCCAGGTAGTGGCGCAGCATGCCGCGCGGCTCTGGCTTGGCGCTGCGGTGCCGCCTTTGATGACCTCATTTGATGTGGCAGCACTGGAAGGAGCGCTGCAAGCCCAGCCCGAATTGCCGCGCGGCCTGTTG
The DNA here is from genome assembly GCA_038207855.1 of Burkholderiales bacterium. Classification (GTDB taxonomy): domain Bacteria; phylum Pseudomonadota; class Gammaproteobacteria; order Burkholderiales; family Burkholderiaceae_C; genus Rhodoferax. The sequence goes on from JBBQZI010000001.1 coordinate 42,541, forward strand.
CTGGAATACCTGTGGACCGGCTGGCTGGAAACCGCGTTGCGCCTGGGTTGTGTGGCCATCGTGTGCGACCACGCGCTGTGGGACACCTCCAGCATCACCCAAGCCAAAAGCGCCGGTTTCAGAACGCTGAGCTACACCGTCAATGAGCTAACAACGGCACAACAATTGATCGATTTGGGCGTGGACGGCATCATCACCGACCGGGTTGATTTGTTTTCACCTGCAGCCTGAATGCAAGCCATTGCAGCGCACGGCAACAGCGGTTCAGCTCCGCCAGCCGCGCTGCAACCACCACTGACAACTTGCAGCACACGCCACCAAAGCCAGGTAGGTCAGCATCATGCCATCATGCCCAAATAGCAACAGTCCAGCAACAAGCAGCACCACGCATACTACAAAATTAATAGCTATCTGTGCAAGCAGTCTATGGGCTGCAGGTCTTTTTTTCATAAAAATCTTGGACAGGATCGGCACCAGCAAGGCCAGCCAGAAGGCCGGTGCCAGTAAGTTGATGGCGTGGTTGAGCAGCGCGAGAATGCCCATCAATGGATCCTTGAGGAAAAGAAAAAATGATACAAGTCAAAGTGCATGGACAGTGATTTTATAATCTGGCCATGGCAGTCTGGGCATTAGGCATCAATCACACGACCGCACCGCTCGATCTGCGCGGTCGGTTTGCGTTCGCCATCGACCAGGTCGCGCCCACTTTGCATGCCTTGCGCGGTGCGCTGACCCGAACACCCGAGGCGGCGCTGATCTCCACTTGCAACCGCACAGAAATTTATTGCGCTGGCGAACAAGCCCAGCTACAGCACACGCTGGACTGGCTGGCGCACAGTGGCGGCGTTTCATCTGAACTGTTGCGCGCCCACTCCTACACCCTCGAAGATGGCTTGGCTGCGCGTCATGCGTTTCGGGTTGCCAGCGGGCTCGATTCCATGGTGCTGGGCGAGCCGCAGATTCTGGGCCAGATCAAAGATGCGGTCCGCGCTGCCGAAGCCGCCGGTGCGCTGGGCACCACCCTGAGCCAACTGTTTCAACGCTCGTTTGCAGTCGCCAAAGAGGTCCGCACATCAACCGAAATTGGCGCGCACTCCATCAGCATGGCAGCCGCTGCGGTGCGACTGGCCGGTCAATTATTTGAAGACCTGAGCGAGGTCAAGGTGCTGTTTGTGGGTGCCGGCGAAATGATCGACCTGTGCGCCACCCACTTTGCCGCCAAAAAGCCCAAAAATATCACCATTGCCAACCGCACGCTATCGCGCGGCGAAGAATTGGCCAACAAGTTTGGCGCTGATGTGATGCGCCTGGCTGATCTGCCGGACCGGCTACACGAGTTTGATGCGGTGGTCAGCTGCACCGCCAGCACGTTGCCACTGATCGGGCTGGGCTCGGTTGAGCGGGCGTTGAAGCGCCGCCGCCGCCGCCCCATGTTCATGGTCGACCTGGCTGTGCCACGCGACATCGAAGTTGAAGTCAAAGCCCTTGAGGATGTCTATCTCTACACGGTGGACGATCTGGCCAGCGTGGTGCAAACCGCCCAAGCCAGCCGCCAGGCTGCCGTGGCGCAGGCCGAAGCCATTGTTGATGCCGGCGTGCAGAGCTTTTTGCACTGGATCGAGCAGCGCAACACGGTTCCGCTGATCCAGCAACTGTGCGCCCAAACCGATGAGTGGCGCGCCATTGAAATTGCCCGCGCCCGCAAGCTGCTGGCCAAGGGTGAAAACGTCGATGCCGTGCTGGAGGCGCTGTCGCGCGGTCTGACGCAAAAAATGCTGCATGGTGCCATGGCTGAATTGCGCGGCGGTGACGCAGCGGCCCGTGAGCGCGCCAGCACCGCGGTGCACCACTTCTTTTTGCGCAAAGAGCGTTAGCTGCACTGCCGTTGCAGCCCAGCCGATGCTTGGGTCAGCAAGAATACTTGCAGATCGGATGAGCACAGCGTCATCCGACCATTCACTTGCCATTTTTGGTTTTACCCCACCTCACTCGCCATGAAACCCTTTCTTCGCCAACAACTTGCCCGCTACGCTGACCGCCTGGGCGAGCTTGAATTTTTGCTGTCACGCCCGGACATCATGAGCGACATGGCGCAGTTTTTACTGCTCTCGCGTGAGCACACCGATGTAGCCGCCGTGGCCAGCCGCTGGCTGCGCTACCAGCAGCGCGAATCTGACTTGGCAGCCGCCCAGGAACTGCTCAAAGCCTCCAGCGACGATGCCGATATGGCAGAAATGGCGCAAGAAGAAGTCGACAGCGCCAACGCCGAGTTGCAGCAGCTCGATACCGAATTGCAGCGCATGCTACTGCCCAAAGACCCGGATGACGCACGCCCGGCGTTTGTCGAAATCCGCGCTGGCACCGGTGGCGACGAATCAGCCCTGTTTGCCGCCGACCTGGCCCGCATGTATCTGCGCTACTGTGACCGCAAGGGCTGGAAGCACGAGATCATCAGCGAATCTGCCAGCGAACTTGGCGGCTACAAAGAGCTGGTGCTGCGCGTTGAAGGCGGGGCTGGTGACGGCCCCTCCGGTAGCGGAGTCTATGGCGCACTCAAGTTCGAGTCGGGCGGCCACCGCGTGCAACGCGTACCGGTGACCGAGACCCAGGGTCGCATCCACACCAGCGCTTGCACCGTGGCCGTGATGGCCGAGCCCGATGAAGCCGAAGCTATCAAGATCAACCCGGCCGATCTGCGCATTGATACCTACCGCGCGAGCGGTGCCGGTGGCCAGCACATCAACAAAACCGACTCGGCTGTGCGCATTACCCACCTGCCCACCGGCACCGTGGCGGAATGCCAGGATGGCCGCAGCCAGCACGCCAACAAGGCCCAGGCGTTGCGCGTGTTGACCGCCCGCATTCAAGAAAAAGACCGTGCCGAGCGCGCTGCCAAAGAGTCGGCCGAGCGCAAAGGCCTGGTCGGCAGCGGCGACCGCAGCGACCGCATTCGCACCTACAACTTTCCCCAAGGCCGCCTGACCGACCACCGCATCAACCTGACCCTCTACAAATTGTTGACCATCATAGAAGGTGACTTGGATGATGTGATTGGCGCCCTGCAAGCGCACGAGGCAGCGCAGCAACTGGCCGCGCTGGAACTCAATGCTTGAGTAACCAAATATGCTTCTAGCCCTTATGTAACATGCGTAAGTAGCTATTATTTATATAGTAAATGACTGATATCGGCACACACACTCAAACACTGGCGCAAGCCCTGCTGAGCCTGCAGACGCAGGGGCTGGAGCGGCTCGACGCGCAATTGCTGCTGCTGCATGTGCTCGGCCAGCCGCTAGCGCAGCGTGGCTGGCTGCTGGCGCACAACACCAATCTGTTGCCCACTGCCATTGAAAGCCAGCTCCAGCTGCTGGCGCAGCGCCGCCTGGCGGGTGAACCCGTGGCCTACCTGACGGGCTCTAAAGCGTTTTACGGTCTGGATTTACAGGTTAACCCCGATGTATTGGTGCCCCGGCCCGATACCGAAACCCTGGTCGATTGGGCGCTGGAGCAGCTGGCGGCGCTGTTAACACCACCGACCACGGCACACGACCATTCTTTGCACAGCGCATGCGCAGCACCGAGCGTGCTTGATCTGGGCACCGGCAGCGGGGCCATTGCCTTGGCGCTCAAGGCCAAGCAGCCAGCGTTGCAAGTCTGGGCGACCGATTTCAGCGCAACAGCGCTCGCCACGGCCCAGATTAATGCGCAGCGACTCCAGCTTGGCGTGCAGTTCAGCCAAGGAGCCTGGTTTGCCGCCCTGCCCGCCCGCGCCATGGCGTTCGACTGCATCGTCTCCAACCCGCCCTATATCGCCGATGCCGACCCGCACCTGGCTGCCCTCAGCTTTGAGCCACAGTCAGCTCTCACCAGCGGTGTTGACGGGCTTGATGACCTGCGCCAGATCATTGCCGATGCGCCACACCACTTAAAGGCCGGCGGTTGGTTGCTGTTGGAGCATGGCTACGACCAAGCGCTCGCGGTACGCCACTTGCTGCAAGCACGCGGCTTTGCCCAAGTGCAATCGCGCTGCGACCTTTCTGGCATTGAGCGCTGCAGCGGCGGGCAATGGCCAGCCCAACGTCAATGAATCCACCCCCAAAACCCCGCACCATGCCGCTATTTGCCATCCCTACCCCGACGCCTCCCCATCAGCCGCTTGAAGGCCGACTGACTGAGCTGGAAATCAAAGCCAGCTTTGCCGAAGACCTGATCGACAAGCTCGACCAGATCATCACGCGCCAACAAGACCAGATCGATGCCCTGACCCACGCCATCGCGCACTTGCGCCAGCCCGCGTTGAACCAGGACAATGCCCCAACGCGCGACCCGCGCGATGATTTGCCACCGCATTATTGAAGCCCTGCGCAATGCCACGTCCAACCCTGCCGCTGTCAGGGTTTCATCAAAAACACGATCAAACAAAAGTGAAATAATCACGCCCATTATTTAGAGGACATCCAACCATGAGCGACACCCAACAACGCATTGACGACCTGGTCAAACAAAACGACATTTTGCTGTTCATGAAAGGCACGGCAAGCTTTCCGCAATGCGGCTTTTCGGGCCGTGCCGTGCAGATTTTGAAAGCTTGCGGGGTTGACCCCAAAGCCATCAAAACCGTCAACGTGCTTGAAGACGATGAAATTCGTACCAGCATCAAGGACTACAGCAACTGGCCGACGATTCCGCAGTTTTACCTGAAGGGTGAATTCATCGGCGGCTCAGACATCATGATGGAAATGTATGAAAACGGCGAGTTGCAAAAACTGCTGAACCCTTAATCCCACAGCCGCTTGGCCCCTAGCACCGCGTTGGGGTAAGCGGCCTGCCCGCGTGAGCCGTTGTAGCGGCCCAGCGCCAGGAACAAGTCGCCGCCCTCACGGTCCAGATAGTGGCGCAAGATGACACAGCCAAAGCGCAAGTTGGTCTGCATGTTAAACAGCTTGCCGGCATCGCCATCGCCCAGCAGCCGCGTCCAAAACGGCATCACCTGCATGTAGCCGCGCGCGCCGACGCTGCTGACGGCAAATTTGCGGAAATTGCTCTCCACCTGGATCAATCCCAACACCAGCGACACATCAAGCCCAGCGCGCGTGGCTTCATACCAGACGGACTGCAAAAACTCTTGGCGCACCCTCCAGTCGGGTTTCTTCTTTCTCAGTCGCTCGCTCATGACACCCAGCCAGCGCAGGTAAACCAGCCGTGATTCGGTGTCTGGAAACTCCGGAACCAAAGGGGCATGGTTCGCAATGGCAGAGCTCAGCGCTGTCCGCACCGAGTCAATCAACGGCTCCTCGGCCTGCCTGCCAGCCCAGGATTGCTCTTGAAACAAGAGCGCACTAAGCCCTGCTAATCTGGGCAAAGTCCGTAAAACGCTTGCTATAAAGGTGCGCCGGGTCAATTCAATCCTTTATTAATCGCAATAGTCCATTTGACCAAGTAGCGTCATTCCCGCGAAAACGGAAATCCAGTGCTCCGATCGTCATGGATGCCCGCCAGCCAGTTTGCCAATCAGGAGCGCGGCGATGTCAGACAGAGGTACCGCCGTGGCGGCATCGTCGCGGCGGTGCTGGTATTCAACGTTGCCTTCTTTCAATGCCCGGTCGCCAATGTTGACGCGGTGCGGCACACCAATCAGCTCCCAGTCGGCAAACATGGCACCTGGGCGTTCGCCACGGTCGTCCAACATCACGTCCACGCCAGCAGCCAGCAACGCGCAATAGAGCGACTCCGAGGCCGCTTTCACTTCGGCTGAGCGATCGGCGTTGATCGGGCAAATCACCACGGTGAAGGGTGCCAGCGCATCGGGCCAGATGATGCCACGGGCGTCGTGGTTTTGCTCAATGGCAGCAGCGGGCAAGCGGGTGATGCCGATGCCATAGCAGCCCATTTCCATGAACTGCGGTTTGCCGTTGTGGTCCAAGAAAGTGGCTTTCATGGCCTGGCTGTATTTGGTGCCTAGGTAAAACACATGGCCCACTTCAATGCCGCGCTCAATCGCCAGCACGCCTTGGCCGTCGGGCGATGCGTCACCGGCCACCACGTTGCGCAGGTCTGCCACCACGGTCGGGTCAGGCAAATCGCGACCCCAATTGACACCTGTGAAGTGATAGTCTTCTTCGTTGGCACCGCAAACCCAGTCGCTCATCACAGCGACCTCGCGGTCAACCACCAGCTTGACCGGCTGTTTCAAACCAAGAGGGCCGAGGTAGCCCGGTTTGCAACCAAAGTGATCTTCAATCTCGGGCACACTGGCAAAGCGGAACGCACTAAGGCCGGGTAATTTACCAACCTTGACCTCGTTCATGTCATGGTCACCGCGCAGCAGCAGCAGCCAGACTTGCGTTTTGACGATTTCACCCTTTTCATTGAGCGCATCGGTGGCGAGTACCAGTGACTTGACCGTGTGCTGCAGCGGCAGACCCAGCAGGTCGGCCACGGCAGCACAGGTACTCTTGCCCGGTGTAGCGGTTTTATTCATCGATTGAGTGCCCGCCTTGGGTGGACCAACCGGGGCCAGTGCTTCGGCTTTTTCCATGTTGGCGGCGTAATCGCTGCCCGGACAATAAACAATGGCGTCTTCACCGGTGGCGGCAATCACCTGGAACTCTTCACTTAAATCACCACCAATGGCACCGCTATCCGCCGCCACCGCGCGGTAGGTCAGACCGAATCGGTCAAAAATACGCCGGTAGGCAGCGGCCATGACCTGGTAGCTGGCTTGTGCCGAAGCCTGGTCGCGGTCAAAGCTGTAGGCATCTTTCATGATGAACTCACGGCCCCGCATCAGACCAAAGCGCGGCCGGCGCTCGTCGCGAAATTTGGTCTGGATCTGGTAAAAATTCTTTGGCAACTGCTTGTAGCTGCGAATTTCCTGGCGCGCGATATCGGTAATCACTTCTTCGCTGGTCGGCTGCACGACAAAGTCGTTGCCGTGACGGTCTTTGATCCGCAGCAGCTCCGGGCCCATTTTGTCAAAGCGGCCGGTTTCCTGCCAAAGCTCGGCCGGTTGAACCACCGGCATGCTGAGCTCCACGGCCCCCGCGCGATTCATTTCTTCACGCACGATCGCCTCCACTTTTTGCACCACGCGCAAGCCCATCGGCATCAGCGTGTAAATGCCGGCCCCGAGCTTTTTGATCATGCCGGCGCGCATCATCAGCTTGTGGCTGACCACTTCGGCATCCGCTGGGGCCTCTTTGAGAGTTGAAATAAAAAATTGAGAGGCTTTCATGGGCAAATCCAGCAATAAAGACAGGGTTGATTCGCTTGATTCACAGCAAGGGCTGTGCATAATCGAAGCAATTTAAAAATTGGGGTTTGATTATGCTTGACCGGGACGGCTTTAGGCCGAACGTCGGCATCGTCCTGCTCAACCAGAAAAATCAGGTGTTTTGGGGCAAGCGTATTCGGACGCACTCCTGGCAGTTTCCGCAAGGTGGCATCGATCGGGGCGAAACCCCCGAGCAAGCCATGGTGCGTGAACTGCATGAAGAAGTTGGCCTGCAACGCGAGCATATTCGCATTGTGGCCCGCACCCGAGACTGGTTGCGCTATGAGGTGCCAGACCGTTTTATACGCCGCGACTCACGCGGTTTTTACAAGGGCCAGAAGCAAATCTGGTTTTTGCTGCAACTGGTCGGCCACGACTGGGATTTGAACTTGCGTGCCACAAGCCACCCCGAGTTTGATGCCTGGCGCTGGAATGACTACTGGGTTCCGCTCGATTCGGTGGTGGAGTTCAAGCGTGAGGTCTATGTGACGGCGCTCACCGAGTTGTCGCGCTATGTGCCGCGTGGCAACGAGCATCGCAACCGATTTTTGCGCCAAGGATGCACCGAGATGCCGGGTGCCAACTTTGAGCTACCGCCAGGTGGAACTTTTGAGCCAGACCAGCAAACCGGAAATGAACATGTTTGACTTGCGATTGTTTTGCCTGCGCTTATTGGGCCTTGCGTGTCTGGTGGGTACCAGCCTTGGGGTCTCTGCGCAATTGGCCGATCAAGACCCAGACTGGAAAGAATCCGACACGCCCGCGCCACCGGCCTTCAGCCACAACAAACTGTTGCCGCTGGACATGCCGCCCTATGTCTCGGTGCGATTTGGCATCGACCCGGCGACGATCACCATCACGCCCGACGGCATCGTCCGCTATGTGGTGGTCACCACCAATGCCAGCGGCTCGGTCAATGCGCAGTTTGAAGGCATTCGGTGCGCCACCGGTGAGGTCAAAACCTACGCCCGTGCCAGCGGTGCTGGCGCATGGTCGATTATTCAAACGCCAGAGTGGCGCGGCTTAACTGACAACCAACCCTCCAAACATGCCTGGGTCTTTGCGCGACAGGCAGCCTGCGATGGACGTGCCGCAGCGGCCAGTTCAACCGCTGACATCATCAGAGCCATGAAAAAGTAAGCTGCAAACCGTCGGCTGAGCGGTGCTTACCGGGATTTAACGGGGTTTAGCGGCCAGCACCAGGTTATCGCGGTGCACCATCTCGGGCTCGGCCGCGTAGCCCAGCAAGGCCTCAAACGCGGCAGACGGTTTACGACAAATCAGGCGCGCCTCGGCGCTGGCGTAATTGGCCAAACCGCGGGCCACCTCAGTGCCATTGGCAGCACGAATCGCAATCACATCACCACGCGAAAAATCACCCTCCACGCCGGTCATACCAATCGGCAGCAGGCTGGAGCCGCCCAGACGGAGTTTTTCAACGGCACCGGCATCCACCGTGACGGAGCCACGCATTTGGAGATGATCAGCGATCCACTGTTTGCGTGCCTGGGTCTTCTGCGTCGGAGCCACCAGCAGCGTGCCAATCGACTCACCCAAACTCAACCGTAACAGCGCATCGGGCTCACGACCCCAGGCGATGATGGTCGAGGCACCCGAACCCGCCGCCCGCTTGGCCGCCAATATTTTGGTGATCATGCCGCCACGGCCCAGGCTGGAGCCAGCGCCACCCGCCATGACTTCCAGGGCCGGATCACCGGCTTGCGCCGTATGAACAAATTGAGCGCTGGTATCTTTGCGCGGGTCGGCGGTGTACAGTCCTTTTTGATCAGTCAAAATCACCAACGCGTCGGCCTCGACCAGATTGGCCACCAACGCACCCAGGGTGTCGTTGTCACCAAACTTGATCTCGTCGTTGACCACGGTGTCGTTCTCGTTGATGACCGGCACCACACCAAGTTTGAGCAGAGTCAACAAGGTCGAGCGGGCATTCAGGTAGCGTTCGCGGTCAGCCAGATCGGCGTGCGTGAGCAGCACCTGGGCGCTGCCCAGACCATGCTCGCGCAGCTTGGTTTCGTACATTTGCGCCAGACCCATTTGCCCAACGGCGGCGGCGGCCTGCAATTCATGGATGGCACGGGGTCGCGTGGTCCAGCCCAGGCGCTTCATGCCTTCGGCAATAGCACCGCTGGAGACCATGATGACCTCACGCCCCTGCTTCACCAGCACCGCCATCTGCCGGCACCATTCACCAATGGCAACTTCGTCCAGGCCTCGTCCCTCATTGGTCACCAGGCTGGAGCCTACTTTGACGATCACACGGCGGGCATCACGCAATGGAGAATGAGCTTTTTCTTGAGTCATTTTGGCCTGTAGCCCTTTTACTATATGCGCAAGTAGCTATTAAATATATAGCAAATTATAGTGGATCGACATCCGCCGCAAAACGCGGATCGATCACTTCAGGTGCAAGCTCTTTCTTTTGCTGGGCGCTGATGTGCTTGTAAATGGTTTTGATCAGCGACTCGCAGCCTTCACGCGTCAGGGCCGAGATCTCAAATACCGGGCCTTTGAACTTGAACCGCTTGACAATGTCCTTGACCAGCGCCTCACGCTCTTCAAGCGGCACCATGTCAAGCTTGTTGAGCACCAGCCAACGCGGCTTGTTGTACAGACCCGCGTCGTATTTTTTCAGTTCATTGACGATCGCCTTGGCCTGAGCCACGATGTCCACGCTGTCGTCAAACGGGGCCATGTCCACCACATGCAGCAGCAGCCGGGTGCGCTGCAAATGGCGCAAAAACAGATGTCCCAAGCCAGCGCCTTCGGAGGCCCCCTCGATCAAGCCCGGCAAATCAGCCACCACAAAGCTTTGCTCTGGTCCAACGCGCACCACCCCCAAATTCGGGTGCAGCGTGGTGAACGGGTAATCAGCAATGCGCGGACGGGCGTTGGAGATCGCGGTGATCAGCGTTGACTTGCCAGCATTGGGCATGCCCAGCAAACCCACATCGGCCAGCACTTTGAGTTCAAGCTTGAGTTCGCGCTTTTCACCGGGCCAGCCGGGTGTTTTTTGGCGTGGTGCGCGGTTGATGGCGCTCTTGTAGCGCATATTGCCAAAGCCACCGTCGCCACCTTTGGCAATCGTGATGACCTCGCCCGGGTTGAGCAACTCAAACAGCACCTCTCCGGTTTCAGCATCGGTGATGATGGTACCGACCGGCATCTTCAGCGTGATGTCATCGCCAGCCGCGCCAAACATGTCGGAGCCCATGCCGTGCTGACCCCGCTGCGCATCATGGCGACGCGAAAATCGGAAATCAACCAGCGTATTCAGGTTGGGGTCAGCCACCGCAAAGACGTGGCCACCACGGCCACCGTCGCCGCCATTGGGGCCACCAAATTCTTTGTACTTTTCATGCCGAAACGAGACGCAGCCTGCGCCGCCGTCTCCAGCAGAGACATCAATGTAGGCTTCGTCAACGAACTTCATATTGGGTACTTTATAAACGAAAAACCCCGCGCCGTGCGCAGGGTCCTGTGGGTGCGATGCGCGCCGATTAAGCGGCAGTCACGCTCACGGTGTGGCGGTTCATTGCGCCTTTGATGGCGAAAGAAACATGGCCTTCAATCAGTGCAAACAAGGTGTGATCCTTGCCGATACCGACATTGGTGCCGGGGTGGAATTTTGTGCCACGCTGACGAACAATGATCGCGCCAGGGCTGATCAATTCACCACCGTACTTCTTCACACCGAGCATTTTGGGCTTGGAATCGCGCCCATTTCGCGTCGAGCCGCCGCCTTTTTTATGTGCCATGACTCAGCTCCTTATGCAGTGATGGCGCCGATCAGCAGTTCAGTGAACTGCTGGCGATGCCCTTGACGTTTTTGATAGTGCTTGCGACGGCGCATTTTGAAAATGCTGACCTTGTCGTGCTTACCATGTGCCAACACTGTGACACTAACAGTTGCGCCGGACACCAAGGGTGTGCCAACCTTTAACTCTGCGCCGCTACCGACTGCCAGAACCTGGTCAAACACAATCTCTTGGCCAACGTCCGCAGCAATCTGTTCTACTTTAATTTTTTCGCCAGCAGCAACTTTATATTGTTTGCCACCAGTTTTTATGACCGCGTACATATTAACCTCTTCGATATAGCTCCGCGAACGGATTTTCGCAGAGCCTCGGATTATGTCACAGCACAACCTGAAGCGCAAATAAAGCGTTTCAGGCCGTCCCAAAACCACTGCAAACATAGTGCAAACGCGCCGTGGGACAATCTCAAGATGCACCTACTATTTGAAGAAACCGGAAAATTCCTGGCCGGACGCCTGCTCTCCGAGACCGATGCTTCGGCACAGGTCGAGCTTGATAGCGGCAAACGGGTCAAGGTCAAGGCGGCCAATATCCTGATCAAGTTCGACAAGCCCGAACCAGCCCAGCTGATGGCAGCCGGACAGGCCGTCGCCAGCGGCATCGAGCTGGAGCTGGCTTGGGAGTTTGCCAACGAAGAAGAGTTTGGCTTTGCCGACTTGGCACGCGATTATTTTTCCGCCCAGGCCACTCTGGCTGAGCAGGCCGGCATGTTGTTCGCCTTGTATGACGCGCCGCATTACTTTCGCCGCGCCGGCAAAGGGCGCTTTCGCAAAGCTTCGGCTGACATTTTGGCGCTGGCGCTGGCCGCTATCGAGAAAAAGAAACAAGTCGCCCTGCAAATTGAAGATTGGGTGAAGGCCTTGAGTGCGGGCGAGTGCCCGCAGCCAATTCGCGACCAGCTCTACAAAATTCTGTTCAAACCCGACAAAAACGCGCCAGAGTACAAGGCGGTGGTTGAGGCCTCACGCGCCACCCATCTGGGTCCGCTGGACCTGCTGATCAAGGCCGGTGCGATCGATTCACCCTACCAGTTTCACTGGAAGCGCTTTCTGCTGGAAAACTTCCCCAAAGGCACCGGTTTCCCAAAAGTTGAGGCTCCGCTCATCACCGACGAGTTGGCTCTGTCCACGGCCCGCGCCTTCTCGATTGACGACTCAGCCACCACCGAGATTGACGATGCCCTGTCGGTTCAGGGCCTGGGTAGCGGCACGGTGCTGCTGGGCATTCACATCGCCGCGCCAGGCCTGGCCATCAAACCGGGTAGCGCGATTGACCAGCTCGGCCGCTCGCGCCTGTCGACCGTTTACATGCCGGGCTACAAGCTCACCATGCTGCCCGACGAGGTGGTGCAAAACTACACCCTGATGGAGGGTCGCGACTGCCCGGCCGTGTCGCTGTATGTCACGCTTGATGAGGCCACGCTGGAGATCAAGGAAAGCGTGACCAAGCTGGAGCGGGTGCACATCGGGGCCAATTTGCGCCACGATCAGTTGGATGCCGTGGTCACGACCGCTTGGTTGGAAGACCCAGCGTTTATGCATGAAATTGACCCGCATCCCTTACAGAATAAGCGCGAGCAGCTATCATTTTTATTCCGCTTGGCAAAAGACCTGAAAGCCAAGCGCGAGATCGTGCGCGGCAAGCCCGAGAACTTCAACCGGCCCGATTACAACTACCGGCTGGTCGGCAATGACGGCGCTGAGCCACAAGGCTCCGAAGAAGTGCACATCAGCATTCGCCAGCGCGGCGCACCGCTCGATTTGATTGTGTCCGAGGCCATGATTCTGGCCAACAGCACCTGGGGCGGCTGGATGGCTGAGTTGGGTGTGCCGGGCATTTACCGCAGCCAGGCCAGCATGGCACCGGGCGTGAAGGTGCGCATGGGAACCAAAGCGCAGCCGCACGCCGGTATTGGCGTGAAAAGCTATGCCTGGAGCAGCTCGCCACTGCGCCGCTACGTTGATCTGGTTAACCAATGGCAAATCATTGCCTGTGCCCGCCACGGCAAAACTGCTGCGCTAGCGGCCCCCTTCAAGCCCAAAGATGCCGAGCTGTTTTCCATCATCAGCAGCTTTGATGCGGCCTACTTTGCCTACAACGGTTTTCAGAACGCCATGGAGCGCTTCTGGATTTTGAAATACATCGAGCAGCAAGGCATTACCGAAATTGAGGCCACCCTGTTCAAAGACAACCTGGTGCGGGCCGACCACCTGCCGCTGGTATTGCCGGTAGCCGGGGCGCAAAGCCTGCCACGCGGCGCGCGCGTGATGGTGCGCCTGGGTGACATTGACGAGGTGTCGCTGGATATTCACGGCACCGTCACGGCGCGGCTGGATGCCGAGCCCGATGCAGCCCTGGACGACGAGGCAGAAGACGACGACACCGTGGTTGGGCCGATTGCCATTGCCATGGACCTCAGCGATGGCGAAGCTTCCGGCAGCGCCGCTGCCCCTGGCGATCATCCCGAGCCGTGAACCTGCGGTCATTCAGCACCCTGCAAATCGCGCTTGGCGCGTCCATTGCCGTGCACGCAGTACTGCTGACGGTGCGCTTTGTCGACCCTGAAGCCTTCAACCGGGTGTTTGAAGACACCCCGCTGGAAGTCATTTTGGTCAACGCCCGCACCAACGAGAAGCCTGAAAAAGCCCGCGCCATTGCCCAAGCCAATATGGCCGGTGGTGGTGAGCTGGAAAAGGGTCGTGCCACCAGCCCGCTGCCGCCCGCCCTGATTTCCATGACGGGCGAAGACAGCGAACAAGACCAGCAGCGCCAATTGCGCGACATGCGCGAGCAGCAAAACCTGATGCTCGCGCAAGTCAAGACAATCTTGGCGGCCATGCCACCACCCGATCCACAACAAGTCAACCCGACACCCGAGCAAGCCCTGCGTGAGCAAAAACGCCGCCAACTGATCCGGCTGCTGGCGGAAATTGAGCGGCGCATCAACGAAGAAAATGCCCGCCCCCGAAAGCGTTACATCAGTCCCGCCACGCGCGAAGCGGTCTACGCTGTCTACTACGACCATTTGCGCCACGCCATTGAAGACAAAGGCACAGAAAACTTTCCGCAATTAAACGGCCAAAAGCTTTATGGAGAGCTCACCATGATCGTCAACGTCAACCACGATGGCCGGGTGATCTCGACTGAAGTGGTGCAAAGCTCAGGTATACCGGCACTCGACCGGCGCGCGCAAGCCATTGCCAAAAGCGCAGCACCTTTTGGCAAGTTCAGCCCGGCCATGCGCCGCCAGGCAGACCAAATTGCGGTCGTGTCGCGCTTCAAATTCACCCGTGATGACACGCTTGAAACCAAACTCAGCGCCAAATAAAACCAAGCACTTTTAAAGCCACCATGAGCAACGATCTTTATTGCGTGATGGGCCATCCGGTGGCCCACAGTCAATCACCCTGGATTCACACCCGTTTTGCTGAACTGACCGGGCAAAAGCTGAACTACACCAAGCGTGAAATCCCGCTCGATCACTTTGCCGACAGCGTGCAAGCATTCAACCTTGAAGGCGGACGCGGCTGCAACATCACCGTGCCCTTCAAGTTTGAAGCGGCTGCGCTGGCTACCCACACCAGCGAACGCGCCCGGCTGGCCCAAGCCTGTAACGTGCTGACTTTCAAAGATGGGCAAATCCTGGCTGACAACACCGATGGCATCGGACTGGTCGATGACATCGAGCAAGGCGCACAAATTGGGCTGCTGGGAAAACGCATTTTGCTGATGGGTGCCGGTGGTGCAGCCGCTGGCGTGCTGGGGCCGCTGATCCATGCAAAACCGGCCCACATCAGCGTGGCCAATCGCACAGTCCACAAGGCGGCCGACCTGGTGGCGCGCCACCAGTCGTTAGTATTGCTACAAAATACAGAGCTATCCGCGCATGATTTAAAAGGGCTAGAGGGTGATTTTGATGTTGTTATCAATGCCACCGCCAGTAGCCTGGGCGGCCATGGCGTACCGGTCAGCGCGACGGTGCTCAAGCCCGGTGCACTGGCCTACGACATGATGTACGGGCCCAGTGCCAAGGCTTTCATGGACTGGGCGCGTGCGCACGGTGCCGTGGCGCGTGACGGCCTGGGCATGCTGGTCGAACAAGCCGCGCAAGCCTTTCTGATCTGGCGTGGTGTCATGCCGCCGGCGCAGCAGGTGCTGGCCGAACTGCGCCAGCACCTGAGCACATCCGCAAAATGAAGGCCGCACTGCGATGGCTGCTGTTGGTGCTACTGGCTGGCGTGCTGCTGCAATTGTTTTTTGTGGCACGCATCGCCACCATGCTGGTGATCGACCCGCAATCCACGGCATTTGAGCGCTCTGAGGCCTGGCGGGTCGTCACTGAAAAGGGCACCCTGCGCTGGCGCCAACAATGGACACCCTACGCGCAAATATCCGACAAACTCAAGCGCGCCGTGATCGCCAGTGAAGACGACGGTTTTGCCAACCACGATGGGGTGGATTGGGACGCGCTGGAAAAAGCCTGGCAGAAAAACGCCAAGGCCGAAGATCAGGCTGCCAAAGCACAAGCCAGAGATGCCGCCAGACAGGCCGCGCGAAAAACCCCGGCCAAGCCCACCGCCGCGCCACCAGCAAAGCCAGCCAAAGCGCCCAAAGTAGTGGGCGGCTCCACGATTACGCAGCAACTGGCCAAAAATCTGTTTTTATCGGGCGAGCGCACGCTGTTGCGCAAGGGACAGGAATTTGTCCTGACCTTCATGCTCGAAGCCCTGCTGAGCAAGCAGCGCATTTTGGAAATTTACCTTAACAGCGTCGAATGGGGTGAAGGAGTCTTTGGTGCTGAGGCTGCGGCGCAGCATTACTTTCGCAAGCCTGCCGCCCAGCTGAATGCCTATGAAGCGGCGCGTCTGGCGGTGATGCTGCCACGTCCCAAATATTTTGAGAAGCTGCCCAACTCCAGCTACGTTGCCGGTCGTGCTGCCATCATTGCCCGTCGACTTGAAAGCGCTGAGCTGCCATGAAACCGGCTGCACTGGAGTTGCTGGCCAAGCTGATGGGCTATTTTTTGCTCGGCTTGATCCGCATTTTGACCGGTGCACAAGCACGCTGGTGGGGTTGCCCACCGAAGGCTGAGCAACGCATCTACTTTGCCAATCACCAGAGTCACGCCGATCTGGTGATGATCTGGGCGGCGCTGCCGAAGGAACTTCGCCATAGCACCCGCGCTGTGGCAGCACGCGACTACTGGACCAAAACCCGGTTCAGAAAATGGATCACCAGCGCGGTGTTCAATGTGATTTACGTCTCGCGTGAGCGCCACGCGGACGAAGACCCGCTAGAGCCGCTCATTGAGGCCATGCAGGCTGGCGACTCGTTGATCCTGTTTCCCGAGGGCACCCGCGGTTTTGCTGATGAGCCCCAAGCCTTCAAAGCCGGGTTGTACAACCTAGCCTTGAAATTCCCTCAAGTTGAGTTGGTGCCAGCCTGGATCAACAACGTCCAACGCGTCATGCCCAAAGGCGAAGTAGTGCCGGTGCCGGTGTTGTGCTCGGTAACTTTTGGTGTGCCAATGCAGCTACTGCCCCGAGAAGACCGCCAGACCTTTTTGACGCGTGCCCGCAGCGCCGTGCTGGCCCTGCGCGATGTTTGAAGTGAGCGTTTTTTTCACATGTACCAAGCCCTGAAAAACCTCACCGCGACACAACAAGTGGGTGCCCTGTTTGTGACGGTGTTTGGCCTGCTGCTGCTGGCCGTATTAGCGGTTTTTTTGCACTCGATGCGTGAATTTGACGACGCACAAGCCAGCCAGAGGCACAGCGACGACGTGTCAAATCTGACGCAATTGCTGAAAACCAGTTGGCTGCTGATTTTTGTTTTCTGGCTTGCCTGGCTGGCCGGTGACATTTCCCGACTGATCTTGTTTGGAACAGGCTCATTTTTTGCCCTGCGCGAATTTTTGACACTCTCGCCCACCCGCCACGGCGACCATCGCAGCCTGGTGCTGGCATTTTTTGGTGTACTGCCGTTTCAATACTGGCTGGTGGGCACTGAGCATTTCGACTTGTTCACCGTGTTCATTCCCGTTTATGTATTTCTTGCATTGCCAGTGGCCAGCGCGCTTGCCAATGACCCGCAACGCTTTCTGGAGCGCAATGCCAAGTTGCAGTGGGGCATCATGGTGTGCATCTACGGCATGAGTCACGTGCCTGCATTGCTGCTGCTGAACTTTCCGCATTACGACAAGAAGAATGCTTTTCTGGTGCTCTTTTTGGTGTTGGTAGTGCAAACCTGCATGGTCACCCAGCATTTGGTTGCGCGCCGCTTGATGGCACTGAAAAAACCAGCTGTTGCGCCACAAATCAGCCAGAGCTTTACCTGGCGCAGCTGGTGGGCTGGCATGGCAGCCGGTAGCCTGCTGGGTGCGCTGCTGGCCGGCATTACCCCGTTTGTGCCAGGACAGGCCTTTGCCATGGCATTTATTGCCTGTGCGGCCGGCTCAATGGGACACCTGGTGATGAAAGCCCTGAAACGTGACCGAGGTATCCCGATCTGGCGTGGCCACGGCAAGGGCGTGACCGGTGCTGGCGGCATGCTCGACCGAATTGACTCACTGTGCTTTGCAGCCCCGATCTTTTTTCATTCGGTGCGCTGGTATTTTGGACTTTAGCAAGGCTGCAACACCGCACTGCGGACTTTGCGCCTTCTGCAGAACAATATCTTCATGACGCGCATTGAGTTGGACTTCGATGGTCCGACTGTGCCGCGCTGCTGTCCGCGCTTACCGCAGGCTGCTGCCTTTGGGTGACTTTGGCTAGGCCTGCAATGACAGCTTCAACCATTGCGGCTATTCATTCTCAAGTTAGTTTGGAGTCGCCAACCATAGTCAGCCGCCTCAAAATCACGGCGAACAGATCTTCGGGTTCAACCGGCTTGGTAATGAAATCACTGACTCCGGCTTCAAGACACTCAGTCCTGATATGTTCAAAAGCATTGCCCGTCATCATGACGATGGGAACTTGCTCGCCACCCGACATGGCACGAATATGGCGCGTAGCCTCCAGCCCACCCATCTTGGGCATCTGCATGTCCATCACGACAATCGCATAGGCTTGGGATTTGGCCTTGGCGACTGCGACAGTTCCATCTTCGGCGTCATCCACCACTAGTCCGAGTTCTTCCAACAGCATCCGGAATAGCCGGCGCGTGATGCTGTCATCGTCCACCAGCAAAATGCGTTGCCCTGAGAAGTCTCTTCGCAGCATCTGCTCTGGCGAACTGTCTGGTTTGGGATTGAACACTATGGTTTCTATGACACGCCTCTGCACTGGTTTCTTGAGGTTCGCCGTAAACCAAAAGGTGCTTCCGATGCCGGGAATGCTGTCGACCCCTGCGCTACCGCCCATGAGTTCTGCAATACGCTTGGCAATCACCAGCCCGAGCCCGGTTCCACCGTACTGCCGGGTATCTGAGTTGTCGGCCTGCTCAAACGGAGAAAAGAGTCTGGCTGCCGTCTGCGCACTGATACCAATGCCGGTGTCCTGCACCTCAAAACGCAGCAGGGCGTGTTCATCAGACTCTTGCTCCGCCCGCACGCGCAGGGTGATGGTTCCAGTTTCGGTGAATTTAAGGGCGTTGCTGAGGTAGTTGAGCAGCACCTGTCGTAGCCGGGTCGCATCGCCCAACAAGGGGGGCATGTTGGCTTGCATCTCGATACGCAGATTGATATTCTTCAGTAGCACGTTGCCCCGCAACATGTCCACGATGTCGGTTGCGATCTGCCTGACGTTGATTTCGACGTGCTGCAGTTCGACCTTTCCGGCTTCAATTTTTGCGAGATCCAGCACATTAGAGACGATGCTCAAGAGATGGGCTGCGGCTGCATCGATATGGGCCAGGCATTCTTCCTGTTGGGGCTCAAGACCAGTGCGGCGCATGGCATAGGCCATACCTTTCATGACATTGAGCGGCGTGCGGATTTCATGCGACATGGTGGCCAGGAATTGGCTCTTGGCGATGTTGGCGCTTTCAGCCGCCTCCTTGGCGGCAAGCGTGGCACCCATCGCCCGCTCCAGTTGTTCAACATAAAGCCTGATCTTCCCTTCGGCCTGCGCGCGCATGTCCTCCGACGCATCCAATCTGGCGATCACTGCCCCCATTTCCGCTGCTGCCAATTTTGCGGCCCCCATTGCAGCCATATTGGCATGCTCTGAAGCCTTTTTGACCGCGTCAGCAACCACCATCGCTGCTTTCGCAGCGTTTTGTTCAACCGCTTGCTTTGCTGCCGTCACTGCGTGCTCTGCAGCGGTGGCGGCTTCTTGCGCGGACTGCGATGCCAATGCCATCGCCCGCTCTACGGCTGCCAAGGCATCAGCTGCTGCCGCCACCGCGGCACTTTCTGTGCTTTGAGAGGCCCTCGCGAAAACCGTCGCCACTTGGGCCAACGCTTTTTCAACATCTTTTGCCGTAGTCAGCTTGGCGGTATTGACCGCCTGTGCAGTTGCAGACGCAACGTCTCTGGCGGACCGTGACACCAACTCGGCAGCCTTTTCTACAGAGGATTTCGCTTCGGTTGCCGCCACCATTGCCACTCGTGCAGCAGCTTCTGCGGCGACTAAAACTGCCTGCGCAACCGTTTGCGCAGCCGTTGCAGCATCATGCTCGACGGCCTGTTTAGCGGCGGCCTCTGCATGCGCGGCCGCTAAAGCGACAGCTCTCGTGGCCAGTGACGCCAATGCCACTACGTTTTGCTGACCTTCTTTGTGCGGTCGATGGTCTTCTTGCAAAACAGCGCCCTCAGTGGCCATCGGCTTGCTTGTGCGATTCATAGTTGATCCATTGTGAACGAAGGGTTGGATACCAATGCACCCATGACTAGATCGGGGGTTTTGGCGCCTTGCGGCCAGATGCGGAAATCTTGACGGTGGTTACAGTAGGATGGATTTCAGCATAAGTATGACAAGAACTGGCACGAACAACGGCTGACGCCGCTACCAGTTGTTCAAACTCCTTTAACGGTATCGGGCGGCTGAACAAATAACCCTGCATCAGGTCACAGCGATGCACAGCGCTCAGAAAATATTGTTGTGCTTTGGTTTCTACGCCCTCGGCGACCACTTTTAACTTCAGGCTGTAGGCCAGCCCAATAGTGGCAGCGCAAATCGCTACAGCGTTGTCGCTGGTCTCGATGTCCCGCACAAAGCTCTGGTCGATCTTGATCTGATCCAACGGCAGGCGACTTAGGTACGACAGCGAAGAATAGCCAGTGCCAAAATCATCAAGCGAAAATCCGACTCCCTTGGACTTGAGTGTGCCCATCTTGGTGATCACGTCGTCCACGTTGTTGATCAAAATACTCTCTGTCAGCTCGAGTTTCAGTCGTTGCGGGTTGGCACCGGTTCGATCCAGGATAGCCAAAACATGATCAACAAAATCTGCTTCCTGAAACTGCACGGCACTGACGTTGACGGCAAGCGTCAGATGACTCAACCCGGCATCGGTTGACCACTCGGCAATCTGGGCGCAAGCGGTCTTCAGAACCCAAGCACCCAGCGGCAGAATCAGTCCAGTCTGTTCTGCCATCGGGATGAATTCTGCAGGGGACACCATACCCCGCTGCGGATGCAGCCATCTCAACAGTACCTCGGCACCTATGATGTCGCCGCTACGCGTGACCTGGGCTTGGTAATACAGGAAAAACTGCTGCTGCGCCAGGGCTGTTCGTAAATCAGATTCGAGCGCCGCCTTGGCATCCACTTCAGCTTGCATTTGCGGATCGAAAAACCGCAAAGTATTACGCCCGGCTGCTTTGGACTGGTACATCGCGAGATCAGCACGCTTCATGATCTCATCGATGCTGTCACGCTGGTCGGTAAACATGGCGATACCGATGCTTGAGGTAGCACGGCATTCACGGCCATCCAGAACGTATGGTGCCTGCAATGCAGCAACAAGCTTGCAACCAATAATTTCGGCTTGACTCACCGCATCATGGAGGTTGCTGCCCAATTTATCTAGCATCACAACAAATTCGTCGCCCCCAAGGCGGGCCACGGTGTCGCCATCACGCACACAGGTGATCAGGCGTTGCGCGGCTTGTTGCAGCAAGATATCGCCAATGTGATGGCCCACGGTGTCATTGATATTTTTGAAATTATCAAGATCAACGAATAACAGAGCACCGGTCTGCTTGTGACGCGCACCCGCAGTAAGGGCCTGCTCCAGTCGATCCATCAACAACCTGCGGTTGGGCAGCTCGGTCAGCGGGTCATAAAAGGCCAAATTGGTGATTTGATGCTCGGCCGCCTTCTGGCTGCTGATGTCGCTAAAAGCCGCGACATAGTGGGTTGTTGCGTCATACTTGTTCTTGACGGCTGTGATGGACAACCATTCAGGGTAAATTCGTCCGCTTTTGTTCCGGTTCCAGATTTCCCCTTGCCAACTTCCGGTCTTGTCAAGGCTTGCAAACATCGCTGAATAAAAGGCATTGTCGTGTCGACCTGAACTCAGCATGCGCGGATTTTGCCCAATTACCTCGTCAGGCGTGTACCCGGTAATGTCACTAAAAGCCTTGTTCACCCGCAGAATTTTTCGCTCGGAATTGATGATCGTCATACCTATTTGCGACTCAAATGCAGTTGCCGCAATTTTCAGTTCGGTTTCAATCTGCCTCTGTTCGGTGATGTCGCGGACAATGCCAATACCATGGTGGCTATTGCACCAACGGAAATGGGATATTGACAATTCAACCGGAAAGTCATCGCCACCCTTGCGGATAGCTGTTGCTTCAAAACGCCGATCCAGGTCTCCGCCCATCGCGCCAGACTTGAACATGGCTAAGCCGGCGCTGAGTACCCCCCTGTGTCAAACTAGCTGTCGCCCACATTAATTGCGGATGATCCGCACCGGAGCGACCTACTATGCAAAGAAATCAATACACCCCAGAATTCAAAGAACAAGCCCTGAGCAAAGCCAGGCAGCGCGGCCAGCGCACACTGGAGTCGGTGGCCAATGAAATCAACGTATCCCTGGGCAGCCTCAAAGGATGGCTCAAGATGGCCAACAGGCAAGCCGCATCATCGACATCGGTGAGCTTGCCCTGCGACGCTGGCGCACCGCACTGGAGCGCTGCGCAACGTCTACAGGCGCTCAAAGAGACACACACATTGGAAGGCTCGACACTGAGCTCCTGGTGCCGAGAGAAGGGCTTGTTTGAGCATCAATTGAAGCAATGGAACGATGCGTTTTGCAGTAGCACCGACCCACTACAAAACCAGGTCAAGGCTGAACTGCGGACCCTCAAAACCAAGAACGAACAACTGCAGCGTGATCTGCATCGCAAGGACAGGGCACTGGCTGAAACCGCCGCCTTGTTGGTGCTGCAAAAAAAGTTCCAGGCGCTGTTGCAGGACGCGGACAAATGATCGCCCTGCACCAGCGAGCCACCATACTGAGCCTGATTGAAGAGGCCTGCCAAGCTGGTGCCCAGCTGCTCAAAGCCTGCAAGCAAATTGGTCTGTCGGTGCGCACCGTGCTGCGCTGGCGGCATCCTAAAAACAAGAATGGCGATGGTCGCATGGTTGGCAACCGCGCGCTCACGACCCCGCCTAACAAGCTCAGTGACGGGGAGCGCCAAGCTGCGCTGGATTTACTCAATAGTGAAGAGTTCAAAGACCTGGCGCCTAGTCAAATCGTGCCCCGACTGGCCGATCAGGGGCTGTATGTGGCCTCAGAATCTACGCTGTACCGATTGTTGCGAGCGGCCGGCCAGATGACGCATCGGCGCACTGAGCGGGTACCCAGTAAGATCAGCAAACCACGCGCATTGGTGGCTACCCAGGCTGATCAAATCTACTGCTGGGACATCACCTATTTGCCAGCACAAGTGCGTGGTACGTTCTTTTATTTGTACCTGTTTGTGGACATCTTCAGTCGCAAAATTGTGGGCTGGCAAGTGTTCGATTGCGAGAGCGCAGCACTGGCCAGCGAGCTGCTGATTGACATCTGCCGGCACCAGGGGATTGAGCCCGATCAGCTCACCGTGCATTCAGACAACGGCTCGCCCATGAAGGGCGAGACCATGCTGGCGACGATGCAACGCCTGGGTGTGGCGCACAGCCGCAGCCGCCCGGCGGTGAGTAACGACAACCCGTACTCGGAGTCACTGTTCAAGACCTTGAAGTACCGCCCACAGTTGCCGCTCAAACCATTTCAAAGTTTGCTGCACGCACGCAACTGGGTCACCGAGCTGGTGCGCTGGTACAACGACGAGCATCGTCATAGCACCATTGGATTTGTGACACCTGAGCAGCGCCATGCTGGTGCCGATCAGGCGTTGCTGAGCAAGCGCGCGCAAGTTTATGAAGCCGCCCGCCAGGCCAATCCACTGCGCTGGTCAAAGCAAATCCGCAACTGGCAATACGT
>JBBQZI010000002.1:0-37880 GCA_038207855.1 Burkholderiales bacterium
CCTGCGCCATGCCACGGCGCAGGCTGCGTACAAAGGGCAAATGCGCAGCGGCGTCGGATGAACCGGATTTTTTAGTCAACAACATGTAACTCTCCAAAATCGGCGTGAGCCGCTGCAACTGCGGGAAATCATTCCATTTTCAGTTCGATACGGATTAGGCGCACAGCTGCAGACAGTGCTTTAGCACGGCAAAGCGGGGCAACGACATATCGGATTGAAATAAAAATGGAGTCAGACGAGCGTCGTCTTGTAATACTGCTTGACGTGCGCACTCAAGGAATAACCGCCACCTTTTTCCGGCGCTGGCTTGACTGGCGGCGCGCCAGGCAAGGCTACGTCCTGAACAGATGGCAACAAACTGGCAACGCTGGCGATGGCACCCGCGGTGCCGACACCCGCAAACAGGACCCGCCGTGACACTTTGGTCGGGGATTGACTCATGCTGTGTCTCCTCAGTCGTTCCGCATGGGAACTTAATTACTTATCAGTACTTTGCGTCACTCTACCGGTGTCTTATTATTTCAACAAGCTGGGAAAACCCTTTTTCAACTCTTTATCAGGAAGTTTTTGCAAGCATTCTCAAAGTTGAACAGTTTTAACGCTAAACCTCAGTGGCGATCCTTGCTTTTGACATCAGGCAACCACTAGCAGAAAACGTTAATCGCGGTTCATTGCTATTGATCAAGCACCAGCGAGAAAAACGATGGCAAATGCAGCGAGACTTTCCAGTGATGAGTTGTTGGATGGCATGGGGTAACCGAACGGCAACCAGAGAGTGCTTTGAATGCACAAAGAAGAAAGGACTTACATCCTTTCGAATGTAAGTCCTTGATTCATATGGTGCGGCTGGCAGGAATTGAACCCACGACCCCTTGGTTCGTAGCCAAGTACTCTATCCAACTGAGCTACAGCCGCTAAGCTTCGAATTCTAGCATTATTTAAGTGGTAGGCTGTGTAGGACTTGAACCTACGACCAAAGGATTATGAATCCCAGCATTAGGGTACTTGCCAGTGTTGATTAAAGCGTATAAAATCAATATAAATCAACAGCTTAGAGCATTAGCACTGGACATATTAACAGTGTGAGTGTTGATTGATATTTCCTAAAATGGGGCAAAAGTGGCTACACAGTGGCCACACGGGCCGCAAGTTAGCTTCACAGTGGCTATAGCGAAAGGAAAATAAATCATGGCAAAACCAAAAAAAATAGATTCGCCTGGCCCAACACAGGTAATTGAGTTGACCGCTGGCGCAATCGAGCGCCTGACCTGCCGCACCGACACCAAGGCGCAAGCATTCCTGCGTGACACCAAGGCACCCGGCCTGCGCGTGCGAGTTACCAACACTGGCGCAAAGGCGTTTGTGTTTGAGTCCAAGCTGAACCGCCAGACCATACGCCGCACCATTGGGGACGTGAGAGCGTGGAGCCTTGACGCTGCCCGTACTGAGGCAAACCGTCTGCGCGTGATGTTGGACAGTGGCACCGACCCGCGAGAGCTTGAGCGCCAGCAAGCCGCTGATAAGCAAACCCAAGCCGCCGCCATTGCCAAAGCGCAGATTGCCGAAGCTGCCGGCGCCGTAACCGTGGGCGAGGTGTGGGTCGTGTACCTGGCAGAACGCCGCCAACATTGGGGAAACCTTCATTACCTTGACCATGTGCGCAAGGCTTCACCCGGTGGCGTGCCTTCACAGCGTGGCACCCGTGGCCGTGGCGTGACTGCACCCGGCCCACTTCGCCCATTGATGGTCCTGCCCTTGCGCGACCTTGACCAAGCCACTGTAGAGGCATGGGCCGCAACCGAAGCCAAGACCCGCCCAACGTCTGCACGGCTGGCATGGCGACTGCTGAAGGTGTTTCTAGGCTGGTGCAGTGAACAAGCCGCCTATGCTGCTTTGATGCCAGCAAAGAACCAAGCCAAGACCAAAAAGACCCGCGAGGCATTGGGCAAGGCCGGGACTAAATCAGACTTGTTGCAACGTGAGCAATTGGCCGTGTGGTTTGCTCAAGTACAGTTGATTGGCAATCCACTGATGGCCGCTTACCTGCAAATTCTGCTGCTGTCTGGCGCAAGGCCCGGCGAGGTGCCGGCGCTGCGCTGGGATGATGTAAACACACAATGGCGAGGCATCCAAATACTCGACAAGGTGGAAGGCACCCGCGAGATTCCGGCAACGCCCTACATGCTGCACTTGATGGCCGCCCTACCCCGCCGCAATGAATGGATTTTCTCAAGTCCAACCAGCGCCAGCGGACATCTGACAGAGCCAAACGAGGTACACGCCAGAGCCTCCAAAGCTGCCGGGCTGGTGCTCACCCTGCATGGCCTGCGCCGCTCGTTCAAAAGCCTGACAGAGTGGCTTGAGATACCCGCTGGCGTGGTGGCGCAAATCATGGGACACAAACCCAGCGCCACGGCTGAAAAGCACTACACGGTGCGCCCCCTCGACCTGCTGCGTGTACACCACGAGAAAATCGAAGCGTGGATTCTGGAGCAGGCAGGAGTGCAGTTCGACAGCGCCAGCGAGCCGGGCAAACTGCGCGTGGTGGCTGGTTGACGCTTCAACTAAACGTAACTACACTAAAGCGAAATGAACGTGACGTTTGACCCAGCAAAAAATGAATTTAATATAGCGAAGCATGGCGTATCGCTGGCGCTGGCCGCAGAGCTTGAATGGAAAGCGCTGGCTTATCAACCCGACACCCGCCGCGATTATGGCGAGCTTCGGATGATTGGCTATGCGTTTGATATGGAAAGGTTGTACTGCGTGGTGTTTGTTGACCGACCCCCAGGGCAACCAACTGAGCGCCGCATTATTAGCTTGAAAAAAGCCAACAGTAGAGAGGTGAAACGATATGCAACAAAAGATTAAAACCCGCAGTGGGCGCGTGCTGGTTTTGCCAACGCCAGAGGAAGATGCAGCAATTCACGCTGGCATCGTCCAAGACCATGACACATATGAAGTTAGTGATGCTGATTTCAAGAAAATGCGCCGCCTTGGTAGACCACCGGGCAGTGGCACCAAGACACAAATAACCCTGCGCCTAGACACCGCCATTGTGGACACGTTCAAGACCACGGGCGATGGCTGGCAGACCCGCATCAATGCCGTGCTGCGCGATGCCGTGGCGCATGGTGTAGTGAAGGCATGAACATGCACAACCCTGCCGCACCCGGTGAACTGCTGACCGGCTGGCTTGATGACCTGGCCGTGAGCGTGACCGCCTTCGCTGCCCACATTGGTATCAGCCGGGTGATGCTGTCCAAGATACTGCACGGGCACGCCGCCGTGAGTGCTGACATGGATTTAAGGCTATCCGAAGCATTGGGCACGACGCCGGGTCACTGGCTGGCGCTACAGACCCAGCGTGACCTATGGGCAGCTGGACAGACTGCCAAAGACCGCAAGCGCATCAAGCGCATGGCAGTGCCTGAGTTGGTGGCATAGAGTTTTTGCACCAGCTAGGCAGCTTGCAAACCTGCCGAAAAGCGAGATTCTTCAACTCGCCTGCTGGTGTGGACGCATTATCTAAATAAATGCCACTCAATGAAACGCTAGACACTCAGCCTAACTTTCTGGGTTTTTTTACGCCTGCCGGGAAAATAAGCCGACTTTCCGGCGCATCTATTGCCATATTGAGGTGCTGCTGGGTTTGTTGCTGGCGCTGGATGACATGGCTACACGCTGACAACACGGTACAAAACCCGGTACCGGTGGCTACGCAGTGGCTACACCGCCGACTTTGCTACTTATTCAGGAGCTTTATTTGCTACTGTATTAATAGTGAACTATTCAACAATGATAAGGGTAAATAAATGGTGGGCCGTCACAGACTTGAACTGTGGACCAAAGGATTATGAGTCCTCTGCTCTAACCAACTGAGCTAACGGCCCGACCGAACCTCTGATTGTAAGGTGCTACTTGTGATGGCTCAGTGCATTACTGACCAGTTTCGAGGTGATGTCCACAATCTGGATCATCCTGTCATACGCCATTCGGGTTGGCCCGACCACCCCCAGTGTCCCGACCACCAGACCGTCAACCTCGTAGGGTGCGCTGACGATGGACAGGTCTTCAAAAGGTACCACCTGGCTCTCACCGCCGATAAAAATTCGCACCCCTTCAGCCTGCCCTGTCACATCAAGCAAGCGCATCAACTGTGTTTTTTGCTCAAACAACTCAAACGCGCGCCGCAAGTGGCTCATGTCATGAGAGAAGTCGCTAACCGACAACAGATTTCTCTCACCGGAAATAATCACCTCGTCCTGTGCCTCACTCAGCACATCGGAGTTGGCCGCCACCGCCGCAGTCATCAGGCTGGCGATCTCTGCACGCAAGGAATCGACTTCATTTTTTAGCCGCTCGCGCACCTGCTCAATGGCCAGACCAACATAGTTGGCATTGAGGTAGTTGGCGGCCTCCACCAACTGCGCTTGGGTGTAATTGACCTCGGTAAAGATCACCCTGTTTTGCACGTCACCCTCAGGCGACACGATGATGACCAACAGGCGCCGCTCGGACAGGCGCAAAAACTCGATATGCCGAAACACTGATGTGCGGCGCGGGGCAATCACCACCCCCACAAACTGCGAGAGACTTGACAGTAAATTGGCCGCATTGGACATGACCTTTTGCGGCTGATCCGGTGCCAGGCTGTGCGTGCCCATTGGCCCGCGCTGAACCGTCAACATGGTGTCCACAAACAACCGGTAGCCCCGCGCTGTAGGAATGCGCCCGGCCGAGGTATGCGGGCTGGCGATCAGGCCCAACTCTTCCAGGTCTGACATGACATTGCGGATGGTGGCAGGCGACAAATCAAGTCCGGATGACTTCGACAGCGTGCGCGAACCGACCGGCTGCCCGTCGGCAATGTAGCGCTCCACCAGCGCTTTTAGTAATAACTTGGCACGATCATCGAGCATCGTTTCATTTTAGTGATGTAATTTGAAAATGAAGTCAAAATTTCAGCACGTCGCCCTGATTGGCAAATACCAAACGGTGGCCACCGGCGCATCAGGCATCAACTCCCGCAACGCACTTAAAGCCGTGGCGCATTTTCTGGATGACCAAGGGTGCGATGTGGTGATGGAGCACGACACCGCACGCAACATGGGCATCACGGGCTACCCGCTGTTGAGCGTGGCACAAATTGGTGAGCAATGTGACCTTGGGCTGGTCGTGGGCGGCGACGGCACCATGCTGGGCATTGGCCGCCAGATGGCACCTTACGGCGTTCCGTTGATTGGCATCAACCAGGGGCGCCTGGGCTTCATCACCGACGTTCCTTACGGCAGCTTTGCCACCAGTCTGGCCCAGATGCTGAATGGTGAATATGTAGAAGACCACCGCAGCCTGATGAATGCCCGTGTCATGCGTGACGGCCATTGCGTCTACAAGGCCATGGCCATGAACGACGTGGTAGTCAACCGCGGTGCAACGTCCGGCATGGTCGAGTTGCGGGTCGAAGTGGACGGCCATTTCGTCGCCAGCCAGCGTGCTGACGGCCTGATCATTGCCACACCAACCGGTTCCACAGCTTATGCCCTGTCCTGCGGCGGGCCAATTTTGCACCCCGCCATACCAGGCTGGGTGATGGTGCCGATTGCCCCGCATACATTATCAAATCGACCTGTAGTCCTTGCCAATACTTCGCATATAGCTATTGAATTGATAGCAGGAAGGGATGCCAGCGCGAGTTTTGACCAGCAGTCTCTGGCCTCCTTGATGCATGGTGACCGTATCGAAGTCAAGCGATCGGACCATCATGTGCGTTTTTTGCATCCCAAGGGTTGGTCTTACTTTGACACTTTGCGGGAAAAATTGCACTGGAACGAAGGAGTAACCACAACGTGAGCCTCAAACGCATCGTCCTGCGGGATTTTGTCATCGTCAGTGAGTTGGACCTTGAATTTGAGCGCGGCTTTACCGTGCTGACCGGAGAAACCGGTGCTGGCAAGTCGATTCTGATCGATGCTTTGCAACTGGTCACGGGCGGGCGGGCCGATGTGAACGTCGTGCGCGAGGGCTGCCAGCGCACCGATGTGAGTGCCGAATTTGAAACCACCGCTAGCGCGACCGCCTGGCTGGAAGATGCCGGCTTTCAAACCGAGCCGACGCTGTTGCTGCGCCGCACGGTTGATGTGCAAGGCAAGAGCCGCGCCTGGATCAACGGCAGTCCGGCAACGGCAACCCAGTTGCGCTTGCTGGGCGAGCAGTTGCTTGACATCCACGGTCAGCACGCCTGGCAAAGCCTGACCCGCCCGGATGCCGTTCGCGGGCTGCTGGATGCGTATGCCCAAGTCAGCACCGTGGCAGTGTCAGGCCAATGGCATCAGTGGCGCGCAGCTCAAGAGCAGTTGAGCCAGGCACTGGCCACGCAAGACACCCGCGAACGCGAACGTGAGCGGCTGACCTGGCAAATTGGCGAACTGGACAAGCTGGCACCGGCACCCGACGAATGGGACGCGCTGAATGCCGAACATGCCCGACTGTCCAACGCACAGGCCTTGCTGGATGCCGCGCAGTCGGCACTGCAAAAACTGGCTGAAGACGACCACGGGGCCTGCGCTGCGGTTGGGATCGCCTGTGAATCGCTACAAAAACAAGAACGCATAGAGCCCGTCTTTAAAGGGCTGGGGGATATTTTGGCTTCAAGCCTGGCGCAGCTTGAAGATGCCGTGCACTCCTTACGGGCCTACTTGCGCAAAACCGAACTCGACCCCGAGCGCCTGGGCGCGCTCGATGAACGCATGGGCTTGTGGCTTTCGCTGGCCCGGCGCTACAAGCGTAAGCCCGAAGACCTGCCCGAATTGCTGGCAGGCTGGCGACAGGAATTGCTGGCACTGGATGCATCGACGAATTTGCAAGCACTCGAAAGCGCCCAAGAATTGGCCTGGCAAAACTACCAGACTGAGGCCAGGAAAATCAGCCAGGCGCGCGCTCGGTCAGCGCCCAAGCTGGCCAAAACCATCAGCACGGCCATGCAGGGCCTGGGCATGCAAGGCGGCCAGTTTGAGGTACAGCTATTGCCTTTGGCGCAGCCAATACAAAGCGGCCTTGAGGAGGTAAGTTTTTTGGTGGCTGGCCATGCCGGCAGCACGCCCCGCCCTGTCAACAAAGTGGCTTCGGGCGGCGAGCTGTCGCGCATCGCGCTGGCCATTGCCGTCACCACCAGCCAGTTGGGCACAGCACAGACGCTCATTTTTGACGAGGTGGATGCCGGTGTAGGCGGGGCTGTGGCGCAAACCGTCGGGCGGTTGATGCGCCAGCTCGGGCAAGACCGGCAAGTGCTGGCTGTCACCCACTTGCCCCAGGTGGCCGCCTGTGCCGACCATCACCTGCTTGTCAGCAAGCAGTTACGGGGTGAATCAACGCTCAGCTCAGTGCTGGCTGTCAGTGGTGAAGATCGGGTGACCGAGGTGGCGCGCATGCTGGGCGGCGAACATATCATGGCCAGCACCTTGGCACATGCCAAGGACATGCTGCAAACACAGGGCACTTAAGATGACAAACGATAGGCGAAAGCTCCAAATAGTCCTGATCACCGGCATGTCGGGTTCGGGCAAGTCGGTAACGCTGCACGCGCTGGAAGACCTTGGCTTTTATTGCATTGACAACTTGCCGCCCGAGTTACTGATGCCACTGGTAACGTTGGAGAGCAGCTTTAACGCCAACCGGCTGGCGATTGCCATGGATGTGCGCAGCGCCAGTTCCTTGCCACTGGTGCCAGAACAACTCAAGCAACTCAAAGCGCAAGGAATTGCCGTTGACTCAATTTTTCTGGACTCAACCACCGAAACCCTGATTCGCCGCTTTTCTGAAACCCGCCGGCGCCACCCACTGTCACAAACACAGCTTGAGCCTGCGCAAGACCAGCAACATGCGTTGACCGAGGCCATTGAGCTTGAGCGTGAGTTGCTCAGTGACTTGCGTGATGATGCCCACGTGATTGACACCAGCATCATTCGCCCAACGCAACTGCAAAGCTACGTCAAATCGTTCATCAAAGCGCCCAGTGAGCAATTAACGCTGGTATTCGAATCGTTCGCTTTCAAGCGCGGTATTCCAAGCGATGCCGACTACGTATTTGACGTTCGCATGCTGCCCAATCCGCATTACGAACCTGCTCTGCGTGCATTGACCGGCCGGGATGCGCCAGTGATTGATTTTTTGCAACAGCAAGCAGATGTCGGTCTGATGCTGGAACACATTCGGGCGTTTCTGGAGCACTGGCTCGATGCATTGGCACGCAACCATCGCAGCTACGTCACCGTGGCCATTGGCTGCACTGGCGGGCAGCACCGCTCGGTCTATCTGGTTGAGCAACTCACCGCACTGTTCGCAAAACGCTGGGTAACACTGACACGCCACCGTGAAATGGATGCCCGTTAACCGCCAACCAGCAGCTTTCTGACGGGTGCGGGCAGACCAAGCCTGGGCCACTGATCGGCTGGCACCCAGACACCGGCGGCATCGAGCGCGACGCTATCGGGCACCGTCAATCGCACAGGGTGCAAATACAGGTCTTTGTGCGTCAATACGTGCTTGAAAGCTGGCAGCTCTTGCAATTGGGTTTGCAAAGCGGGCGGCAAAGCAGCGCGCAAACTCGCAAAATCATCAAACAGCGCAAAACAATACAGGCCAGCCCATACGCCTGGCGTGGGCCGCCGGCTCAGCCAAAGCGCGCCATCGAGGGTCTGCGCCCAAAGCATCCAGAGCGACTGCACGCTGCGCTTGAGTTTGCGTGTTTTCACCGGAAACTGCCCGGGATTACCCATGGCAAAAGCTTGGCAATGCGCCTGTAACGGACAGGTATGGCAGGCAGGTTGCTTGCTGGTGCACACGGTCGCGCCCAAGTCCATCACGCCCTGGGTGTAGCGCGGCATGGTGGTGAACAGCTCATCTGCCGGCAGCAAATCGGTCGCAAGTTGCCACAAGCGTCGCTCGTTGGCGGCTTGCGCCAAATCCGCATCAAAGCCCAAAAAACGGGTCAAAACGCGTTTGACATTGCCATCGAGAATAGCGACCCGCTCCCCAAAACACAGCGATGCAATGGCCGCAGCAGTCGACCGGCCGATGCCTGGCAGTGTTTGCAATTGATCTGCAGTTTGTGGGAAAGCGCCACCATGCAGTTGCATCACCGCCTGCGCACAGCGGTGCAGGTTTCTGGCCCGACTGTAGTAGCCCAAACCACTCCACAGGCCCAACACCTCGTCCAGCGATGCATCGGCCAGTGCCGCAACATCGGCAAAGTGCCGCATGAAGCGGGCGAAATACTCCCGCACCGTGGCCACCTGGGTTTGCTGCAACATGATTTCAGACAACCAGACGCGGTACGGATCGCGGGTGTTTTGCCAGGGTAAATCGTGCCGACCCTGCTTGACCTGCCACCGCACCACGCCAGATGACAGGTAGGCTTGCGCGCCGCTACCGGGCCTGCTGGTCATTCACAGCTACACCAAAACGCACTGGCGCAGTCATCTGAAGCAGGCAATCGGTCAATTCACCCAGCTTGTGCTCCACCTGATCAAACTCGGCACCCCGGCTGGCGATGTCGGCGATGCGCTCATTGAGTCCGGTGGATGCCTGTGCAATACGGTCAATGGCTTCAAGCCGCCGGACAAAATTCTTGCGCCGCTCGCGTAACTGCGAGTCAAGCTGGGACGCAGCCGACTTGCTCCAGGCCTCAATGTCGCCCAAAGCGGTTTCATGAATCGTGCGCAGGCGGGTCGACAAGGCACGCACCAGTCTGTCAGCAAACTCTGGTTGAGCCAGCCGAAAAGTGTTGCCGATGCCCAGATATTGCAAATGACTGCGCTCGATCAAATCAAGGTCGTGCGCATAAGGATCGACCAGCGGTTCATTGGGCACCTGCAACGAAAAGCCATATTCCGTATTCAATTGCAAAAACATGGCCACCAGCATGGCGTGTATTTCCAGCCCTTTGACTTGGACTTGCTGCAAATTGGCACGCAAGTGCTCAAAAGTCTCACCATACAGGCGTTTGACACCCAGCTTGAGGCCTTTGTGTTTCAAGGCATCAGTCAACTGCGCCATTTCGCGCTTGAGACTGCTGGGGCCCAGCAGGTTGAATATCTCGCGCAGCAGCTTGAGGTGAACCGATCGCACCGCATGAATCTTGATGCCACCGGCATCAAATTCAGCCTGTTCTTGTGCAATGCGCACCCGCATATTTTTAATGACCGGCGTGTTTTTTCCCTGCAGTCCTTTGAGTTCGAGCAGTTGCTCGGTCAGATCGCGCCGACGCACTTGCACAACGCGACCAGCTTCACTGCGCAGCTCGGTAATGCCCCGCACCACCGCCGCCGCCAGAATTTTTTGGCGCTGCCCCATGATGCCCTGACTCAACGCCTCTTCCAGAGTGGCCAGACAACTGCGTTTGAGCAAGGCCGCATCATTGGTCACCTTGCCAACCAGGCCTTTTTGCGCCGATACAGCCACCACTTGTTGCTCAGAAATTCCCAGTATTTCGGCCGAATTTCGCTTTTGCTGGTCAATCTGTGCCTGTACCTCTTGCGGGCTGTCCATGGCATCCCACAAGGTGTCAATTTTGTTGAGCACCACCAAGCGTGTCACAGCAGCGTGCTCGTCCTCCACCAGGTGCTCGCGCCAGATCGACAGGTCTGACTGGGTCACACCCGTATCGGCACCCAGAATGAACACCACCGCCTGTGCCTGGGGAATCAGGCTGACCGTGAGTTCTGGCTCGGCACCGATCGCATTGAGCCCCGGCGTATCCAGAATAACCAACCCCTGCTTGAGCAAGGGGTGCGCGATGTTGATCAGCGCATGCCGCCATTTCGGCACTTCAATCAGGCCCCTGGCATCTGGCAGCGCATTGATTTCGCCCGCCTGGTTGTGCCAAAAACCCAAGGCTAGCGCTTCATCCGGGGTTACCCGTCGGGTTTCTGCCACCTTGGCGAACGACTCGGCCAGCTGCTTGGGATTGGTCACATCCAGGTCAACACGCTCCCACTTCTCAGGCACCATGCGCCACTCCATCAGCGACTGGGGCTTGAGCCGGGTTTCAATGGGCAACAGACGCAGACACGGTGGCACTTCCGGGTCATAGCCCATCTCGGTGGGGCACATGGTGGTGCGCCCGGCGCTGGCGGGCATGATGCGCCGCCCGTAGTCGGCAAAAAATATGGCATTGATCAGCTCGGACTTGCCACGCGAAAACTCCGCCACAAAAGCCACCATGACCTTGTCCGAGCGAACCTGCTCCTGCAGCCGGTGCAGCCGGTCTTCCACCGACGCATCCAGCAAATCCTGATCTTTCAGCCACTGTGCCAGCAACTTGAGCCGCAGGGCAAACTCGCGCCGCCAAGTGCCGTGTTGGTCAAATTTTTCGTTAAATGAAGTAGCCAATGTGCCTCCGAAACATGCATGCAGGATCAATATAGCACCGCTAGCACGCGCGCCACGGTCCAATTTGTCATGATTTTTGGCAAACCGGGCAGTAAAACGTTGAGCGCTGTCCTTGCCGAATCATCTTGATGGGTGTCGCGCACAACTTGCAAGGCAGGCCAGCACGGCCATAGACCATCGCTTCCAGTTGGAAATAACCGGCCTGACCATTGGCGCTGGAAAAATCGCGCAAGGTGCTGCCGCCTCGCTCAACCGCACGCGCCAACACATCACGAATCGCCCCATGAAGCCGCGCCGCCCGCGCCCGACTCAGCTTGGCGGCGCTGAGAGTTGGGCGAATTCCTGCCAAAAATAAGGCCTCGGACGCATAAATATTACCGACACCCACCACCAGATCACCCGCCAGTAACACCTGCTTGACGGCTGCCTTGCGTTGCTTGAGCCCGGCCCAAAACAGCGCAGCATCAAATGCGTCAGACAGCGGCTCCATGCCCAGTTGACCCAATAACTTCTGCGCCATCGGATCGGCCAGGCTACTGACAAAAACGACAGCACCAAAGCGCCGTGGATCATTCAGACGCAAGATGCCCTGGCTGGTGACCAGATCAAAATGGTCGTGTTTGCCAGCCTCGGGCAAATCAGCGTCAAAACGCAAACTGCCTGACATCCCCAGGTGGACCAGCAGGCAGCCTTGATCAAGCATGATCAACAAGTATTTGCCCCGTCTATCGACCGTGACCACCTGCCGCCCCACCAGTTGATCGACCGGGCAACCCAAGGGCCACCGCAAGGGTTTGCCGAGATGCGCAGCCAGCACATGGGCCTCTTCAATGGCGTGCACAAAACTGCGACGAGTGACTTCAACTTCAGGTAATTCGGGCATAAGAAATATATTTTGACGGCCTTGGATTATTATGAACGCATGCGCCTTAAATTTGCCCTATTGCCCTTGATACTGACCCTAGCCGCCAGTCTTCACGCCCAAAGTCCCACTCCTGCAGAACTTGGCCCACGCAGTTCTGCGCTGGACAGCCAACTCTTCTACCAGCTGTTACTGGGCGAGCTCAGCGCCCGCTCTAACGAGCCAGGTGCGGCTTTTTCATTGCTGCTGGATGCCGCGCGCAAGACCAATGATCCAGCCATTTACCTGCGCGCGGTGCAAGTCGCGTTGCAGGCACGCGCCGGCGAATCGGCCCTGCAGGCAGCCCGGGCCTGGAGCCAGGCGATTCCCGCATCCAGAGAGGCAAATCGCTTTGTGCTGCAAATTTTGCTGGGCTTGAATCGCGTTGCCGATACCCTGGAGCCACTCAAGCGTGAAATTGTGCTGACCCCAGCGATAGAACGACGCAATACGATCTGGGCCATACCGGGTGCCTTTGAGCGCGTCAGTGATCGGCAACTCGCCGTCACCACGGTTCAAAAGGCGTTGACCCGTACGCTTGTCGATCCTGACCTGGGTGCCACCGCTTGGGCCGTTGTTGGCCGTATGTGGCTCAGCGCGGCCGACAAACCTGCCGCCCTGAATGCAGCCGCCAAAGCCCAGGGCATCGACCCGGGGTCCGAGCACGCAGCGCTGTTGGCGCTGTCCATGATGGCCCCTGACATGCCACAGGCCGAAGCCATGGTCAGAAAACATCTGCCAAAGGCTCGCCCAGAATTTCGCATGGCTTACATCAAGACCCTGCTTGATTCCCAGCGCGAAGCCGATGCCCTGGCTGAATTACAAGCTATCAGCAACAGCACCCCCAATTACGCGGATGCCTGGTTGATCCAGGGTGCGATGGCCCTGCAGGCGGGTCAACTGACGGTGGCTGAGCGTCATCTGCAGCGCTACCTTGATCTGATTGATGCCACCCCTGAAGAACAACAGCCAGTCGAAACCAAGCGGGGGCGCTCCCAAGCGTATTTTTCAATGGCGCTGATTGCCCAGCAGCGCAAAGACCTGTCGGCAGCCGATGCCTGGCTGCAGCGGGTGAGCAACCCCGAAGATGTGCTGCGTGCCCAAATTCGTCGTGCCGCGCTGATGGCCGAGCAAGGCCATGTTGACGAAGCCATTGCCCTGATCCAAAGCCAGACCGAGCGTTCGGCCAACGATGCCAGCATCAAGCGGTCTGCGCAACTGCAAATTCTGCGGGAACAAAAGCTGTTTGATCGGGCCAGCATCCTGCTCAAGGAAGCCATTGCACAAAACCCGGAAGACCTCGACCTGGTCTATGACCTTGCCATGGTCAGTGAAAAACTGGGGCATATGGATGAGATGGAGAGCTTGTTGCGCAGTCTGATGGCCGCCAAGCCGGACGACCCCCACCCGTATAACGCGCTGGGCTACTCGCTGGCAGACCGCAACATGCGCTTGCCCGAGTCCATTGCGCTGATTACCAAGGCGCTGCAACTGGCACCCAATGACCCGTTTATTACCGACAGCCTGGCGTGGGCGCAATTCAGGAGTGGCAACAAAGATGAAGCCCTGCAGCTGTTGCAGGGTGCGTTCAAAGCCAGGCCTGATGCCGAAATAGCCGCACATCTGGGCGAGGTGCTCTGGGCCATGGATCGTCATGCCGAAGCGGTGCAAGTCTTCAAGGAAGGTATCAAGCTCAACCCGGCAAACGACACCCTGATGGAAACCCTCAAGCGCCTGCGTGTACCACTGTAATGCGCCGTCGAGCAATCGCCATTAGCGGCAGTCTAATTGCTTCTATTTTAATAGCTGGTTGCGCAATACCTATAAGGGCTAGAGGCCAAAAAGACTCTGAAATTCGCAGTTGGCATGGTCGCTTGTCTGTGCGCGTTGCAGCCGCGCCCGAGCTGGGACAAGACCAGGGCCAGTCCTTCAGCGCGGCGTTTGAGTTGCTAGGCAATCCGGCACAGGGTGATCTGACTTTTTTCAGCCCCTTGGGCAGCACGGTAGCCGCCATTCACTGGACTGTCGACAAGGCCAGCCTGCAAGCCAATGGTGAAACCCGCGAGTTTGATAATTTACGCCAGCTGATACAAGTTGTCCTGGGTACCGATGTGCCGGTGGCGGCCTTGTTTGCCTGGCTTGAGGGTCAGGCCGAGGCATCCGAAGGCTGGCAAGTTGATTTATCCGAAAAAGAGCAAGGCAAAATTACCGCACGCCGCGCAACGCCTCCTGCCGCCGAACTGCGTGTGCTGCTTGAGCCCTGATCGCGCAGCCACCCCGACATTGCCCACCCCATGAAGTCTCTTTACGACATTACGGCCCCCGCCAAACTTAATCTTTTCCTGCACATTGTCGGTCGTCGTCCCGATGGCTACCACTTGCTGGAGTCTGTATTCATGCTGATTGACTGGTGCGACACCTTGCACTTTGAGGTGCGTGCGGATGCTCAGATCAGCCGCGAAGACCTTAGCACCCCACTGCCTGAAGAAGATCTGGTGCTGCGCGCGGCCCGGGCCTTGCAGCAGGCCAGTGGCACTCGCCAAGGCGTGCATATTTCGATTGACAAGCAAATCCCATCCCAAGCCGGCATGGGCGGCGGGTCATCGGACGCGGCATCGACCTTGTTGGCGCTGAACCGCTTGTGGCAACTGCACTTCAGCCTTGAGCAACTGCTGGCCATCGGTTTGAAACTCGGTGCCGACGTGCCGTTTTTTTTGGCCGGAAAAAACGCCTGGGTAACCGGCGTTGGCGAAAAGATAACGCCGATTTCATTGCCAGAAGCTAGGTTTTTGGTCGTCAAACCACCTGATGGACTGGAAACTCAGCGAATTTTTTCACATCCGCAATTAAAAAGGGACACTGAACCTACTATAATTTCAGGCTTCGCTGCGAATGCTTACGACTTTGGTTGTAACGACTTGCAAGCTGTTGCTCAGCAACTTTGTCCCGGTATAAGTCAGTCGCTCGACTGGCTTGAATCAGTAGGTGCAAAGGGGCGAATGACAGGCTCTGGAAGTGCCGTGTTTGCGCGAATAATGCAGGATATTGATATGAACGAAGCACCCGAATCGTTTCAAGTCAGGTTGTGCAAGAATTTATCGGGTCATCCACTGCGTGGTTGGGCCGTGTGAGAGAGTTATCGGTGAGTCATGCTTCATGATTCACCCGTGTAGGGGAGTCGCCAAGTTGGTTAAGGCACTGGATTTTGATTCCAGCATGCGAAGGTTCGAGTCCTTCTTCCCCTGCCAAATTTTCAGGCATGTTGTATCCAAACATGCCAAAGCAATTGCGACACATTAGTTGGGATTTCCATGCAAGCCGATCAACCTCCTGAGTTCATGGTTTTTACGGGCAATGCCAATCCCGCGCTGGCCGCAGACATTGCCCGCCACTTGAAAATCGATCTTGGAGCCGCAGAAGTAGGCCGCTTTTCTGACGGCGAGGTGACCGTCGAGATCAAGCAAAACGTGCGCGCCCGTGATGTTTTTGTGGTGCAGAGCACTTGCTCACCCACCAATGAAAACCTGATGGAACTGCTGATCATGGTCGATGCGCTCAAACGCGCATCTGCTGAACGCATCAGCGCGGTTATTCCCTATTTCGGCTACGCCAGGCAAGATCGCCGGCCACGTTCGAGCCGGGTGCCAATTACGGCCAAAGTGGTCGCCAACATGCTGCAAGCCGTTGGCGTGGCACGCGTTCTGACAATGGATCTGCATGCCGATCAAATTCAGGGATTTTTTGACATCCCGGTCGACAATATCTATGCCTCCCCGGTATTGTTGGGTGATTTGCGACAAAAAAATTACGACGATCTGATTGTGGTGTCGCCCGATGTGGGCGGCGTGGTGCGCGCACGCGCCTTGGCCAAGCAACTCGGCTGTGACCTGGCCATCATCGACAAGCGCCGCCCCAAGGCGAATGTCAGTGAAGTCATGCACGTCATTGGAGAGGTCGATGGCCGCAATTGCGTCGTCATGGATGACATGATTGACACCGCCGGCACCCTGGTCAAAGCCGCGGAAGTACTCAAGCAGCGCGGTGCCAAAAAAGTCTACGCCTACTGCACGCATCCGATTTTTTCTGGCCCAGCCATTGACCGTATCAGTCAAGGCGATGCGTTGGACGAAGTCGTCGTCACCAACACCATTCCACTGAGCAGCAACGCCTTGGCCTGCGCAAAGATCAGGCAGCTCAACGTGGCACCGCTGATTGCCGAAACCATTCAGCGCATTGCCAAGGGCGAGTCGGTCATGAGTTTGTTTTCTGATCAGGAAAGTCTTTTCTGATCAGATTCGCAAGTGGTTCGCACGTCCCATTTTGGACGTCGGGCTTTTTTTAAACAGGACCTAACTGGTCGCGGTAGGTCCTTCCAGGAGTTAACTATGAAATTTATCGCTTTTGAGCGTTCCAAGCAAGGCACGGGTGCGAGCCGCCGTCTGCGCATCACCGGGCGCACGCCCGGTATCGTTTACGGTGGGGCGGCTGAGCCTCAACTGATCGAAATTGATCACAATGCCCTGTGGCATGCCCTAAAAAAAGAAGCCTTCCATTCCAGCATTTTGAGCATGGACATTGGTGGTGCTGAGAGCAATGTGTTGCTGCGCGATGTGCAGGTTCACCCTTTCAAACAACTCGTGCTACACGTTGACTTTCAGCGCGTGGATGCCACTACCAAATTGCATATGAAGGTGCCATTGCACTTCAGCGGTGACGAAAATTCAGTCGCTATCAAGTCTGAAGGCTGCATCGCCAACCACGTTATCAGCGAAATTGACGTGCTCTGCCTGCCAAGCGATCTGCCTGAGTTCATCGCAGTTGACCTCAGCGGCCTGAAAAAAGGTGGCTCATTGCACCTTGCCGATGTCGCTTTGCCCAAGGGTGTCAAGGCCGTAACGCACGGTGGCAACAAGAACCCGGTGGTGGTGTCGGTGGTGGTGGTGGCTGCTGCTGAAGCGCCTGCCGCGGTCGAACCGGCTGCTGACGCAGCAGCCAAGCCAGGTGCTAAGGGTGGTGCCAAGCCTGCCGCAAAACCAGCAGCCAAGACAGCCAAAAAATAAGCTGTCCTTTGGCAACTGCAATGGCTCACTACGGTGGGCCATTTTTTTGTCCAATCAACCCAACACACTTGCATAATCTGACCATGATTCGACTTTTTGTAGGCTTGGGAAACCCCGGCCCTGATTACGAGGCCACCCGGCACAACGCCGGTTTTTGGTGGATTGACGCGCTCTCACGACAGCTAAATGCCCCGCTGTCCATGGACAAGAGCTATTTTGGCCGGGTCGCGCGCACCAACGTCAATGGTCAATCGGTCTGGTTGCTGCAGCCCCAAACCTTCATGAACCTGAGCGGCAAATCACTTGCAGCACTGGCCAATTTTTTCAAAATTGCGCCACAGGAAATTCTGGTGGCGCACGACGAGTTGGACATTGTTCCCGGCGAAGCCAAGATCAAACTCGGCGGTGGTCATGCCGGCCACAATGGCTTGCGCGACATCCATGCCCAACTGGGAACCGATCAATATTGGCGCTTGCGCCTAGGCGTTGGCCACCCTGGCGACCGGGCCGAGGTAATTCACTGGGTGTTAAAAAAACCGTCGCTCGACCACCGCATCGCGATTGATCAGGCGATTGACCGCGCGCTCAAGGCGGCGCCCTGCTTTTTAAGCGGCGACATGGCACAAGCCATGCACCTGGTGCACACCAGCAAACCGCCACGCCCCAAGATTCCCAGACCGCCCAAGCCTGACCCAGTTGTGCCTGACCCGCTGGCATGAAGCTACTTCGGCTTGCGCATCAACCTGCCCCATCAACAATCAGCCTGCCATGACACTTAAACAACTTCAACACGCTCTATTTTTTATAGCTACTTGCACAGTATCTACCTGGGCTACAGCCCAAAATGTTTATAAATGTGGCAGCAGCTACAGTCAAACGCCCTGCCCTGGCGGGATGCCGGTCATGGTGGACGATGCCCGCAATTCCGCGCAGAAGGCGCAATCGGACAAGGCCACGCAGCGCGACGCGCAACTGGCTCAAACGCTTGAAAAAGAACGCCTGGCGCAAGAAAAAGCGGCATTAACCCCACCAGTTTCAAAGACTCTGAGCAGCAGGAAGGTCAAAAAAGTCGCGCCTACATCCGATGCCAGATCAACCACGCAGTACCCCGAAGTTACTCACAAAATAACCCCGAAACGACTGAAGTCTCCGGCCAAAAAACCAGCCTATTTTGAAGCGCAAGTGCCAGGGTCCGAGAAAAAAGCGGTCAGCAAAAAGAAGCCTAAAAAGAAAGTTGTTGCGGGCTGAATCGCCAAGCCCAGGCGTTAGGCCGCCGTAGGGCAATTTATTTTATGACGAAGCTTGCGGCGCTGTTTGGCTCTGCAGCCGCCGGTACTTTTGCCAAAGGGTTTCCTGGTCTTCAACCCATTGTGGGTTGACCGGAATACAGTTCACCGGGCACACCTGAACACATTGCGGCTCGTCAAAATGGCCGATGCATTCAGTGCACTTGCTGGGGTCTATCTCGTAGATCTCAGGCCCCA
The DNA here is from genome assembly GCA_038207855.1 of Burkholderiales bacterium. Lineage (GTDB taxonomy): Bacteria > Pseudomonadota > Gammaproteobacteria > Burkholderiales > Burkholderiaceae_C > Rhodoferax. Next base: position 18,837 of record JBBQZI010000002.1, read on the forward strand.
TATAAATGGCATCATTCGGACATTCGGGCTCGCACACATCGCAATTGATGCATTCGTCAGTGATGATCAGTGCCATGGGTGGTGATGTTAAAAGCCCGGATTTTAAAAGCCCGGCTTATTCCGTGATGTCAGGGGTGTTATCTTCAACGCCCTTGACGATCATCACCGGCACACCAGCGGCGTGCAGGACTTCGTTGGATACGGAGCCCAGCAGCGCGCTGCGCAGTGCGCTGGTGCCGCTGGCCCCCATCACAACCAGATCACAGCCGTAATTTTCAAGAATATCGACCAGCGTATGTGCCGGGTCACCAGACGCCACTTCGGTTTCATAGGCAATGCAGGCAGCATCCAGCAAGGCTTGGGCAGGCAGCAGTATGTTGGCACCGGCAGCGGCACTCGCCTCCTGGATGACCTGTGGGTCATGCGCCACCACCAACTCATACAGAGTCGCGGGCTCTTGCACGTTGACCAGCACCATACTGGTATTCAGGCAGTCGCCAGCCAGCCGAATGGCAAAACGCACGGCATCCAGCGCCACTGATGAGCCGTCAAAGGGCAAAAGAATCTTCATATTTTTCTCCAGGTAAATTATTCAATTGCGAGCCAGATTGCGCACTTTTTCCAACAAGCGCTGATTCACACCAGGCGACACAAACTTGTCCACCTCGCCACCGAGCGTGGCGATTTCACGCACAAAGGTGCTGGAGATAAACTGGTATTTATCGCTGGGTGTCAAAAATACGGTTTCCACTTCAGGCATCATGCTACGGTTCATGCCCGCGAGCTGAAATTCATAGTCAAAGTCGGTCACCGCCCGCAAACCGCGCACCATGGCTTTGGCACCACGCGACACCACAAAGTCGCGCATCAAGCCATCAAAGCTTTGCACCTCAACGCCTGGGTAGGCCGTAACCGCTTCACGCGCCATGTCGATGCGTTCTTGCAGGGAAAACATGGTTTTTTTGTGATGACCGGCCGCGACCGCCACGATCAGGCGACCAAACAGTTGTGAGGCCCGGCGCACCACGTCTTCATGCCCCAAAGTGATGGGGTCAAAGGTCCCGGGATAAACCGCAATCAGGTCATTGCTCATAGATGAAATGTTGGTACTGTAGACACCGAGCCATTATCAGCCCATGTGCGCACGACACAACCACCGTCAGGCACAGCGTTTGAGCAAATGGGCGTGAACAGCACCCGCCTTCAGGTGCCGATGCACTTGCAGGCCCGCTGCTTGCAGGCGCTCATCGGTCCACCGCAATGGGGCTTCCAGATAAACAAATCCACTTGGCGCAATGGCGACGCTGGCGGCCTGAACGGCTGCTTCAAACAAATCAGAATCAAACGGTGGGTCAATGAAGATCACATCGAAACTGCCCGCCGTGGCCTGTCTGAGCACCGCTACGCCATCGCCACGCTGCACCTGGACTGCCGCCATCTTCAGCAGTTCTTGGCTGCGCTGGAGCTGGGCCACCAAACCCGCGTCGTTCTCGACCAGTTTGACCTCGGTGGCACCGCGCGAAGCCGCCTCAAAACCCAGCACACCAGTGCCGGCAAAAGCATCCAGGCAGCGCCAGCCTGTCAGGTCCTGGCCCAGCCAATTGAACAGGGTTTCACGCACGCGGTCAGGGGTCGGTCGCAGGCCCGGCTTGTCAGCCACCGGCAATTTGGTGCGCTTGAACTGGCCACCAATGATGCGCACCTCGTGGGTCTGCACAAGGCGTGGGCGCATCGGTTTACGATAGGGAACAGCAGGATCTTTTTTCATCAGGACAAACTTAACCAGGCTAGGAACAGAGCGCGCATGTTATCGCGCGATCTACCGGGGACATCAGATTATTTTTCAGCAGCCGCGCCGCCCAGCACCACCGTCACCATTTTGCCGGGCTGCAGTTTGCGCGCAAAAGCGCCTTTGATGTCCGCCACGGTAATTTTGTCGACCTGTTGCGTCCAAGTCTCAAGGTAGTCCAGCGGCAACTTGTTCCAGGCCATGTTGGCGACGTTATCCAGCAGCTTGCGGTTGCTGTCAATCCGCAGGGAAAAACCGCCGATCAGGTTGTCTTTGGCGGCCTTGAGCTCTGACTCGGTCGGGCCATCGGCGACAAAGCGGGCCAGCACGTCGCGTGCCACCTGCACCGCCTGCTTGGCTTGGTCGGGGCGGGTTTGCAAACCGATCGTGAAGGCACCGGCATGCAGACCAGGGGCAAAGTAACTGTAGACGCTGTAACTCAATCCACGCTTTTCACGCACTTCGGTGGTCAGGCGCGAGACAAAACCACCACCGCCCAAAATGTAATTCCCCACCGTCAGCGCAAAGTAGTCGGGGTCATCGCGCTTGAAACCCGGCTGACCCATCAACACATGGGCTTGCGCAGAATCGAAGGCAATCTGTTGCTCAGCAGGCCGGATCAATGGCGCCACCTCGGGCAGGGCAGGCAAAGCGACGCAACCGGCGGACGTGGCACTGGCCAGTCGGCTAAACAACTGCTGCACCAGCGCATCGGCCTGCTGGCGGTCAAGGGCGCCAACGATCGTCACTTTGGCAGCGCAAGGCTGAACCACTCTGCGGTACAGCGCCGCCATGTCGGCCACGTCAATCCGCGCCAACGAGGCCTCGGTCATTTCGTAGCCATACGGGTGGCTGCCATACACCGCTTGGTTGAAGGCCCGCGCCGCCAGCGTGGCTGGGCGGGTATTGGCCTCTTTGATGGCGGCATCCAAACTCTCGCGCTCGCGCTGCCAGATGTCTGGCGCAAATGCCGGCTCAGCCAATTGCCGCGCCGCCAGTTGCACGGCCTTGCCGAGCAAATCCGGGTAGGTCAAGGAACGCAGTCCAAAGCTCATGCGGTCGCTGCTGGCGTGAGCGTAAAAACTGGCCCCCAGATCAGCCCAAGCCTCGCCCAGCGCGTTTTCATCCAGCGCAGGCTCATGGGCATCCAAATTGGCACGCACGCCCTTGCCCGCCATGCTGGCCGCAACACTGGCCAGACCGGCTTTGTCGGCAGGATCGCGCCGGCCGCCACCATCCAGGTCGATTTGCACATCAACCATCGGAATGGCCGGGCTTTGCACCAGATAAACCTGTACGCCACTGGCCTGCGTCCAATGCTCAATCGGTATGCCCGCCTGCGCTGAATTTATAAGAAATAGGCCTGTAGCCCATGTAAACAGTGCGTAGATAGCTATTTTTTTTATAGTAACCATGATGCTCATTCGGAAAATTAATGCCGGGTACCAGCGACCGCCTTGCGTGGCCTGCGGGCCGTATCCAGCGGCTGCGGCAGCAGTTGCGCCACGGTCAGTTGATCGTCGCCAAAATAACTGGCCGCTACGTGCTTGACCTGCTCTGCAGTGACCGCACGCAGGCGCTCGATCAACTGCTCACCCGCGTCCACCGGCAAGCCCTGCGCCCATTGCGTGCCCAGCTCTCTGGCCTGGTTAAACAGCGAATCAAGCTTGTAAATTTCGCTGGCGACCCACTGGGTTTTGACGCGGGCCAGCTCGGCTTCGGTTACGCCCTCTAGCGCAATGCGCTGCACCTGCGCGCGCAAAGCCTGCTCGACCTGTTCGGTGGTTTTGCCTTTGATCGGCACACCCATCAGCGTAAACAACTGTGGCCCGCGGCCCCACAAGCCGTTATAGGCACCCGCGCTGTCAGCCACGCGATCGGGGCCTTGGGTGAGCGCGCGTTCCAGCCGGGCACCGCTGTAGCCATCGAGCACCGCCGCCAGCACCGTCAGGGCCAGCGCATCGGTGTCGTCCTGCGTGGTGCCGGGCAGACTGCCGGCCCATTGCAATGACGGCACCTTAAAGGCCAGCGTCACATTGGCTTGCTCGGCCGGGGCCTTGAAGGCGATGCGCTTGATGCCGACTTGAACCGGCTCCACGCGTGGTTTGCGCTGCGGCACCGCGCGCACGGGCAAACTGCCATAGTATTTTTCGGCCAGCGCACGCACTGCAGCCGCATCCACATCACCGGCCACCACCACAGCGGCGTTGGCTGGCACATACCAGCGCTGGTAAAACGCGCGGGCATCGGCGGCGCTCATGGCCTCCAGGTCACTCATCCAGCCGACAATCGGGCGGCGATACGGCGATGCTACGAAAATAGAAGCATTGAGCGCTTCATTCATCAGGGCTAGCGGGTTATCTTCGGTGCGCATTCGGCGCTCTTCCTTGACCACTTCGAGCTCTTTTTTGAATTCTTCATCAGGCCACTGGTTGTGGCTAAAACGATCTGATTCAAGCTGCATCACATCTTCAAGCCGAGCGGCTGGAATCTGCTGGTAGTAACCGGTGTAATCACGGTTGGTAAAGGCGTTGTCCCGGCCACCCAAGGCTGCCACGCGGCGCGAAAACTCGCCCGCAGGAACAGTTGGCGTGCCCTTGAACATCATGTGCTCCAGCACATGCGCCACACCGGATGTGCCATCGACCTCGTCCATGGCGCCCACCCGCACCCACAACATGTGAACCGCCGTGGGCGCACGCTTGTCGGGTTTGACGATCAGCGTCATGCCGTTGGCCAGGGTAAATTGCTGGGCTTTGACAATGGCAGGCAAAGCGCTGATTTGCGCCTGCGCAACGCCCAGTGAAGCAGCGCACAACAGCGCTGCACCAGCACGAAACCCGGTCAAAAATTGCCGGGCGGAAAATGTGATGTGACGTTTCATAGAATGCATTGATACCACACACTCACAAAATGTTCAGTTTTTTCAAAAAAAAATCCCCAGCACCGGCCCCGGTGGCCGTCAGCGCACCGACAGCTCCGACAACGCCCGCATCGGCGAGCCCGCTGCTGGCCGATCAAAACGTCCCTGCTGCGCCCGTGCCGCCTGCCCCGGTTGCGGTTACGGTTACGGCTGCCCCATCCAGCACCGTGGTCAACAACCCGCCAGCCGATGCAGTTACCCCGGCGGCAACAGCGATCCCAGCGGCGCGCAAATCCTGGATGGACAAGCTCAAAGCGGGTTTGCGCAAAACCGGCGCCAGCATTGCCACGGTGTTTACCGGCACACAAATTGATGACGCGCTGTACGAGGACCTGGAAACTGCCTTGCTGATGGCCGACACCGGTGTCAAGGCCACACAGGCTTTGCTGGACGACTTGAAGCGCCGCGTCAAGGACAACAAAACCACAAACCCGGCGGCGGTCAAAGGCCTGCTGATCGAGTCGCTCACCCATCTGCTGATGCCCTTGCAAAAACCACTCGTCATCGGCCAATACCGACCCACCGTGATCATGGTCGCAGGTGTCAACGGTGCCGGAAAAACAACCTCCATCGGCAAGCTGACCCGGCATCTGGCTGCTGCCAACACCAGCGTGTTACTGGCCGCAGCCGACACCTTCCGGGCCGCCGCGCGTGAGCAACTCGGTGTCTGGGCTGACCGCAACACGGTCGACATCATCAGCCAGGACGGTGGCGACCCGGCAGCGGTGGCCTTTGATGCCGTCACCGCCGGGCGCGCACGTGGCCGCGATGTGGTGTTGGTCGACACCGCTGGGCGCCTGCCGACCCAACTGCATCTGATGGAAGAACTCAAAAAAATCAAGCGCGTGGTACAAAAAACCGGGCCTGCCATGCAGTCGGGGGAATTCATTGCCCAACCGGGTGCCACTGGCACCCAACCGAGCATCACAGATACTGCCGCCGCCAGCCTGCCGCCGCATGAGATTTTGCTGGTGATCGACGGCAACACCGGGCAAAACGCGCTCAGCCAGGTCAAGGCCTTTGACGACGCGCTGGGCCTGACCGGCCTGATCGTCACCAAGCTCGACGGCACAGCCAAAGGCGGTGTGCTGGCGGCCATTGCGCGTGAGCGGCCTGTTCCGGTGTACTTTATCGGCGTGGGCGAAAAACTCGAAGACCTGGAAACCTTCAACGCCCGTGAATTTGCACAGGCGCTGCTATCGTGACAAAGTTGAATCACATGACCCATTTACTGCCTCATATCAAAATCGAAACCGCCCCCAACCCCACTGCCGCTGTCATCTGGTTGCACGGCCTGGGTGCCGATGGCAATGACTTTGCCGGCCTGGTGCCAGAGTTGAACTTATCCGGCTGCCCACCCATCCGATTTATTTTTCCGAACGCCCCGGCCATACCCGTCACCATCAACGGCGGCTATGTCATGCCCGCTTGGTACGACATTCGCGGCACCGACCTCATCAGCCGCCAGGACGATGCCGGCATTCGCCAGTCCGAGCGTGCCATTTGTGCCTTGATTGAGCGCGAAGTGGCGCGCGGCATACCTGCCAAGCGCATTGTGCTGGCCGGTTTTTCGCAGGGCTGCGCCATGGCCTTGCACACGGGCCTGCGTTACCCGCAGGCGTTGGCCGGCATCATGGCGCTATCGGGCTACCTGCCGCTGGCTGACAGCCTTGAAGCCGAGCGCTCAAGCGCCAACGCCCACACACCCGTCTTGATGGCGCATGGCAGCCAGGACCCGGTGGTGGTGCCCGCGCGTGGTGAAGCCTCGCGTGACCTGCTACTTGGCCTGGGCTACGCTGTGCAATGGCACAGCTATCCCATGCCGCACAGCGTGCATCCGCGTGAAGTGGCCGACATCGCTGCGTTTTTGACGCAGGTGCTGGCGCAGACTGCAGGCTGATGCTGCGTTGATGGCGCGCACGCCAACTCTGCGCCAAGGCGGTCCGGTGCTGGGCATCGACTTTGGCACCTCCAATTCGGCCGCCGCCGTGATCGATGCGGGTGGTCAACTCCACGTGATTGCACTGGACGGTGCCAACGCGTCCATGCCAACGGCGATCTATTTCTCCGGTGATGACCAGCACATCACGTTTGGCGCTACTGCACTGCAAGACTATTTGGCTGCCGCGCAAGAAGGCCTGCACGGCGGGCGCCTGATGCGTGCCATCAAGAGTCTGCTGGGCAGTGCCCTGATCGACGAACAAACCGTCGTCAACGGCCAGGCCATGCGATTTTTTGACATCGTCGTGCTGTTTTTCAAGGAACTCAAACGCCGCGCCGAAGCCCAACTGGGCACACCGGTGCACGACGCCATGCTGGGGCGGCCGGTGCATTTTGTTGACGACAACCCCGAGCGCGATGCCCTCGCGCAAGCCACGCTGCAACGCGCCGCGCTGGCAGCCGGCTTCAGCCAAGTCGCCTTTGAATTGGAGCCCATTGCGGCCGCCTTTGACTTTGAACACCGGATCAACTGCGACACCCGGGTGCTGGTGGCTGACATCGGTGGGGGTACATCGGATTTCACCGTTATCAGCCTGGGGCCCAGTCATCAAGGCCAGTCGAACCGACACAATGACATTCTGGCTACCAGCGGCATCCACCTGGGTGGTACCGACTTTGACCGCCTGCTGGACTTAGGAATCGTCATGCCGCTGCTGGGCTACGGCCAGCGCACGCCAAGCGGCCGCGAGCTACCGAACCGGATTTTTTACGAACTGTCCACCTGGCACCTGGTACACCACACCACCAGCCGAAAAAGCCTGGCCGAAGCGCGCGAACTGTGGCGCGACTACACCGACCTGGCGCTGCACCACCGTCTGATGCATGTGCTCAATGAGCGGCTGGGCCACCAGTTGCTGGCCGAGGTAGAAGCCGCAAAAATTCGCTGCGCCGTCACCGGTCAAAGCACGTCCATCGCGCCGGCCTGCCTGCAGCAGCCAAACCAGCAACACCCTGAACTTATCAGTGCCAATCTGACTCCGCAGGCGATGCAGCAGATGCTGCGCGCACAAGTCAATGCCATCGTGACCTGCGCTCACCAGTGTGTAACCGCCGCAGGCCTAGCCGATATCAAGGTGGTCTACCTCACCGGTGGGTCTTCTACCTTGACCCCCTTGGTAGACGCATTACAGGCAGCTTTTCCGCAAGCCAAGCTGGTACACGGCGACCGTTTTGGTGGCGTTGCGGCTGGCCTGGCCTGGGCAGCAGTCAACCACCCGGTCTTTCAATCAACTTGATACAGCGGCCCCGCATGGCACCAAATTGACAGATATGCCACGCTTTTTGGCACTCGCCTGGCATGGTGCCTGCCAGCACAGCTAAAAACCGGTTGTCCCGTAGTACATTCCGTAGATCATGGAAGCTATCCAAACCCCATTATCCAACGCCAGTACCCTTCCGGGACTGGGGCGCACACTCGTCCTGGCAGGCAAGCTCAGGCAACAATTGGCCGAGGAAATTTTCCACAAGGCCCAAAGCAAGCGCTCAAGCTTCATTGCTGAGCTGACTGGCTCAGGTGCCGTTTCAGCCGCAGACCTGGCGCACACCTTGTCGCTGGCCTTTGCCGTGCCGCTGATTGACCTGGATGCAGTCGACCTGCAGCGCCTGCCCAAAGGCTTGCTGGACCGAAAAATTTGCCAGGATTACCGCCTGGTGGTGCTCGGCAAACGGCAAAACCGGCTAATCGTGGCCACTGCCGATCCAACCGATCAGCAAGCCTCGGAAAAAATCAAATTCTCAACGCAGCAAAACGTGGACTGGGTGATTGCCGAGTACGACAAGCTGCTTAAAGTGGTCTCCACCAGTGCGACTACCGCATCTGAATCCATTGATGACATTGTGGGTGAAGATTTCCGTTTTGACGATCTGGCCGCCGAGCCAGAAGCCGACGCCGCCAGCATCGCTGCGACCGAGGTTGACGATGCGCCGGTAGTCAAATTCCTCCACAAGATGCTGGTCGATGCCTTCACCATGCGGGCCTCTGATTTGCATTTTGAGCCCTACGAGCACAACTACCGGGTGCGCTTTCGCATTGACGGCGAATTGCGCGAAATTGCCTCTCCGCCGGTAGCCATCAAAGACAAACTAGCCTCGCGCATCAAGGTCATATCGCGCATGGACATCTCCGAAAAGCGTGTTCCGCAAGACGGCAAAATGAAGCTCAAGATTGGCCCGGACCGGGTCATTGATTTTCGGGTCAGCACCCTGCCCACGTTGTTTGGTGAAAAGATCGTCATCCGAATTCTGGACCCCGGGGCTGCCAAGCTGGGCATTGATGCACTGGGCTATGACACGATCGAAAAAGAACGCATCTTGCAGGCCATCAACCGGCCCTACGGCATGATTCTGGTGACCGGCCCAACCGGCTCCGGCAAAACAGTGTCGCTCTACACCTGCCTGAACCTGCTCAACAAACCTGGCGTGAACATTGCCACGGCCGAAGATCCCTGCGAAATCAACTTGCCGGGCATCAACCAGGTCAACGTCAACGAGAAAGCCGGGCTGACCTTTGCCGCGGCGCTGCGGTCGTTTCTGCGGCAAGACCCCGACATCATCATGGTTGGTGAAATCCGTGACATTGAAACCGCTGATATTGCCATCAAAGCAGCGCAAACCGGGCATTTGGTGCTATCAACCTTGCACACCAACGATGCGCCCTCGACACTCACGCGCATGCGCAACATGGGCATCGCGCCGTTCAATATCGCATCCAGCGTGCTGCTGATTTCCGCCCAACGACTGGCCCGCCGACTGTGCCAAAACTGCAAGAAGACCATCGATATTCCGCAAAAGGCCTTGCTGGATGCCGGCTTCAAACCCGAAGAACTCGATGGCAGTTGGAAACCCTATCACCCGGTCGGCTGCAATGCCTGCAACAATGGCTACAAGGGACGCGTTGGGCTTTATCAGGTGATGCCAATTACCGAAGAAATCCAGCGCATCATCTTGCGCGACGGCAGTGCGCTTGAAATCGGCGAGCAAGCCCGTCGGGAAAATGTCAAGACACTGCGCGAAGCGGGCCTGCACAAGGTCAAAATGGGGCTAACTTCTCTGGAGGAAGTTCTGGCCGTGACGAACGAATAGCAACCATCACACTCACGCTATGGCAACTGACCAATCAAAACGCACAACCGTAAAAGACTTTGTCTTTGAATGGGAAGGCAAGGATCGCAACGGCAAGCAGGTGCGTGGTGAAACACGTGCCGGTGGTGAGAATCAGGTCCAGGCCGCCTTACGCCGTCAGGGCGTGATGCCGACCAAGATCAAAAAACGGCGCATGAGTGCCGGAAAACGAATCAGACCTAAAGACATCGCCATTTTCACCCGCCAATTGGCGACCATGATGAAAGCTGGCGTGCCGCTGCTGCAGGCATTTGACATTGTCGGGCGCGGCAACCCCAACCCAAGCGTGACCCGCTTGGTCAATGACATTCGCACCGATGTTGAAACCGGCACATCGTTGAGCGTCGCTTTTCGCAAGTACCCGCTGTACTTTGACAGCCTGTATTGCAATCTGGTTGAGGCCGGCGAGGCAGCCGGTATTCTGGACCAGTTGCTCGACCGGCTGGCGGTTTACATGGAAAAAACCGAGGCGATGAAATCCAAGATCAAGTCGGCTCTGATGTACCCGATCTCAGTGCTGATCGTGGCCTTTGTGGTGACCGCCGTCATCATGATCTTTGTGGTGCCATCCTTCAAGGAAGTGTTCAGCAGCTTTGGTGCCGACCTGCCCGCCCCGACCCTGTTCGTGATTGCCGTGAGTGAGATTTTTGTCAAATATTGGTGGCTGATTTTTGGCGGCATCGGTGGCGGTTTTTACTTCTTCATGCAGGCCTGGCGTCGCAACAAGAAAATGCAGGAATTCATGGACCGCGTGATGCTGAAGATGCCCATTTTTGGTGTGCTGGTTGATAAATCCTCTGTGGCGCGCTGGACCCGTACCTTGTCAACCATGTTTGCGGCCGGCGTGCCGCTGGTGGAGGCGCTGGACTCCGTGGGTGGTGCAGCTGGCAATTCGGTCTACGAGAAGGCAACTTTAAAAATCCAGCAAGAGGTATCGACCGGTACTGCCCTGACAGCGGCCATGTCCAATGCCAACCTGTTCCCATCAATGGTCCTGCAAATGTGCGCCATTGGTGAGGAATCCGGATCGATTGACCACATGCTGGGCAAAGCGGCTGATTTTTATGAGTCTGAAGTGGATGACATGGTGGCCGGTATTTCGAGCTTGATGGAGCCCATCATCATTGTGATTCTCGGTACCGTCATTGGCGGCATTGTGGTGGCCATGTATTTGCCCATTTTCAAGCTCGGTCAGGTGGTCTGATGGCCTTGTCGCAAAGTGTTGATGCCAGCTTGCTTGGCTTGCTTGGACTGTTGATTGGCAGCTTTCTCAATGTGGTGATCTACCGTCTGCCCGTGATGCTGGAGGCGCAATGGAAGGCTGAGTGCGCTGACATGACTGGGCAGCCGTTGCCTGTCATCGCACCCTTTAACCTGATGGTGCCGCGCTCACGCTGCCAACAATGCGGTCAGCAGTTGGGCTGGTTGGAAAACATCCCCGTTTTCAGCTATTTATTTCTGCGTGGCAAATGCAGCAATTGCAAAACGTCCATCAGCCTGCGCTATCCAGCCATTGAGTTGGCCACCGGCGTGCTGTTTTTCTTTTGCGGCTGGCACTGGGGTGCAACCCCAGCCGGGTTGGTGTGGAGTGGCTTCGCTGCAGCCTTGTTGGCGCTTGCCATGATTGACTGGGACACCACGCTGCTGCCAGACGACATCACCTTGCCGCTACTCTGGGCCGGGCTAATTGCTGCTGCGCTGGGCACGACCCACGTGGCCTTGGCGGACTCACTGTGGGGAGCGGTGGGCGGCTATATGTCCCTGTGGCTGGTGTACTGGGGCTTTAAGCTCGTCACCGGCAAAGAGGGCATGGGCTTTGGCGACTTCAAACTGTTTGCCGCACTGGGTGCCTGGTTTGGCTGGCAAGCACTGATACCGATCATCCTGATGGCATCCGTGATTGGCGCCGTCATTGGCATCGCCATGAAGTTCTCCAGTGGCCTGCGTGAGGGCGGCTACATTCCGTTTGGCCCGTTTTTGGCGGGTGCCGGGCTTACCGCCATGCTGGCTGGGCCCAATGCCATCCTGCGCGCGGTAGGGCTATAGCCGGTGACGCGTGCCTTCAGACTGGGTCTCACTGGCGGTATTGGCAGCGGCAAAAGTACAGTAGCCGCGCTGCTGGCTGAGCTGGGTGCCGCCGTCATCGATGCCGATGCCATCTCGCGCACATTAACCGCCGCTGGCGGGCTGGCGATCACCGCGATACGACAGACCTTTGGCAACGAGATGATCGACGCTGACGGCGCACTGGATCGCGTTTGCATGCGAACCCTGGTCTACCGCGATGCAACAGCCCGCACGCGTCTGGAAGCCATCATTCACCCTTTGGTTGGGCAACAGACTTGGCTGCAGGCAAGTGCAGCCGAGGCGGCCGGTCATCCTTGCCTGGTTTTTGATGTGCCATTGCTGGTGGAATCAGGCCACTGGCGCAAAAAGGTCGACCAAGTTCTGGTAGTTGATTGCACGGCTGAGACCCAAATTGACCGCGTCATGAAACGCAGTGTGCTGGCCCGCGACGCTGTTGAGGCGATCATTGCCGCCCAAGCCAGCCGCACACAGCGGCTCAAAGCGTCTGATGCAGTCATTTTCAACAACGACATTGCTCTTGATGTGCTGAAAATTCAAGTGCAGGCACTGGCCGCTGGCTTCGGGCTATCATTGAAGCATCCCTGTGAACCGGTTTAACGAGCGTGATCCTCTACGAATATCCCCTGCACGAACGCATCCGCACTTATTTGCGGCTTGAGCACCTGTTTGTTCGCCTCAATCATTTGGTGGCGCGCGTTGACCCACTTGACCATCACTTTGCACTGGTGACCCTGTTTGAAATCATGGATGTGGCGGCGCGCGCTGACCTCAAAACAGATCTACTCAAAGACATCGACAAGCAAAAGCATGCGCTCGACAGTTACCGTGGCAACCCGGCGATTGCCGAAGCGGTTCTCGACCAAGTCGTCGGTGAACTTGATGAACGGTTTGCGGCTTTGAACAGCCAGCCCGGCAAGTCGGGTCAAACCCTGACTGAAAATGATTGGCTGATGAGTATTCGCAGCCGCATTGGCATCCCGGGCGGCACCTGTGAATTTGATTTGCCCTCGTATTACGCCTGGCAATTCAAATACGGTGAGACGCGGCAGGCCGATTTGCATCGCTGGATCAGCACCTTGACCCCGCTGGCCGATGCCGTTCATTTGCTGTTGAAACTGCTGCGCGATTCGGGCGCGCCACAAAAAGTGATCGCCAACGCGGGTCAGTTTCAGCAAACGCTGCCGCAAGGTCGGACTTTTTTGCTGATGCGCGTAGCACTGGATGCGTCGCAGGAGCTGATTCCGGAAATCAGCGGCAATCGGCTCATGGTGTCCATACGGCTGATGCGCCAAGGCGAGGACAATCGCCCGCATGCCATCACAGACGATGTCGCTTTCGAGTTGGCGCTGTGCTCATGAGCAAATCAGCAACCCCTTCAGGACAGCCAACCAAAATCGTGAAATGCCCCACCTGTGGCGGGCCAAGTGTTTACGCACCCAGCAATGCATTTCGACCGTTTTGCAGCGAGCGTTGTAAACAAATTGACTTGGGGGCATGGGCTAGTGAACAATTTGCACTGCCTGCAGCCACTGAGCCAGATCCACTGTCGCCTGACCTGCATTGAAAAAATATCAAGCAAATAGGCCTCTAGCCCTTTATGGATAAGCGCTAGCAGCTACACAATGTGTAGCGGAATTGAAATTTCTTTCAGCTGCCAGCCAGGCAAGTACCGGCACCGTACCCGGTAAAACTGGCACCACCGTCACCGGCAACTGCTGCCAGGCAAACGACTGAGCCTCACGCATCTGCAACTCGCCAGTCCAGTCCAGCACCTTGCAAAAGTGCAAGCGTACCAGTGCGTGCGGATAGTCCACCAGCTCCTCACGCCACGGCTGAATCTGACCCGTTTGAATGCCCAACTCTTCATGCAGCTCACGTTGCAGCGCCTGTGCAGCCGTCTCACCAGACTCGAATTTGCCGCCGGGAAACTCCCAATAGCCCGCGTAGACCTTGCCTTGTGGCCGGGATGTCAACAAGAAGTCTCCGTTGGCACGAATCAACACACCTACAGCCACGTCAACCACGGCACGATCCGGGCCACCCATGCGCGGCTGACCTGGATCGGCGACCAGGAGCGTGGGCGTGGCGGGTGGGCGTGTCATGCGGGCATGGCGTGCTGACCGGCGTAATCGCGCGCAAACTGGTAGGCGACCCGACCGCTGCGTGAACCACGCTCCAGCGCCCACACCAGGGCTTGCCCTCTGGCCGCATCAATAGCGGCGGAACCCACCCCCATGAAACTAAGCCACTGCGCCACGATGGTCAGGTACTCGTCCTGTGTAAACGGATAGAAACTGACCCACAAACCAAAACGCTCCGACAAAGAAATTTTTTCTTCCACGCCCTCACCTGGATGCACTTCGCCATCAGCCGTGTGGGTGTAGGTGAGGTTTTCCTTCATGTACTCGGGCAGCAAATGGCGGCGGTTGCTGGTGGCATAAATCAGCACATTGGCCGTGGTGGCTGCCACTGAGCCATCCAGAATGGACTTGAGCGCCTTGTAACCAGGCTCACCATCTTCAAAGCTCAGGTCATCACAAAACACGATGAATTTCTCTGGCCGGCCTGATACCAAATCCACAATGTCGGGCAACTCGATCAGGTCAGCCTTGTCAACTTCAATCAAGCGCAAGCCCTGCGGCGCGTATTCGTTCAGACAGGCACGAATCAACGATGACTTGCCGGTGCCGCGCGCCCCCGTCAGCAGCACATTGTTGGCCGGTTGGCCATTGACAAATTGCAGGGTATTGCGTTGAATCTTTTCTTTTTGTGGCTCGATTTCTTTTAAATCAGCCAAACGCATGACACCGATGTGGCGCACTGGCTCAAGACTGCTGCGGCCCGTGCTGCGCTTGCGGTAACGGTAGGCACTGGAAGCCGCCCAGTCGGGCTCAGCCAAAGGCTGCGGCAGCACCGCCTCAATGCGGCTGATGAGCTGCTCGGCGCGCAGCAAGAGATGCTCGAACCCCGGATTCATGAGCGATAGTCCGCGTTGATCGTCACGTAGTCGTGACTGAGGTCGCAAGTCCACACGGTGTCTGCTGCTGCTCCACGGCCCAACAGCACGCGCACGGTGATTTCGCTTTGCTTCATGACGCGCTGGCCGTCTTCTTCGCGATAGCCTGGATGGCGGCCACCTTGCGTGACAACATGCACGTCGTCAAGATACAAATCAATGGTGTTTTGATCCAGATCGGCAATGCCGGCATAACCCACGGCAGCCAGAATGCGCCCTAGATTGGGGTCACTGGCGAAAAAGGCTGTCTTTACCAGTGGCGAATGTGCAATCGCATACGCCACCTGACGGCATTCGACTTGCGTGGCACCGCCCTCCACCCGGATTGCAATGAATTTAGTAGCACCTTCGCCATCACGCACAATGGCTTGCGCCAATTTTTGCGCCACACCCAGCATGGCGGTGCGCAATGCTTGGCCGGCAGCGTTGTCAAACGAATCAATGACTGCGTGCTTGGCTTTATGGGTGGCGATGACCACGAAAGAGTCGTTGGTGGAGGTGTCGCCATCGACTGTGACACGATTGAAGGAACCCTCGGCCAATTCGGTGGCCAACTGCTTCAACAGCGTCGGATTGATACAGGCATCGGTAGCCATGAACCCCAGCATGGTCGCCATGTTGGGGCGAATCATGCCGGCCCCTTTGCTGATGCCGGTGATGCTGACGATGGCTCCGTCAATCATCACCTGGGCTCCAAACGCCTTGGCAACCGTGTCGGTCGTCATGATGGCTTCGGCGGCGCGCAGCCAATTGTCTTCACGCGCGTCGGCAATGGCGGCCTCTAGGCCGGCCTCAATCCGATCACTGGGCAAGGTTTCCATGATGACACCGGTTGAAAACGGCAGCACCTGCTGTGCCGACAACCCCAAGCGACCGGCCAGCGCTTGACAAGTACTCAATGCACGAGCACGCCCATCAGCACCGGTGCCAGCATTGGCGTTACCGGTATTGATCAACATGGCACGCACGCCGCTAGTGCCAGCCAAGTGTTCACGGCAGATCTGGACCGGCGCTGCGCAAAACCGGTTTTGCGTAAAAACACCAGCGACTGATGCCTGCTCGTCAATCAGCACAACCGTCAAATCCTTGCGATTGACTTTGCGGATGCCAGCCTCGGTGATGCCCATGCGAACGCCAGAAATTGGAAACAAATCGGCAGGGTTGGGAGCAGCCAAATTTACAGACATGATTTTCTTTCAAAGGACTAAGGACGAACAATTCACACCCGGTCGTAAAAACAAAACGAAAAAATCGGGCACTTGGCCCGATGTTATTTGGTTGAACGGTTAAGCCAATTTACCGTGGCACTGTTTGTATTTTTTACCACTACCGCAGGGACAGGGCTCGTTGCGCCCAACTCGGGGAACCGCATGAGCTACGGTATCGGCATCCACAATTATTTCGACTTCACCGGTCTCGGTGGGCGCGCTATAGGTCACGTTGGTGATGCGCTCTGCCCGGCTTTCGAGCTCAGCTGCGGCTTGCTCTACTTCTTCGTTGGACTGTACGCGCACCGTCATGAGTACCTTGGTGACCTCATTTTTGACGGCATCGAGCATTTGTCCGAACAGCTCGAACGCCTCGCGCTTGTATTCTTGCTTGGGCTGTTTTTGAGCATAGCCGCGCAGGTGAATACCTTGGCGCAAGTAGTCCAGAGAACTCAGGTGATCACGCCAATTGGTGTCGATGCTTTGCAACAACACCATGCGTTCAAACTGCGTGAAGTTCTCGTTCCCCACCATCTCCACTTTGGCCTCAAACGTTTGGTTGGCGTGCGCCCGTACCGTTTCCAGAAGATCTTGCTCAGTGATGGCACTGGCCGCACTCACCTGTTGCTGCAAGTCCAAATTGATCTGCCAATCATTGGTCAGCACCTTCTCAAGTGCTGGCAAATTCCATTGCTCTTCAACCGATTCGGCCGGAACGTATTCGCGCACAACATCCTGGAAACAGCCTTCGCGCAAGGATTGAACCTGGGCCGACAGGTCGGTTGCGTCCAGAATTTCATTGCGCTGCTGGTAAATCACCTTACGTTGGTCATTGGCCACGTCATCATATTCAAGCAATTGCTTGCGCATGTCAAAGTTGCGCGCCTCCACTTTGCGCTGCGCGCTTTCAATTGAGCGCGTAACAATGCCCGCCTCAATCGCTTCGCCTTCGGGCATCTTGAGCCGATCCATGATGGCTTTGACACGGTCACCCGCAAAGATGCGCATCAGCGAATCGTCCAGGCTGAGATAAAAGCGCGATGAGCCGGGGTCTCCCTGGCGACCAGAGCGACCACGCAACTGGTTATCAATCCGGCGCGATTCGTGTCGCTCGGTGGCAATAATGCGCAAGCCCCCCAGCTTGTTCACCAATTCGTGCTCTTTTGCCCATTGGGCCTGAACTACATCGATTTGTTGCTGTTTTTGGGCCGCGTCAAGCGACTCATCGGCCTCGATGGTTTCAATCGACTTGCTGATATTGCCGCCCAGCACAATGTCAGTCCCGCGACCGGCCATGTTGGTGGCGATGGTGACCATTTTCGGGCGACCAGCCTGGGCCACGATGTCAGCTTCACGCGCGTGCTGCTTGGCATTAAGCACTTGATGCGGTAAATTTTCTTTGACCAGCAGATCGGCAATGATTTCAGAGTTCTCGATGGAGGTTGTCCCGACAAGAACCGGTTGACCGCGCTCATAGCATTCACGAATGTCCTTGATGGCCGCATCGTATTTTTCACCCGTGGTCTTGTAAACGCGGTCAAGCTGATCATCCCGGCGGCTCGGCTGGTTCGGGGGCATCACCACCGTTTCAAGACCGTAAATTTCCTGAAACTCGTAGGCTTCGGTGTCGGCCGTGCCTGTCATACCCGCCAACTTGCCGTAAAGCCGGAAATAATTCTGGAACGTGATCGATGCCATGGTTTGGTTTTCTGGCTGGATGGCCACACCTTCCTTGGCCTCAACCGCCTGGTGCAGGCCTTCGCTCCAGCGCCGCCCGGTCATCAAGCGTCCGGTGAACTCATCCACAATCACTACCTCGCCCGCCTGTACCACGTAATGTTGATCACGGTGATAGAGGTGTTGCGCCCGCAACGCAGCGTACAAGTGGTGCATGAGCGTGATGTTGGCCGGGTCGTACAGGCTGGCACCCTCAGGTATCAGGCCCATCTCAAACAGGATGCGCTCGGCATTTTCATGACCGCGTTCAGTCAGAAACACCTGATGGCTTTTTTCATCCATCGTGAAATCACCCACCTTGGTGATGCCCTCGCCCGTGTGCGGATCGGCCTCACCCTCCTGCATTTCGAGTTGTGGAACGATGTTCTTGATGGCCTGATACAAATTGGTCTGGTCTTCGGCCTGACCGCTAATGATTAGCGGTGTCCGTGCCTCATCAATCAGGATCGAATCCACCTCATCAACGATGGCGTAGTTCAAGTTACGCTGCACCCGGTCTGCTGCTTCGTAGACCATGTTGTCACGCAGGTAGTCAAAACCGTATTCGTTGTTGGTGCCATAGGTGATGTCAGAGCGGTAAGCCGCCTGTTTTTCTTCGCGCGACATATTGGGCAAATTGATGCCCACCGACAATCCCAAAAAGTTGTAAAGCTTACCCATCCACTGCGCATCGCGATTGGCCAGGTAATCATTCACCGTAACCACATGCACGCCCTTGCCGGTCAGCGCGTTGAGGTAGACCGGCAGCGTCGCTGTAAGCGTTTTGCCTTCACCGGTGCCCATTTCAGAAATCTTGCCGTAATGCAGCGACATGCCGCCGAGCAACTGCACATCAAAATGCCGCATTTTCATGACGCGCTTGGAGCCTTCGCGCACCACAGCAAAAGCTTCTGGTAGCACGGCATCGAGTGTTTCACCCTGCAGCAGACGTTGCTTCAAGTCTTCAGTCATGGCTCTTAAAGCCTCGTCTGAGAGTTTCTCAAAGTCGGACTCCATCGCGTTAATTTTGATCACCGCGTGACGGTATTTTTTGAGCAGGCGGTCATTGCGACTGCCGAAAATTTTGGTGAGAAAGTTGGTGGCCATGAATACAGGGCGCTCAAAGCGAGCCAAAACGGCTCGTCGCGGCGCAATCCTTTTTTACGATCTAACTGAAATGGAG
>JBBQZI010000003.1:0-35451 GCA_038207855.1 Burkholderiales bacterium
CAACTGCGTTTTTTTGGCATCGGCACCTTGCTCGACGGCCGTCATGACCAGTCGGTGCGCAAGGTGGTGCTGGGGGCTGGGTTGGGCGAGAAAGGAGCCGCTTTTCCTGATGCCAGTTGGGAGTTTCACTGGGTTCGTGGCCCGCTGACCGCTCAGAAATTTGGCCTGCCTGCAAATTTGGCCGTGGGTGACCCGGCGCTGCTGTGGCCAGAACTGCAAGCCACCACTGTAAAAAACCAGGCCGGCCCCATCGGGCTCATTCCTCACTACCAGACCTGGGACAGTTTTGACTGGCCGGCGGTGGCGGCGCGGGCGGGCATGATTGCCATCAACCCAAGACAGTCTCCGCAAGCTGTATTGGCCCAGATGCGCAGTTGTTCGCGCATTTTGACCGAGTCCCTGCACGGCGCCATTTGTGCGGATGCCATGGGCATTGAGTGGGCACCGTGCGTGCTGGCGCAACTGACCCGGTTCAAGTTAAAAGACAGGCGACCCGCGTTGCGCCCAGTGGCTGCGGCATCGGCTCACGACATAGCCCAGGTAGCGTCCGCGTTGGCCAGCTATGGCACTTGTGCCACTAACTTCAAATGCAGCCCACCGGCACGGCTGGAGTGGCAACGCCAGCGCATGTTGGGTATTTGCCGCAACTTTGCTGCGCGCTACCAGTTGCGCTTTACCCCTTGATCCGCGGCAAAGCACACCCTTTTCATTGGCAAACAATGTTATTCAAACGAATTTCGATCACCGCGCTGCTGCTACTACCCCTGCTGGCAGGGGCGCAAACAGGGGAGCCTGGGCGCGAAGCCGTGGCCATTGTCCAGCCGCCAGCCTCTGCCGGCGCGCAGGTCACGCTACAGATGACGCAATGGCTCAGTCAGCAGCAAAATCGTCTGGCCGCGCTTGAAGATGTGGCTTTAGCAGTGGCTGCCTTGCAGGCTGCTTTGAGCCCACAGCAGCAGCAACTGGCCAACCAATTTTTGATGGCCACCATTCCCGCATTCAAACAGGCGGGCAGTTGCCCCGCGCCTGAAAAACCAGCGCAACGCAAAGGCATGTCAGGCGCAGGTGGGCGTAGCGGGCGCGGCATGAGCGGGGCGATGTAGCCACGCGCGACTTCGGCTGGGCGTTAATGGCTCAGGTTTATGGAATACGCGCGGGTGCCGAGCTTTGCGCACCATCCGCTTTAGTTTGCTCGACGGGTTGACTAATCGCGGTAGCCACCACCCATCGCTTGGTACAGCGTCACCGTGTTGGCGACACGCCGGGCGCGCAGTTCCAGTACGTTAATGAAGGTTTGCTGGGCTTGCTGTTGTGCCAGCAACAGTTGCAAATAGCTGGCCGACCCAAGGGCATATTGCGTCTGAACGAGTTGTACCGTTGCCTGCGCTGACGCGTTGGCGCTTTCCAGCGATTGCTGCACTTGTGCATCGCTTTCAACCGTGCGAAGCACATCCGCCACATTGCGTAAAGACTGCAGCACCGTTTGTTGGTAGTTGGCTTGTGCTGCTTGCATCGCCGCCTCGGATGCCTTTGCATTGGCTTTCAAACCTGGTGTAAACAGTGGTTGTGCAAGCTGCCCACCCAGGCTCCAGATCATGGAGCTGGCCCCGAACAGGCCGGCCGTTGTCAACGCTTGAGAGCCCAGGTTGGCCGTCAGCGTGAGTTGCGGATAGAGCTTGGCGACTGCTACCCCATATTGCGCACTCGCCGCTTGCAGTAAGGCTTCGGATGCCCTTATATCGGGTCGGCGGCGCACCAGTTCGGATGGCACGCTGACCGGCAAAGACTGAGGTAACGAAAAGTCACCCATCACGAAATCAGGTGTGCTGGACGCGCCCGGCGCTTGCCCTGCCAGCACCGCCAGCAGGTGGCGGGTTTGTTCGCGTTTGTTGCGCAATGTTGGCAAGCTCGCCCGGACTTGCTGCACCTGCGTTTGTAGCGCCAATACTTCGAGCTGAGTTCCGACCCCGAGTTCGAGGCGTTTTCGGGTCAGCGTCAATTGCTCCTCCTGGGCATTCAAGAGGCTATTTGTGGCGGCGATTTGAGCCGACAACTGCGCTTGTGTGATGGCCGTCAGCGCCAGGCTGGAGGCCAGCGTCAAACGCGCGCCTTCAAGCTGAAAAGACTGGTAGTTGACCTGCGCCGCCAACGCTTCCAGCGCGCGTTGATTGCCACCGGCCAGATCAAGGTCATAACTGACTGCGATGGTGGCGCTGTAAAGGCTGTAGGTGCGCTCCCCATCAGGCATCCCTGCGGCGGCGGTATTGGTGCCCTGCCGTTGGTCGCCGAGCTTCGCGTTGACTTGTGGTAGCTGGGTTGAGCCTGACGTTGCGGCATAGCTTTGTTCCGCCTGGCGCAAAGTGGCTTTGGCCGACGCGAGAGTCGGGCTGGCTGCAAGCGCCTGGTCAACCAAGCGTGTGAGTTTTTCTGAGTGGAGTTCCTTCCACCAATCGATTGGCACGGCTGCGCTAATAAACTGCTGTTGGATGCCATGTGGCCCCGGACTGGTGACGGTTGCCGGTGAAAACGCAGTACTCGTGTAGTCAGTCACGGCAGGCGGTGCGGGGCGCTGAAAATCAGGGCCCACAGCGCAACCTGCCAACGCGGCGACCAGCGGTGTCAACAAAAGCAGAGGCCTGCATAGGGTTGACTTGCACCGGCGAATTCGGCTATTCATGATTGATTCCTTGGTTTGGTTGATTGGTTGGATTGAGGATGCATTGGTTCTTTTAAAACTCAATGCTCAGTGCAATCGAGCCATACGCGTGGCTCGGCCCTTGTTCCTCGAATTCCCGAGTACGGTAAACGCGCATGACGGCCAGCTTGACTCCGTGTCCTGCCACCGGGCTCTGGGCACTCAACCCAATAGCCGCTTGCGCCACCCAAGGGCGGCGCGTAACAAGGTGACTGGAATGAAACAGGCTGCCGTCGAGCGAAAAATCATGCGCCACATACTTTGTTTCAAGCGTGCCAAAGAGGTGCACGCCGGCTCGCGGGCGAGCAGTGGCCAAAGTGGCATCGGCCGCATTGCCGTGAATGGATGCTGCAGATGGGGGACGGTTTTCTGCGCCGGGTCTGATGGGGTAGGTGCCAAAATCGTTTGGCAGATTCCAGCCTATGCGTCCCTCAATGCCCACGCTGGCGGAGGTTTCGATATTGCCCAACTGCAGCCCGACGGTACGGATTGAATCGGCCGAGAAACCAGGCTGAATCGCGCCTGCTCCGCGATAGCTCCGGAACTTCCGGTCCATGGCCATTTGCAGCGCCGGTGCGTTTTTCAATTGATTGTCCCAACCCTGAAATCGATCCGCTCCGATGACATCGTGAACTAGATTTTGGGTCTGCTCAGCCAGCGCCAGAGGGCCGATGACACCCAAGGTAATCTCACGCGTATCGAGTATTTCCGAGTTGCTTTGCGGGTCATGTTTGCGACGGTTCCATGACATGCCGACGAACAGCAAACCAGCGTAAGGTCTGTCACCTTGAACCAGATCGGTGCGGGCCGGGTCCTTCGGTGTGAACATCGACTGACCAAATTTGACCACCACGTTTTGCGCGTGCGCTGGATTTTCCGCATCGGACCAAAAGCCCGGGTTTAAAAACCGGATGAGATCCGCATGCAATCGAACCGGTGCAGGCAGGCACGCGGGGTCAATTTTGCCAACCATGTCCTGTGACACCGCGGTAAACACCACGCCATTGGTGTAATTTTGATCGGTGTTTGCAAAGAGGTCGTTTTCCAGTCGGGCGGTGCCGCCGCGGAATTTGATCATCTGGTCAGTTTTGCACGCGCTGATAGCGGTGGACTTTTCAGAGCCCGTTTGTGCAATGCCCGGCACGAGGTGCAGAGACAGCGTGAGTGCCCCGACACCTTGGCCGATCCACTGTACTACCCGGGCGTGAACATGAGCTGCTTGCATGGTCAATCCTGATGGGTTTCAGGCAAGGGTGGTTTGCCGTCATAAAACTCTTGCAGGGTCGCAACAATATCTTCTGCCGTGTCCACGATCGTAAAAAGTTGCACATCCTGAGGGCTGATAAAACCTTCTTCAATCAGAAATTCAAAATTGATGGCTTTGCGCCAAAAATTGGCTCCGACCAACACAATGGGCACCCGGCGCACTTTGCCTGTCTGTATCAGCGTGAGCACTTCAAACAGCTCGTCAAAGGTGCCAAATCCGCCCGGAAACACGACCAACGCTCTGGCGCGCATCAAAAAATGCATTTTGCGCAGGCCGAAATAGCGGAACTGAAAGCACAAGCCCGGTGTGATAAATGGGTTCGGAGCTTGTTCATGTTTCAGGGTGATGTTCAGTCCGATGCTGCGGGCACCCGCATCAAAAGCTCCCCGATTGGCGGCTTCCATGATGCCAGGACCGCCTCCGGTGACCACGACAAAGTCGCGACGCCCTTCTTGCTGAAACCGCCTGGAAACAATTTCTGCAAAACGGCGCGCCTCTTCGTAATAGCGCGATTGCTCCAACTGCTTGTGTGCATGGGCTAATGCCAAAGTCAGCGTTTGATCATCCGGGGTCAATTGGGCCTGCTCGTTCAATACGACCAGATTCGACTTGGCTTGTTGGGGTGCCAGTATGCGGGCGCTGCCAAAAACCACCACGGTCGATTCAATTTTGTGACGTTGTAGATAGCGCTCCGGTTTAAGCAGTTCAAGCTGTAACCTAATCGGCCGCGAGGCATCGTCACTGAGCAGCGAGAGGTCTTCATGGGCCATACGATAGGAGGGGTCCTGCAGAATCGCCTGCCGCCGTGCGGCATAGGGATCTTCGCTACCAGTTTTTGAAACTGGCCCGCCATGTGGTGTGGTCATAGCGTGTAGCTCTGGCCGATTTCCGGCACGATGACATCCCAATGCCGCTGCTCGGTCAGTTGCTGAGCCAAGGCCGTAGAAGCAGCCACTTCGCCGTGGACCACAAAGGTACGTGCGGGTGGTTTTTTGAATCCACCGGTCCAGGTCAGCAAGGCCGTCTGATCGGCATGGGCCGAGAAACCGCCCAGCGTGTGAATTTGTGCGCGTACCGCAATCGGTTCACCAAATATGCGTACTTCCTTGGCCCCATCCACCAGCTTGCGCCCCAATGTGCCCGCCGCTTGAAAGCCGGTGATCAACACACTGCATTCGGCGCGTCCCAGGTTGTGTTCCAGATGGTGCTTGATGCGCCCGGCATCACACATGCCGCTGGCTGAAATGATGATGGCACCCGAGCGAATCTGGTTGAGTTTGATGGACTCTGAAACGTCGGCGACAAAATGCAAATTGGGCTGATTTTTTTTCAGTGACTGCCATTGCACCAGACGGCGAGCTTCTTCATCGAATAGCTCGAAATGCCTTTTCGTGATCTGCGTGGCCGCTGATGCCATGGGTGAATCGACATAGATATTCAGGTGCTTCAGGCGGCCTTGCTCGGTTAGTTGGTGCAAGTGGTAGACCAGCTCCTGGGTGCGCCCGACGGCAAAGGCGGGAACAATCACGTTGCCTTTGCGTCTGTACAAAGTATCTTCGATGATCTCTGCCAACTCGTCCAGGGTGGTAGGCAGGTCTTTGTGGTTGCGGTTGCCGTAGGTGGACTCGATTAATAAAATGTCGGCGTATTCAATGCGGGTCGGATCGCGCAAGATCGGCCGCCCTGGTTGCCCCAGGTCACCTGACACCACAATTTGACGCGTGATGGAGCCCTGAATCATCTCGATTTCGATAATGGCGGACCCCAGAATATGGCCCGCATCACGAAAGCAGACCGTAACGTGAGGGTGCGGCGCAAAGCGCGTGTCATAGTGAACTGGCTTTAATTGTTGAAGGCTGTTTTTTGCGTCTTCGGCGCTGTAGATGGCCGGCAGTGCCGGAAATCTGGTGCTGCGCCTTTTGAGGTTCCGTTCAGCTTCTACCTCCTGAATGTGGCCGCTGTCGGGCAACATGACCGCCAGCAAATCAGCAGTGGCGCTGGTGGTATAGATCGGCCCGGTAAAACCATTCAATACCAGCTTGGGCAGCAACCCGCTATGGTCAATGTGTGCGTGTGTCAGCAAGACAAAGTCAATTGTTCGCGGATCAAAAGCGAAGGGCTGGCGGTTGCGTACAGAGGCCTCTCGCCCGCCTTGCAGCATGCCGCAGTCCACTAAAAAACGGGTGCCCTCGGTCTCGAATAGATAGCAAGAACCCGTTACTTCGCGTGCTGCGCCAAGAAAAGTGATCTTCATACTGACTCCTGAAATTTTTCAATCAATGCAATGCTGCTGTTCATGCCTGCACGCACCACACTGTGGCTTGCATGGCAGTCAGGCACGACACCGCATTAGTCGTTGCCATGCAACGGCGGAGATCGTCATCCAGACCAGCGTTCGCAGCGACATGGCAATGACTGTACGGAGTTCGAAGTCTCCTGCGGAGTAAATGTGCACGCCAAACGCCGCAAACGTGAAGGCCGTTGCCGCGGCGATGGCAAAGGCCAGCCACATCGCCCAGCGCTGCATCATCCCAAGCCCGATGCCAGCAATGACATAGGCGAAGCCTGCCGCAAAGTTGAACCAGAGCACGAACGGCACATAGTTGCCAGCCGCCGCGCGTGCGGTCTCACTGCCGAACAAGATCGCGCCGCCTTCCTTGATGGTCAGCAGGCCGAACCCGATCGCGACCAGGGAAATCGCCCAGATTGAAAATCCGCGTGGGTGTGTTGATTGATTCATGAAATTGGGTCCAAATTGTTCAAGTTGAAATCGAACGGCATCACTGAATTGCGTCCTTCGTGCCATAAAAATGCACCACGAACGGTTTGCGAAATTCGCTGTGGCAGTTGTAGCAACTGGTCTGAAGTTTCTGGAAGGCCAAAATGACAGCTTGTCCATCATGGCTGTTGGCTGACTTGCCTAGCGCCTGCGCCTGAGCGTGGGTTTCGCCGTCATAGGATTTGAACTTGCCCATACTGGTGCCCACAAAGCTCAGGATGCGCATTTTTTCGCCCAGCGGCGGCTGCGGGTGCTCGGCGACAAGCGCTGCGGTTTTTTCCACCAGCTCCCAATCACCCCGTGAAATTCCATCGGTGATGGCTTGCATGTTCTTGCCCAGGTCTTGCATAATTTTGCGCAAGGCAAGCGGTGCAGCCACCGCATTTTCATCAGCCCATGACGTGGCGCTGGTGATTGCGAGCAGCGCCGCGATCAAGCTTGCTGCGACAGCGGTTTTGTGGAATGGGCGGTGCCGCCTTGGGGTGCTTGTAAGAGTGCGCATCAGTCGATTCCTCGTCCTTCGCCGGCTTCCTCATGGGTCACACCATCGCGGATGTGGTAAATCCGCTTGAAAGTAGGAATGATCTTTTCGTCGTGGGTAACAACGATGATGGCGGTGTCGAACTGGCGCGCCATCTGGTTAAGAATGCGAATCACCGCCAGGGCGCGCTCGCTGTCGAGTGGCGCGGTGGGCTCATCGGCCAGAATGACAGGCGGGCGATTGACCAGACCGCGGGCAATGGCCACGCGTTGTTGTTCGCCGCCAGAGAGCTGCGGTGGCATAGCCTTGGCGCGGTGATCGACATCGAGCGCTTTCAACAGGTCCATCGCGCGTTTGCGTGCTTCTGCGTTGGGCACACCTGCCAGCATGGGCAGCAGTGCAACGTTGTCAAGCACATCCAGAAACGGAATCAGGTAGGGGGCCTGAAACACAAAGCCGATTTTGTCGCGCCGCAAAGCGCGCAGGTCGGGAATTTTCCAGCCGTTGTCGTAGATTACGTCCTGGCCCAAAATCATGCGCCCGGCCGTGGGCTCAATGATGGCACCCAAACACTTGAGCAAGGTGCTCTTGCCCGAGCCCGAGGGGCCGACCAGGCCCACCACTTCACCAGGTGCGACGACCATGTTCACGCCCTTGAGTGCGTCCACCGCTGTATCGCCCTGACCGTAGCGTTTTTTGAGTCCCTCAATGCGGATACCGCGTGCCGATGAGTCTGAATGTTGTTTATCCACCGATAGCCTCCGCCGGGTCAACTTTAAGCGCTGCGCGTATCGCCAGCACGCTGGCGAGTATGCAAATGATGACCACCGCAATAAATCCGCGAATGGCATCGCCGGACTCCAGTAGCACGTATTTGGGAAAAACTGGTGCCCAGAAGGTGGCCGATACCTTGCCGACCACAAAGCCGATCAAACCCAGCGCGACGGCCTGTTGAAGAATCATGTTGGCGATGGTGCGGTTCTTGGTTCCAATCAACTTGAGCACCGCAATCTCACGGATTTTGCCCATCGTCAGGGTGTAAATAATGAAGGCCACAATCGCCGCGCTGACGATCGCCAGAATCACCAGGAACATAGCGATTTGCTTGGCTGCCGTGGCAATCAATTTATCAACCAGTATGTTTTGCATTTGTGCGCGAGTAAACACGCCCAGGCGCTTCCAGCGTCGGATCGGCTCGGCGACTGCCTCTGGATCAGTGCCAGCTTCAACTTGTACCAGCACGGCATTCACCGATGCATTGGTGTTTTGCGAGGCAATGACCGCGTCCAGCAGCCCGGGCACGCCAGGGCGATTGAGTGCCGGGTTTTGTTCGGTGCGGGCGCGCTGGCGCACGATGGCATCGTTGTCCTTGAGAAATTGCGCCTCCTGGGCATCCTTGATGGGGATGAAAATCATTGGGTCGCCGCCCGAGGACACCATCCGGCGGGTGAGCCCGACCACGGCATACGCGTTGCGCCGAATCCTGATGTGATCACCCACGACAAAGCCGCTCGCAATATCGGCGACTGCTTCGTAGTGGCCACGGGTCAGGTGGCGCCCCTCCAAAAGATAACCAGGCTGCCCCGGGTAGCCGGGACCATCAGGGGTGATGCCCACCACCATGGCACGCACATCACGTGCTTTGTCACCTTGCAGCTGGGTTACTTGCATGGTCAGGTAGGTGACGTTGGCTGCGCGCGCGACACCCGCCATACCCAGAATGCTGCGGTAGGTGTCATCGACCAGACTGGACGATTCAGCGTAGGGGCCTTGGGTGTCTTTTTGAACCACCCACAAGTCAGCACCGCTGTTGTCAAGCAGCACATTGGCATCGTCCACCATGCCGCGGTACACGCCAGCCATGGTCAGTGTGACGCCGATCAACAATCCCAAGCCAATACCTGTGAGTACGAATTTGCTCCAGGAATGCAGAATATCGCGGCCGGCAAGGCTGATCATGACGACTTGCCCAGAATACGGTCCACGATTTTGATCCGGCTGTTGGCACCAAGTGTCTTGTAGCTGTAAACCACCACGCTTTCTCCGCCCTTGAGGCCCTGCAGAATCTGTACCCGTCCTTCAAGATCAGTGGTGCCGGCCTTGATGGCCGCAAAGCGCAAGCTACCGTCCTCCACCAGCCACACACCCAGGCGGCCATCAACCCTTTGTATGCTGGCATTGGGGACAACCGGCTTGGATTCGGTCGCGACCAATGCCAGCGTCACCTGGGCCAGTTCGCCAATGGGCGGTAGCGTTGTCGGTGTCTTGGTGAACTCGACTTTTGCCAAAACTTCTTCGGTGACCGGATCGGCGTGGGGTTCGATACGCGCAACCCGTCCAGCCAAAGGTGCCCCAGTTTGTGAGCGTAAAACAATCGCTGCTGACAAGCCGCTGCGCAGGCCGTGGGCGCGTTGTTGGTCAAAACGGACGTTGATCCACAAGCTGGCGGGCTCCACCACCTCGACCACGGCTTGACCTGCGACAACCGTGGTGCCCGGGTCGGCATCGCGTCGAGTCACCAGTCCGTCAACCGGCGACACCAGACGCAGGTTGGCACGCTGGCGGACCAAGCCGTCACGATCGGCGCGCGCTCGAACCAATTCCTGGCGCGAGGCATCAAGGTTGGCCCGCATCGCTTGCAGGTTGGCCTGTGCAATCTGGAATTCCTGCAGTTTCGCCTGCGCGCCTTCTTCGCTGACGGACCGCGCAGCCAGCAGTTGCTCGTAGCGTCTGGTCTGGATTTCTGCGAAAGCTTTGCGGGCGCTGACCTCCTGAAGCTGTGCCTCTACCGCGAGCACGCTGGCCTCGGCGCGCTTGAGTGTTGCGTTCTGTGCACCAATCTTGTCGTCCAGATCAACCGGGTCCATCTCACCGAGCAATTGCCCGGCTTTCACGGTGTCGCCCGATTGAACCTCTACGCGTTTGATGCGCCCAGCAAATGTCGGTCCGATTTTGTGGGTGAAGCGCGCCTCGACCGTACCGATGCCAAACAACGCCGGCGCGATGGCCTGGCTCTCGACGGCGATCACGGTGACTGGCACCGGTGCCAGTGGTCCGGCGCGCAAGGCCACATAAGCCAGCAAGCCCAATAGCAGCAGCACGACACTTGCCAGCGCGAGCGTCCGGCTGTGGGTTGAGAAGAAATCTTTCATCTTTTATTCCTTGTTTTTCAGGCCACGTTGGTAAATTGCGAAGACAGCAGGGGCATCCGTGCGCATGCGCTGGAGGTCGTCAGATAGCATGGACTGCATCACAAGCCCCTGGATGGTTCCGACAAACAGCGATGCCGCTGCTTGCGTGTTCACGTCAGGGGTGATTTCACCCAGGCGCTTTCCTTGCTCAATGCGGGCGCAAATGCGCTCGGCATAGCGCTGTATCAGGGCTTGAGCGACGCTTTTGGCGGCGGTGGGCTGGGCGTTTTGCAGTTGGCCAAACATCATCCGCGGCACGCCAGGGTGCTCGACAACAAAGTCAATATGACTCATGAACATGGCCTGCATTGCTGCCATTGGCGAGTCAATTCCGTGGGCAGCGCTGTCGATACGCGCAAGAAGTCGATCTGCAACCCATGCCATGACAGACTCCCAAATGGCGTCTTTGGTTGGAAAGTGTCGAAACAGCGAGCCTTGTGTGAGGTTCATGTGTTTGGCGATAGCCGCCGTGGTGATGTCATTTGGATTTTGGTTGCCTGCCAAGGCGATGACAGCTTCAACAGTGACCGCGCGCCGCTCTTCTGCGGGGAGGTGTTTGGTGGGTGTGTTCAAAGCTTCTCCTGTTTCGGTAAGTGATCAATTACTATCTTATCACCAAAACAAAAAAACAGAAGCGGCGTATCGATAAATCGCTGGTGTGCTGAGCCTTTGTGGAAGGTTCAAACTCAGTTGGGTTCCAGGCTGGCTCTGACCAGCAGTGGCCAGATCATTAGCTTTGCGGGCAGAATAAAAAGTGAAGAAATAGGCCTCTAGTCCTTATAAACTATGCACTAGAAGCTATAAATTAAATAGTATTTTTCGCGGTGTTTCAATCTCGCCGCCGTCGTTGGTTTTTGATCAGTTCAGCAAATACATTTGTTCAAATGTATAATGGTTGGCGATATATTAACAATCGATGCATGTTTATTGAATGTGTTTCGGCATTAAGGAGATGAAATGGCAATGACACCAAAGACAGATGGGATCAGCCCGATGGCCCCTCTTGATGAGCGTGATATCTATTTCCTTCGCGAGGGAACCCACTCACAGCTTTACCGCAAGCTGGGCTGCCACCTGAGCCCTGATGGTGCCCGCTTTACGGTCTGGGCACCAAACGCCGCGCGGGTTGGTGTGATCGGCGACTTCAATGACTGGCGCGATGACGTTGATGAAGCGCGGGCACGCCATGACGGCTCAGGCCTGTGGCAGTGCGAGATTGCCGGTGTGACGCAGGGGCAGCGCTACAAGTACGTCATTTTTACGAACGATGGCGGTCGGCTGGAAAAGGCGGATCCGTTTGCGCGCTACGCCGAGTTGCCCCCGGCCACCGCCTCTGTCGCCTGGAACGCTGATGACTACGTCTGGCGCGATGACGAGTGGTTGAACCAGCGCGCCAGCCGCAATGCGCTGCAGGTGCCGATGTCGGTCTACGAGTTGCACCTGGGCTCTTGGCGTCGTCAGCCGGACGGCAACATGCTGGATTACCGCAGCGCCGCGCTGCAACTTGCCAATTACGTCACCAAGCTGAACTTCACGCATGTCGAATTGATGCCGATCACCGAGCACCCGTTTTACGGGTCTTGGGGCTACCAGACCACCGGCTACTTTGCCCCGACATCGCGCTACGGCACGCCGCAAGACTTCAAGTTCATGGTCGACACCTTGCACGAAGCCGGTGTGGGTGTCATTTTGGACTGGGTGCCTTCGCACTTTCCAGATGACGCACACGGCCTGGCGCGCTTTGACGGCACTTTTCTCTATGAGCACGCCGACCCGCGTCAAGGTATTCAGCCGGAGTGGGACTCGTCCATCTTCAATTACGGGCGCAATGAGGTGCGTGCTTTCCTGCTGTCAAGCGCCATGTTCTGGCTTGACGAATTTCACATCGACGCGCTGCGCGTCGATGCAGTGGCGTCCATGCTCTACCTCGACTATTCGCGTAAAGAGGGTGAATGGATCCCGAACCGCTACGGCGGCCGTGAAAATCTGGAGGCCATCAGCTTCCTGCATCAGCTCAACCAGTCGGCCTACCGGGATCACCCGGGCGTGCAGGTTATTGCCGAGGAATCCACTGCATGGCCCATGGTGTCGCGTCCGATCGAAATCGGTGGGCTCGGATTTGGTCTGAAATGGAACATGGGCTGGATGCATGACACCTTGAAATACATGCAGGAAGACCCAATCAACCGGCGCTGGCACCACAACCAGTTGACCTTCTCGATGGTCTACGCATTCACCGAAAACTTCATGTTGCCCCTCTCGCACGATGAGGTGGTCTATGGCAAGGGCTCGCTGATCAACAAGATGCCAGGTGACGAGTGGCAGCAGTTCGCCAATCTGCGCCTGCTGCTGGGTCATATGTGGGCGCACCCAGGCAAAAAGCTGCTGTTCATGGGCGGCGAATTCGGCCAACGCTCAGAATGGACACACGAAGGCACCTTGGACTGGGCCGCGCTCGAAAAGGCGCCGCACAGCGGATTGCAGCGTTGGGTCGAGGATCTGAATCGCCTGTACCGCAACACGCCGGCGCTGTACCAACTCGATTTCGAGCCAGCCGGCTTTGAATGGATCGATGGTGGCAATGCCGACAACAGTGTGCTAACGTATTTGCGTCGAGCCAATGACGGCACGATGCTGCTGGTGGTGGCCAACTTCACACCCGTGCCGCGCAGCAACTTTCTGGTCGGCGTGCCTCAGGCCGGACTGTGGCGCGAGGTTATGAATAGTGATGCAACGCTCTATGGCGGCAGCGGTGTGGGTAACCTGGGTCAGTTGACATCGGTACCGGTGTCATCACATGGCCACTTTCAGGCCCTTAACCTGCAGTTGCCGCCGCTGGGGATCCTGATGTTTGAATATGAAGGGAGCGCGCCTTGAGCAATGACAAACTGATGCCGATTGCCCTGCACGATGGTCGTGTACGCGCAGTCATCGAAAATATTTCACCCAACGTTGACGGCGGTCGATTCCCCGTAAAACGAATCGTGGGCGATGTGATGCGTGTCGAGGCTGACTGCTTTGCTGATGGCCACGACGTGGTGGCCTGTGACGTACTGTGGCGCAAAACGGGCGCCGCTGACTGGTCCAGCAAAGCCATGAAAGCGCTCGGAAACGATCGCTGGCGCGCAGAATTCGCGCTCGATGCGATCGGCAGCTGGCAATACACCGTGCGTGCCCGAGTCGACTCTTTCCTGTCTTGGCACCATGACTTTGCGCGTCGCATCGAAGCGGAAGATGTGCGCTTGGCAGCACAAAGCGGGGCGGCCTTGATTGAGCAGGCGGCGCAACGGGCCGGGCTAGGTAGTGACCAGAAGTTGCTCATGACTTGGTCGCTTGAACTGAAAGAAGCGGCGTTGGCCAACGAGCCGCTGGAAGTCCTCAAGGCGCTGGGGCTGGACGATGTGCGCGGCCTGGTTGCACAGCGCCACCCCGATCTGCAATTGGCACTGACCCATAGTCAGCCGTATGGCATTACGGTCGAGCGCGAACGCGCCCGATTTTCATCGTGGTACGAATTTTTCCCACGCTCAGCTGCTGATGACGTGCACCGTCATGGCACCTTCGCCGACTGCGAAGCGTGGCTACCCTACGTGCAGCGTATGGGTTTTAACGTGCTGTACTTTCCGCCAATTCATCCGATTGGCCGCCAGCGCCGCAAGGGTCCGAACAACACTCTGGATGCACAAGCTGATGCGGTCGGAAGCCCGTGGGCAGTCGGCTCTGCCGAGGGCGGACACGATGCGATCCTGAGTGAGCTTGGCACCCTGGCCGATTTTCAGCGCTTGATCAAGCGCGCGGACGAGCACGGCATTGAGGTGGCGCTGGACATCGCTTTTCAGTGCGCTCCCGACCACCCATGGGTCAGCGATCACCCACAGTGGTTCAAGAAACGTGCTGACGGCAGCATTCAGTATGCCGAAAATCCGCCAAAAAAATACCAGGACATCTACCCGCTGGATTTTGAGTCGAGCGACTGGCACGAAATGTGGCTGGCACTGGCGGGCGTGTTCGCGTACTGGGCCGAAAAGGGCGTGCGCATCTTTCGCGTCGACAACCCGCACACCAAGGCTTTTCCGTTCTGGGAATGGGTCATCACACGCCTTCGCGAGACCTGGCCCGATCTGATCTTTTTGTCGGAAGCTTTCACTCGGCCACGCGTCATGCACCGTTTGGCCAAGGTTGGCTTCAGCCAGTCCTACACTTATTTCACCTGGCGCAACACGAAAGAGGAGTTGACCGATTACTTCACCGATCTCAGTCAAGGGGCGGGGCGCGAGTACTTTCGGCCCAACGTCTGGCCCAATACACCCGATATCCAGCCAATGGCGCTGCAGTATGGTGGCCGGCCGGTGTTCATGGCGCGCGTGGCACTGGCGGCAACGCTGGGTGCCAACTTTGGCATTTACGGCCCGGCCTTTGAACTGCAGGACGATCGGGCCTTGCGCGAGGGCAGTGAGGAGTATCTGGATTCGGAAAAATTCCAGTTGCGCCAATGGGACCGCACACGGGCCGACTCTCTAGCCGACTTCATTGCCCTGCTCAACCGCTTGCGGCGCGACAACCCGGCGTTGCAAAGCGATGCTGGTTTGCGGTTTCTGGAGATCGACAACGAACAGATGATTGCCTACGCCAAGGCCACGCCCGATTTGTCGAACATCGTCGTCTGCGTCGTCAATCTCGACCCGCACCATGTGCAAAGTGGCTGGCTGAAGCTGGATCCGACGGTGTTGGCCATGGAGCCACTGCAGGCCTACCAGATGCATGATGCCATCAGTGGCGCGCGCTACCTGTGGCACGGAGAGCGCAATTTCGTCAGCCTTGATCCACAACGTAGTCCGGTACATGTGATGCTTTTGCGCAAGCACCTGATGCGCGAAAGCGATTTCGATTATTTCCTGTGAGGCAACCCCCTTGAACGCTGAACCCACCATCGAAACCGCAGCACATCGCGATGGCCTGAGCCAAAACGATCTGCAATGGTACAAAGACGCCGTCATTTACGAACTACACGTTAAAGCCTATGCTGATGCCAATGGCGACGGCATAGGTGATCTGGTCGGGCTGACGCAGCGCCTGGACCACGTGCAATCACTGGGCGTCAATACCATCTGGCTGCTGCCCTTTTACCCGTCGCCATTGCGTGACGATGGTTATGACGTGTCCGACTACGAAGGCGTGCATCCGTCTTATGGCACATTGGACGACTTCCGCGCTTTCGTCGTTGAGGCACACCGGCGCAAGCTGCGCGTTATTACCGAACTGGTGGTCAACCACAGTTCCGATCAGCACGCCTGGTTTCAGGCCGCACGCAAGGCGCCTAAAGGCTCGCCAGAGCGCAATTTCTACGTCTGGACCGATGACCCCAAGCTCTATGGCGGCACGCGCATCATTTTTACCGACACCGAGAAGTCCAACTGGACCTGGGATGAGGTGGCGCAGCAATACTACTGGCACCGCTTTTTCAGCCATCAACCCGACCTCAACTTCGACAATCCGGCGGTGCTGGAAGCAGTCCTTAAAACCATGGAGTTCTGGCTGGAGATCGGCGTGGACGGCTTTCGTCTGGATGCCATTCCCTACCTGATTGAGCGGGATGGCACCAGCAACGAGAACTTGCGTGAAACACACGATGTCATCAAGGCCATTCGCAAGCGCATTGATGCCAAGTACCCTGGTCGCCTGCTGTTGGCTGAGGCGAATATGTGGCCTGAAGACGTGCGCGAGTACTTCGGTGACGACGACGAATGCCACATGGCCTACCACTTCCCGTTGATGCCACGCATGTACATGGCGATCGCCCAGGAAGACCGGCACCCGGTGGTGGAAATCCTGGCGCAGACACCCGACATTCCAGCCAATTGCCAGTGGGCCATCTTCCTGCGCAACCACGATGAATTGACGCTCGAAATGGTGACCAGCAAGGAACGCGATTACCTTTATCGGATGTATGCCTCCGATCCGCGTGCACGCATCAACCTGGGCATTCGCCGACGCCTGGCACCGCTGCTGGAAAACGATCGCGCCCGCATCGAGTTGATGAACAGTCTGCTGCTGTCCATGCCGGGTACACCTGTGCTGTACTACGGCGACGAAATCGGCATGGGCGACAACATCTTTCTGGGTGACCGCGATGGTGTGCGCACGCCCATGCAGTGGACCAGCGACCGCAACGGCGGCTTTTCACGGGCTGATCCGCAGCGCCTCTACCTGCCCCCGATTGCCGACCCAATTTATGGCTTTGAGGCCTTGAATGTAGAAGCGCAAGCCCGCGAAGCCTCATCGCTGCTGAACTGGACACGGCGCATGCTGGCTGTGCGCAGCACATCAAGTGCGTTTGGTCGCGGTACCTTCAGCATGCTGCACCCGGGCAATCGCAAGGTACTGGCCTATGTTCGCGAGCATGACGGCGATGTCATCCTGTGCGTGGCCAACGTCAGTCGCACGGCGCAGCCGGTGGAGCTGGAACTAAAGATATTCAAGGGCCGGGTACCGGTAGAAATGGGTGGGCGAAATTCTTTCCCCCCGATTGGCGACCTGCCTTACCTGCTGACGCTGCCGGCCTATGGGTTTTTCTGGTTTCACTTATCCACCGACGCCACTCCGCCCAGTTGGCACGAAGACAGCCAGCCTTTGGAAGACCTGCCAACGCTGGTTTTGTTTGATGGCTGGAACAGCTTCTTTCGCAGCCGGGTGGTGCCTTGGCGCATGGGACTGGCCGATAAGATGCGCGCTCAGTTTGAGCGCGAATTGCTGCCGCGCTTTATGCAACGGCAGCGCTGGTATGGTGCCAAGGCCGATGTGCTGGAGCGCGCCACCATCGCAGACTACAGTCTGCTTGAGGCGGATGGTCAGTCTTGGTTGTTGGCGCTGGTCGATGCGCAGGGCCAGAATGAATCAGCGCGCTATTTTGTGCCCTTGTCACTGGCTTTCGAGGATCGCGATGAGGAGCAAACCCGCACGCTGTCTGCCGCAGCGGTGTCCAAGGTGCGCCAACAGGCCGAAGTCGGTGTCATTGCCGATGCCATGGCTGATGAAACCTATTGCCGTGCGTTGATAGCGGCGATTGGTGCCGGGCAGCCACTGCGCACCAACAGTGCCAGCCTGCGCTTTACACCCGGTACCGGCTTTGCCAAAGTCGTTGGTAATGTGCTTGGGGAAGCGATCCCGTTGCGCAGGCTCACCGCCAGCAGTAATTCGGTCAGTCTTCTGGGACAAAATTTATTTCTGAAGGCCTATCGCCGGATCCAGCCCGGCATCAATCCGGAACTCGAAATGGGGCGCTTCCTGACCGATGTTGCCGGCTTCGCCCACAGCGTGCCAGTGGCCGGAAGTGTGGAGTACATCGCGGCTGACGGACAAGCCTGGACACTGGCACTGCTGCAGGCCCAGGTGTCGAACCAGGGCGATGCCTGGAGTGCCACAGTCGACCAACTGGCGCTATTGCTGGACAACGCCAGCCATGACGAAGCGGCAACAGCCGTAGCCATTGCCGCAATGGCTGAACATCTGCAAATTCTGGCCCGCCGCGTTGCGGAGCTGCATATTGTGCTGGCACGACCAACTGGCAATCCCGCTTTTGACCCGGAACCAGTAACGGTCGCCGACATGGCAGCCTGGCGCAATGCGGTACAGGACGAATGCCAGCAGACTTTGAAGCAACTTGCCCAAAATCATGATGGCTGGCCGGTCGCTGTCAATGAACTTGCCGCTCAGGTTGCAGCGGCCGAGCCACAGTTGAAAGCGCGCATAGACAAGATCAATGGTCTGACGGCATCGCACCTGAAGACCCGCCTGCATGGCGACCTGCACCTAGGGCAGGTGCTGGTGTGTCGCGATGATTTCCTGATCATCGATTTCGAAGGTGAGCCACAGCGCAGTTTTGAAGAAAGACGCACCAAACACTCGTCGTTGCGCGATGTTGCCGGCATGTTGCGCTCCTTTGACTATGCGCGACACACGGCGCTGCATCAAATCGCTAAAAGCGCGGAAGAGCTTGAGCGCCTTGCGCCAGCGGCGAGGCACTGGGAGCGCCAAGTGCGCCAAGCCTTCATTCAAGCCTACGCCGAGGTAGCTGTTGCCAGCGGCCTGTATGCGGACACGGCGGCGTTTGATGCCATGACACCACTGCTTGATCTGTTCGAGCTGGAAAAAGCGCTGTATGAACTGCGTTACGAAATCGCAAACCGGCCCGACTGGGTTGGCGTACCCTTGGCCGGCATTGCCACTTTGGCCGGTCTTTCAATCTGAATCAGGAGACACCATGCAAAATATTGATTTCATGCTCGACCCATTGCGCGGACTGTTAGTGCAGATGGGTGCCTTTTTGCCACGTGTGGCTGTTGCTCTGGGCCTGTTGTTGGCCGGCTGGCTGATCGCCAAGGCATTGCGATTTAGTGTGGTCAAGGGGCTGCGTGCACTGAATTTTCATGTGCTCACCGAACGCGCCGGCATTGACGGCCTTCTCAAGCAGGGCGGTAGCGAGAGCGATGCCACCGACCTGGTTGGCTGGATCACTTACGTCATGGTGATACTGGCATCGTTGATCATTGCTTCCAACAGCCTGGGCTTGTCGCAGGTTACTGACCTGCTGGGAAAAATCGTGTTTTTTCTACCGCGCTTGCTGGTCGCACTGCTGGTCGTCATATTTGGTAGCTATTTTGCGCGCTTTGTTGCGGGTGCCGTGCGGGGCTACTGCAAGCGCGTCGCCATCAGCGACGGCGATCTACTGGCGCGGTTCGCGCAATACGGCATCATGACCTTCGTTGTGCTGCTGGCCATCGATCACCTGGACATTGGCGGCGGCCTGATCCAGCAGACCTTCCTCATCTTGCTGGCCGGTGTGGTGTTCGCTTGTGCGCTGGCCCTTGGCTTGGGCGGGCGCGACCGCGCAGCGCAGCTCATTGAACGCTGGTTTCCAAGTGACGACATGTCCAAAAGGAGCGGATCATGAGTACGACGAGCCGCAGTATGTATGCCGTATGGCCAGGCAAACCAACACCTCGGGGGGCTACCTGGGATGGCCTGGGTGTCAACTTTGCGCTGTTTTCCGAGCATGCTGAGCGCGTTGAGTTATGTTTGTTTGATGCCTCTGGCCGAAACGAGGTCCAGCGCATTCCCCTGCAAGAACAAACCGACCACATATTTCACGGCTATCTGCCGCAAGCCAGGCCCGGTTTGCTCTACGGTTATCGGGTCTACGGTCCTTACCGACCAAAAGATGGCCATCGCTTCAATGGACACAAGTTGTTGCTTGATCCTTATGCGCGCAACACCGTGGGTAAGCTGCGCTGGCACGATGCCTTGTTTGGCTATCGCATAGGGCACGCTGAAAAAGACCTGTCCTTTGACCGCCGCGACAGTGCACCCTACATGCCGCGCTGCAAGGTAATTGAGTCGGCATTCAGTTGGGGTGACGACCGCCCGCCCAACGTGCCCTGGCACGAAACGGTGATCTATGAAGCCCATGTCCGAGGCCTCACGATGAAACACCCGGAAGTACCCGAGGCCCTTCGCGGCACCTATGCTGGACTGAGTTGCGCACCAGTGATCGACCATCTGAAACGGCTGGGCATCACAACGCTTGAACTGATGCCTGTGCACGCTTTTGTAGACGACCGCCACTTGCTTGAACGTGGCTTGAGCAACTACTGGGGGTACAACACGATTGGCTATTTTGCGCCCGAGCACCGTTACAGTGCGTCAAGCAAAGTCAATGAATTCAAGACCATGGTTCGCACCTTGCATGATGCGGGCATTGAGGTCATTCTCGACGTGGTCTACAACCACACCGCCGAAGGCAATGAATTTGGGCCAACGCTGTCGTTCCGTGGCATCGATAACGCGGCCTACTACCGACTGGCACCCGATACCAAGCGCCACTATCAGGATTTCACCGGTTGCGGCAACACGCTCAACATGCAGCATCCGCGCGTCTTGCAACTGCTGATGGACTCACTGCGCTATTGGGTAACTGATATGCACGTGGATGGCTTTCGCTTTGACTTGGCATCGGCGCTGGCGCGCGAGCTATTTGAAGTTGAACGCTTGAGCTCGTTTTTTGATGTCTTGCGCCAAGACCCCGTGCTGTCGCAGGTCAAACTCATCGCGGAGCCTTGGGATCTGGGATCGGGCGGCTACCAGGTTGGTAATTTCCCCGTTGGTTGGGCTGAGTGGAACGACAAATACCGCGACACCATGCGTTCTTATTGGAAGGGTGACGGCGGTTTGATTGGCGATTTTGCACAGCGCCTGACGGGATCCAGTGATCTCTATAACCGCAGCAGTCGAAAACCCTACGCCAGCATCAATTTCATCGCTGCGCATGACGGCTTTACGATGACAGACGTCGTGTCCTACAACGACAAGCACAACGAAGCCAACGGCGAGTCCAATCGTGATGGCCACAGTCACAACCTCTCGTGGAACAGTGGCGCCGAGGGCCCGACCGATGATGCCGAAGTGTTGGCCTTGCGCGCGCGCCAGCAGCGCAACTTCATCGCCACACTGCTGCTTTCGCAGGGGGTTCCGATGCTGCTTGCGGGCGACGAAATCGGGCGTAGCCAGCAAGGTAATAACAATGGCTACTGCCAAGACAATGAAATAAGTTGGGTTGACTGGAGCACCGACGCGGCACAGCAGTCATTGCTGGTATTTACCCAGCGCATGGTCGAACTGCGTGCGGAGCACCCGGTTTTTCGTCGTCGGGATTTTTTCCAGGATCGCCCGCTGATTGGCGCCGACGTACGCGACATCATCTGGCTGCGGCCTGACGGGGTTGAAATGGATGCCCATATGTGGCAGCAAGATCACGCGAGGGCGTTGGCCGTGTTCTTGTCGGGCGACAACTTGAGTGAGGTGGATGGGCGCGGACGTCCTGTGCGTGACTACAGTTTTGTCCTGCTGTTCAACGCGGCAGCCGAAGGCGTGAACTTCAGTCTTCCTTCTAATCTAACGCTGCCAATGGGCGAACTTCTGATTGACACCTCCCGCGCCGACGACGAATTAAATGGCACACGGTTCGATCCGGGTGTGCCGTGCACCTTGGCAGGCCGATCCCTCGCGTTGATTCGCTTTCCACGAAAGAAGCCCGTATGAAACGTATGCACGAGATGCCTTTTGGCGCGCAGTATTTGTCAGCGGGTGGCGCGCGTTTCCGGTTATGGGCGCCTGGTGCGAAACAGGTTGCATTGGTGCTCAACGATTCTGAGATGCCGATGCGTTCAGAAGACGACGGCTGGTATGAAGCCACGGTCTCGCAAGCCCGCGTTGGCGCCAGATATGCTTTTCGCATTGATGGCGGCCTGACAGTGCCCGACTCAGCTTCGCGCAGCAATCCAGACGACGTGCACGGTGCCAGTGCGCTGACTAATCCAATGGCTTTCGACTGGCCTGATGCCGACTGGCGTGGCCGGCCCTGGCATGAAGCAGTGATCTATGAACTGCATGTGGGTTGCTTTACCCCTGAAGGCAGCTTTACTGCCGCCATCGGTCATCTGGATGATCTGGTGGCGCTGGGGGTCACGGCCATCGAGTTGATGCCAGTGGCAGATTTCCCAGGTATAAGGGGTTGGGGTTACGACGGCGTATTGCCGTTTGCCCCTGATGCATCCTATGGGTCGCCAGATGACCTGAAGCGCCTGATCGCGGCGGCGCATGCACGCGGTCTCATGGTGCTACTTGACGTGGTTTACAACCACTTCGGACCGGATGGCAACTATCTGCACGCTTATGCGCCAGATTTTTTCAACCCGGCTGTGCATACCCCATGGGGGGCAGCCATCAATTTTGACGGCCCAGGCAGTCGCCATGTGCGTGATTTCTTCATTCACAACGCGCTCTACTGGCTAGAGGAATTTCACTTTGATGGCCTGCGCGTAGATGCTGTGCACGCGATGCACGATCCATCCCCGCTGCATTTCATTGATGAACTGGCGCTGGCAGTTCGCCAGGGTCCAGGACGTGAACGGCTGGTGCATCTGGTACTTGAAAATGATGTCAATGATGCCCGTCGCCTGCCACGTGGTTCCGATGGCACACCACGTCTGGCGACAGCGCAGTGGAATGATGATGTACACCATGCGCTGCACGTGTTGGTCACCGGTGAAACAGACGGTTATTTTTCGGACTTCGCAGCACAACCAGTAGACCTTCTGGGTCGGGCGCTGGCTGAGGGTTTCGCCTTTCAAGGGGAAGCTTCCGCTTACCGGGGTGGACAGCGGCACGGCACCCCTTCGACCGGTCTGCCACCGCTGGCCTTTGTGAATGCCTTGCAAACACACGATCAGGTCGGCAACCGCGCCTTCGGTGAGCGCATCGGGATGTCGGCCACAACATGCGAGAGTGAGGACACTCTGCGCGCCGTGCTGGCCTGTGTGTTACTGGCACCGGCACCACCCATGCTGTTCATGGGTGAGGAATATGCTGCGTCAACTCCTTTTTTGTATTTTTGTGATTTTGCTGGTGATCTGGCACGCGCTGTGACGCAAGGTCGGCGCAACGAGTTCGGCCGCTTTGCCAGGTTCAGTGATCCGGCAGTGCGTGATCGTATTCCCGACCCCAATGACAGTGGCACGTTTCAACGCAGCAAACTTTTGTGGTCTGAACGCACCGAACCTGCACACGCATCCTGGTTGGCGCTGTACAGACAACTGCTGACGATTCGTCGCGAACGATTGGTGCCATGGCTGCCCTTGGCAGCTTGTGGTGCAAGCCATAAGGTGGGCGCCCACCTGCTCAAGATTGAGTGGCCACTGGGCCCTCACGCCAGACTGCATTTGCTTGCCAACTTGGGGGCCACTGAGGCTCAGACACCTGAACTCCCGTCCGGAACAGTGATTTACCAGAGCCATCCAGATGGCGACGATGGCGTGCAGTCAGCGTGGTCTGTTCGGGTCGTCATTGAGGAGGCACCATGAAGCCATCGCTGCGGCCGAATCCGCTAGAGCCGATCATCCCTAGGGCGACGTACCGTGTCCAGTTGCACTGTGAATTTCGCTTTACCGATGCCATGGCACTGGTTCCTTACCTGGCGAGCTTGGGCATTAGCCACATGTACTGTTCGCCCTTCTTGCGTGCCCGCGCTGGCAGCAAGCACGGCTACGATGTCGTGTGTCATGACGAAATTAATCCGGAAATTGGTACCCGTGCTGATTTCGATGCACTGGTGGCAGCGCTGCACCAGCACAACATGGGCATGCTGATTGACCTGGTGCCAAACCATATGGGCATCATGGGTGGTGAAAACGCCTGGTGGCTCGACGTGCTGGAAAACGGCCCTGCATCTGCCTATGCCGAGTATTTCGATATCGATTGGCAATCAACCGACCCGGCGTTAATCGGGCGCGTGCTGTTACCGATTCTGGGCGATCAGTATGGCGTGATACTGGAGCGCGGTGACTTCAAGCTGCAGTTCACAACTGATACTGGCCGTTTCACGTTGAGCTACTTTGAACACCAACTGCCGATCGATCCGCGCTCCTACGGCGCCTTGCTGCGGCTAGCGCAAAGTGCGGCACTGCCAGACGAGTTGTCCGCGCCAGCACTGACTGAGCTAGAGCGCTTGATCGTTGATTTTGAACAGCTGCCACCGCGTGATATTGATGCGGCGGGTGTGAATCGCCGCCAGCGCGACAAGACACTGCTCAAAAAACGGCTTGCCCAGCAAGCCATCGCTCAGCCAACTCTGGCGCGGCTCATCGCCGAGCAGGTGGCGATACTGAATGGACAGGTCGGCGTGCGCAGCAGTTTCGATGCCCTGGACAGGCTTTTGGCTGGGCAATCCTATCGGCTCGCGTACTGGCGCGCGGCATCAGATCAAATCAACTATCGACGCTTTTTTGACATCAATGAATTGGCAGCGCTTCGCATGGAGCGTGCGGAAGTATTCGAGGCCACACACCGACTCGTGCTGTCGCTGGCGGCCAGTGGCGCAGTTGACGGTCTGCGCATTGACCATCCCGATGGACTGGCTGATCCAGCAGCTTACTTTCAGCGTTTGCAGCTTCGCTATGCGCAACTGGCCGGCCTTGACCTGCCAGACCCGGCTGGCAAGGCCCTAGCGCACAAGCCGCTGTATGTGGTGATCGAGAAAATTGTCGCGCCCCATGAGCAAGTTCCTGCCGATTGGGCCGTGCATGGAACCACTGGCTATCGTTTTGCGAATATTGTCAACGGGCTTTTTGTTGATGGAGCAGCCAAGCTTCGACTCGACCGTTGCTGGCGGGCTTTTGCCGGCGACGAGGCCAAAGACTTTGACGAGTTGTCATGGCGTTGTCGACACGCCGTGATGGATGGTGCGTTAGCGGGCGAACTGACTGTGCTGGCCAATGCGCTGCGACGATTGGCGCGCGAAGACCGTCGCACGCGTGACTTCACATTCAACTCGCTGCGTCGCGCCTTAGCCGATGTGGTGGCCTCGTTTCCGGTCTACCGGACCTACATCATTGATGAGCCAAGTCCGCAGGACCGCGGTTACGTTGACTGGGCGATTGGTCGGGCGCGCCGGCGCAGTCTGGCCGCTGATCCCAGCATCTTCGACTTTCTGCGCCGCGTCCTGTTGGGCGCTCCACTGCCAGACGCGTCACCCGGACTGGACCAACGCTACCGCATTTTTGCGCGCCGCTTGCAGCAATACACTTCGCCGGTTGCGGCCAAGGGCATTGAGGACACGGCCCTGTATCGCCACCACCGGCTGATTTCGGTCAACGACGTGGGTGGCGAGCCCGATGCGTTTGGTATGACTGTCAGAGCGTTCCACGCCGCCAGCCGTGACCGGGCGATACGTTGGCCGCACACCATGCTGGCAACGTCCACGCACGATGCCAAGCGATCGGAGGATGTACGGGCACGCATTGATGTCATCAGCGAAATGCCGGCTGCCTGGCGCTTAACCGTGCGCCGTTGGAGTCGCATGAACCGCAGCTACAAGCGCACGGTGAACGATAGCTCTGCACCCAGCAAAAACGATGAATACCTGCTTTACCAGACCTTGGTTGGCAGTGTTCCGGCAGGCGCCCTGAATGCTGCTGATCTCACTGCCTACGCCCAGCGCATCGAGCAGGCCATGATCAAGGCTGCGCGGGAGTCCAAGGCCGATACCAGCTGGATCAATCCCAACGCTGACTATGAAGGCGCGTTATCGTCGTTTGTAAAAGCCTTGCTGGAGCCTCGCGACAACAATCTTTTTCTAAAT
This sequence comes from Burkholderiales bacterium, assembly GCA_038207855.1. GTDB lineage: Bacteria > Pseudomonadota > Gammaproteobacteria > Burkholderiales > Burkholderiaceae_C > Rhodoferax. The sequence goes on from JBBQZI010000003.1 coordinate 25,604, forward strand.
GATCTGCTTGGCACGGTGCCGCTATTCGCTTGGTACGGCGCACTCAACAGCACCATGATGGCTGCCATCAAGTGCTTGTCACCAGGGGTGCCTGATTTTTATCAAGGTCATGCCACGATCGAATTGACATTGATGGACCCGGACAATCGGGGTTTGGTTGATCACACGCGTCGCCAAGAGTTGCTGACCCGTGCTCAGGCTAGTGTCCATCTGCCCGACCGCTGCGCAGACCTGCAGAGTCTGCTGGCACATGCAGACGACGGTGAGGCCAAGTTTCGCGTGACTTGGGCAGCGTTGCAGCTGCGCCGCACGCATGAAGACATGCTTTCAAAAGCCGACTACATCGGTTTGTCGGCGCGGGGTGAGCGCGCCAAACACGTTGTGGCATTTGCACGCCGTGACGGATCCAAGTGGATCATTTTGATTGCCACACGCCTGTTCGCATCGTTCGGGCTGCAAGTAGGGGAGGCACCTGTTGGCAAAGTCTGGGGCGACACGGTGGTGGAGCTTCCGGCACCTGATGCCTTGACAAAATTGGCCGTCGGCACCTCTGTCACCAATGTGTTGACTGGCCAGCACCATACGATTGATGCGAATGGCTTGCCGTTGGCTGAGCTGATGCGCGACTTTCCATTGGCGATGCTCGTCACCTGAGTGTGCGCTGTGGGATGATGCGAATCATGCCAAAATTTGACAACAAAATAGAGGATTGTCGGCAGGCATCTCTTGATCTGCTGGAGCGCAATCTCACTGCAAAGGGCATCTTGGCGGCATCTCGCACAGATGCCGCCGTAGCCCGACGTTACACGCGTATTTTTGGGCGTGATGCAGCTATCTGCGTGCTGGCCATGTGCGGTAGCGGCATTGAGGCACTTGAGTACGGCGCCGTCGCCAGTCTTGATTCGCTGGCGGCTCAGCAGGCGCCCAACGGCCAGATCGCCAAGTACGTCGATCCCGACGGGCTTGACGCTGATTTTTGGTACCTTGGCTGCATCGACGCAACCCTGTGGTGGCTGATCGCGGCTGACCATGTTCGGCGCAATAGTGCGTTGCAAGGCGCTGCTGGACGCTGGTCGTACGAGATTGAGCGTGCGCTATCTTGGTTGCTGGCACAAGAGCATCAGCGCTTTCGGCTGCTGCAACAAAATGAAGCCAGCGATTGGGCTGACATCATGCCAAGGTCAGGCTATGTGCTCTACAGCAATGCGCTGTGGTACGCCGTCAAGCAACGCTTTGCCTTGCCAGAGGCCGAGTCCACCCACTACCATTTCAATCACTTGTTCAACCCGTTTGAGCGCGACCTGCCTGACTACCACCGGGCGCGACTGCTGCAGCACTACGCCAGACGCGGACAGCGCGATTCAGGCCTCTACCTGAGCTTTGTGAATTTTGCGAGTTTCGGTGCAGAGGGCGATGTTTTTGGCAACATCCTGGCCATTCTTTATGGCTTGGCTGATGAGTCAAACGGGCATCGCATCGTCAAGACCATTCAGGCGGCTCACAGCGCAGACCCCTATCCCATCCGCGTGGTTTTGCATCCGCTTCGGCGCGGCGACGAACTCTGGCGCCCTTACATGGCACGGCACCAGCAAAACCACCCCCATCAGTACCATAACGGTGGCATTTGGCCGTTTGTTGGCGGCTTCTGGGTCATGGCGCTGGCGCGCCTGGGCCTCAAAGACGCTGCGCACGATGCGCTCATGCGTCTGGCCACTGTCAATGCGCTGGACGGGTGGCGCTTCACTGAATGGCTGCACGGGCGCACACTGGCACCGATGGGCATGGCGGGCCAAAGCTGGAACGCCGCCACGTTTCTGTTGGCCTTGCGCAGCCTCGAAGGTGCCTAGCCGGAATTGGATGCGGATCGTGCGTAGCGGTTATAATACATTTGTGCAAATATATTGATTTCGTGCTGTTTACAACTAAGGCAAAAAGTGGAACTTGACTGGCTTAAAAACTTATTACCGACTGATACTGCTTGGGCGCCCCATGTGGCCAGTGCCCTGCGCATCTGTTTAATTCTGGTGCTAAGCTGGATCGGCATTGCGTTTGCAAACCGGATGATTCGTAGTTTTCGTATTTATTTGAGTAGCAAATCCATTGATGCCGAGGAAATCAAACGGGTCACAACGCTGGGCCGGGTGTTTCGCTATATCGCATCGGTTTTGATTGCACTGATTGGCGGCATGCTGGTGCTGGGCGAACTGGGCATCTCGGTGGCACCCATTCTTGGCGCCGCTGGCGTGATGGGAATCGCCATCGGCTTTGGGGCACAGAGCTTGGTCAAGGATTATTTCAACGGATTCTTTTTGCTGCTGGAAAACCAGATGGGACATGGTGACGTGGTCGAAGTCTCTGGCATCGGCGGGGTTGTCGAAGATATGACGCTGCGTTATGTGCGCTTGCGTGACTACGATGGCAATGTGCACTTCATTCCGAATGGCGGCATCACGACCGTCACCAACCGGACCCGCGGCTATGCCTATGCCGTCATCGATGTCGGCGTGGGCTATCGCGAAAGCGCTGATGCCGCACTCGAAGTGATGCGCACGGTCGGGCAAGCCATGCGCCAGGACGACTCCTGGCAGGAAAAAATTCTGGAAGACATTGAAATCGTCGGTGTCGATAACTGGGCCGATTCTGCCGTCATCTTGCGCTGTCGCTTCAAGGTGGCGCCAATTCAGCAGTGGGGCGTGCGCCGTGAATACCTGCGCCGTCTCAAGCAGGCGTTTGACAATGCCGGTATAGAGATACCCTTCCCGCATCTGACGATTTACCCTGGTCAGCTTAAAGATGGCAGCGCGCCAGCCCTGCACGTTGTTGGCAACCAGCTGCCAGTAACACCGGCTTAAAGCAGGCCCACACCAACCGGAACCCGAACACCAAAATCACACTGTGCCATTTCGGCTTGCTTGTCAGGCCATAACTTCAAGGAGACTCAAGATGAAAATACTTGCCATGGTCATGGCTGGGGGGCAAGGCTCACGCCTGCATCCACTGACGGCCGAACGTTCCAAACCGGCCGTGCCGTTCGCCAGCCGTTATCGCATTGCTGACTTCGTGCTGAGTAATCTCGTCAACTCTGAGATTCGGGCAATTTACCTGCTGGTGCAGTACAAGTCACAGTCCATGATTGAGCATGTGTCGCGTGCCTGGGGCCATTCTCATTCGTTTCCAGATGAATTTGTTTCGGTGGTGCCACCTCAAATGGGCGGTGATCAAGGTTGGTTCCAAGGCACAGCCGATGCCGTTTATCAAAACATAAACCTGATTGAACGCCATGCACCAGAAATGGTGGCGGTTTTTGGTGCCGATCACATCTATCGCATGGATATCCGCCAGATGGCGGACTACCACCATGCCATGAAGGCTCATGTGAGTGTCGCAGCGATACCCGTGCCACTGAACATTGCGAGCAGCTTTGGCATCATTGATGTCGACAAAAGCGGGCGGGTCAAGGGCTTTCTTGAAAAGCCTGAGCAGCCACCATCCATGCCCAACAACCCGACGCACGCTTATGGCTCGACTGGGAACTATTTGTTCAGCACCGATGTCTTGCTGACGGCTTTGCGCGAAGCTAAAACTCGCGGTGAAACTGACTTTGGCAAGCACATCCTGCCGCGCCTGATCAGCAGTCACGATGTCTACGCCTATAACTTTGCCGACAACAAAATTCCCGGCATCCGTGGCTACGAAGAACCCGGCTATTGGCGTGATGTTGGCACCATCGATGCGTACTTTGAGGCCAATCAGGACACGCTGGGCAACGAGCCCCGCTTTAACCTGTTCAACCCCCAGTGGTTCATCAAATCAAGCAACTACCAGGGCCCATCGCCGCGCATCCTTAGCGGCAACATCATCAACAGCACGATTGGCGCGGGTTCATTGATCAAGGGTGCCAGCCTGCGCAACACCATTCTGCGTCGTGAGGTCATCATCGAACCGGATGTCGAACTTGAGGACTGCATCATCATGGATTACGCGGTGATTCGGCGCGGTACCCGAATGAAACGAGTAATTGTTGACCGCTATAACGAAATCACTCCCTTCACCGAAATCGGCTTCGACCGTGCTGCTGATCTGGCACGTTTCAGCATCAGCCCGGGAGGCGTGGTCACCGTGCCCAAAGGGTCTGAGCTACCCGACGTTTCCCGCTACACCGACTGACAAACCGCCGTGATCGGTGATGCATCATGCTGATGAGTAATGCAGTTGACGTTTTTTATAAGTAAATAGGCCTCTAGCCCTTACGGAATAAGCGCAAGAGGCTATAAAATCAATAGCATCTATTGCAAGGCTTGGTCGAGCAATTCAATCCAGTGCCGCACCGGTGTGTCGGTGCCGCTTTGCAGATGGGTGATGCAGCCGATATTGGCAGAGACGATTTGCGCCGGCTTGTCGGCCCCGAAAGTTGTGGCCAGATTGCCCAGCTTGCGGTCGCGCAGCTGGTAGCTCAGCTCGGGGTTGAGCACGCTGTAGGTGCCGGCTGAGCCGCAGCACAGGTGCGACTCGCCACCACACAGGCGTATGTCAAAGCCCAGCTCGCCCATGTATTTCTCAACGCCGCCGCGCAGTTGCAGGCCGTGCTGCAGCGAGCAGGGCGGATGAAAAGCGATCTTGCTGGCCGTTGCCTTGACCTGCCCCCGCAGTTTTGCACTGATCTCGGGCAGCCATTCGCTGATGTCCTGCGTCAATTCAGAAATGCGTTGGGCCTTGGCCGCGTAGGCTGGGTCGTTTTGCAGGATGTGGCCGTAGTCCTTCACCGTGACACCGCAGCCGGAGGCGTTCATGACAATGCTTTCAACGCCGGCCTGGCCCTGTACCCCTTCGACATAGGGCCACCAGGCATCAATGTTGGCGCGCATCTCGTCCATGCCGCCAATCTGGTCGTTCAGGTGAAACTTGACCGCACCGCAGCAGCCCGCCTTGGGTGCGATCACGGTTTGAATGCCAGCGGCATCCAGCACGCGCGCCGTGGCGCTGTTGATGTTGGGGCTCATGCTGGGTTGCACGCAACCGGCCAGCATCAGCACCTTGCGGGCGTGCGTACGCGTTGGCCAAGCACCCGAGGCTTGTTTGGCTGGCACCTTGTTTTTCAGCGCATGGGGCAGCAGCGGCCGCACCAGCTGTCCAAGTGTCATGGCGGGCGCAAACAGCGGTGATGGCAAGCCTTCTTTCAGGGCCCAGCGCAGCGCGCGCTCAGCCGCTGGGCGCGGCACTTGTGCATCGACCAGTTTGCGGCCAATGTCGAGCAGGTGGCCGTACTGCACGCCGCTGGGGCAGGTGGTCTCGCAGTTGCGGCAGGTCAGGCAGCGGTCCAGGTGCAGTTGTGTCTTGCGCGTCGGGGTGCTGCCTTCAAGCACCTGCTTCATCAAGTAAATGCGACCGCGCGGACCGTCGAGCTCATCACCGAGCAACTGGTAAGTGGGGCAGGTGGCGGTGCAAAAACCGCAATGCACGCATTTACGCAAAATGGCTTCGGCGGCCATGCCATCGGGCGTGCCTTGGTATTGAGGTGCGAGTTGGGTTTGCATGGTGATCCATTATGTGATGGTGCGCATTTTGCGTGGTATTTTTTGGCGTGAAGTTATTTAATCTGTCTGTTAAATTTTGCTGCGTCGATGGCTCCCAGAAACTGGTACAGATCGTGATTCGGCGCTTTACCATTCATGCCCTCAGTCCAAATTGTCAAATATCTCCGAACCATGACCTGGCACGCAAACCTCCAAATCGATTACAGCCTTGAATCCGGCCGAACGGTGGCAAGGCACGCACACAGTGGCCCGCTTCGGGTGCTGCAAAGCCTGTATCCCGAGGGCGATGCGGTGTGCCATAACGTGTTGGTGCACCCGCCCGGCGGTTTGGTGGGGGGCGACACCCTTGACCTTCATGTGCAGGTGGGCACCGGTGCACACGGCCTGATCACCACGCCGGGCGCGACGCGCTTTTACCGCTCAGCCGGTGAGCTGGCGCTGCAGCGCACCCACATCACCCTGGCAGACCAGGCGCGGCTGGAGTGGCTGCCGCTGGAAGCGCTGGCCTACAACCAGTGCCACGCGGAAAACCGTTTGACGCTGGACCTGGCACCGCAAGCGGAATGCATCGGCTGGGACGTGACGGCGTTCGGTTTGCCTGGCGCCGCACTGCCGTTTGAGCAGGGCAGCTTTTTGCAGCACATTGGCGTGCCGGGCGTTTGGCTAGAGCGCGGCTGCATTGATGCCGCCGACGCACGGCTGATGAATGGCCCGCTGGGCCTGGCCGGGCAGCGCTGCATGGCCTCGCTGTTTTTCGTCACGGGTACGCCGCTGGGACGCCTGCGCCGCGAAGCCGGGCTGGAGGTGGCGCGCAGCTTGGTCGCCGCACATGGCTTGAGCCGTACCGCCGGGGTGACTTGCCCGAACCCACAGGTGATGGTGCTACGGGTGCTGTCGCCGCTGGTGGAACCCGCCATGCAGTTGCTTCGCCAGGTGTGGGTGGCCTGGCGCGCGCACTTCTGGCAGCTGCCAGCGGTGAGCCCGCGCATCTGGTCAACCTGATCGCGCTGTTCCCGGATCGCCTCATGTCCCTGTCATTGATGACCCATTCCACTGCATCCGTTCACGCCCGTCTGTTCCAACCCTGTTTGCTGGTCCGCGCGCCCGTCCTGCCGTTGGCGGCTGGCACCGCTCTAGCAACCCCTTTCAGCATCACGAGCACCCTCAGCACGGCACAGACCTTGGGCAGCGGCTTCGATGAAGGCCGCCGACGCCGATGTGATTCAGATGAACAAGTCGCCCGCCAGCGTGACGCTGAACAACTACGGGCAGATGATCTCGACCAATGCCAATGCCAGTGCCGGCGGCGCACAGGTGGTGGATTTCAATGCCATCCAGTCGGGCAGCAATGTCGTGAACAACGATGCCACTGGCGTGATGCAGGCCTATGAGGCCGATGCCGTGCGCCCGGGCATCAATGGCGTGTGGTGCATATCACCAACACCGGCACGGTGATCAATCAGGGCGTCATCAAGGCCAACAGCAGCGGCAAGGCGATCGACCTGGGAGCGGGTGACAACTTCTGGGTCATCCAGGGCGGTGTGGCACAAATCATCGGTGACATCAACGGCGGTATGGGTGGCATGAACACCTTGACGGTGAATGCTGGTGCGGGCAACCGGTTTGATTACGCCGGCATGATTTCAGACTTTTGCCAGCCTCGATGTCTTTGACAGTTCGATCATCGATCTGGGATCGTCGTCGATGACATTCGATGACATTCGATGCCTTGGGCTCGGTCATCGCTGACAAAACACTGAGTGTGCTGAGCTATGCATTTGGCATTTCACCCACTTACGCGCTCAGGTTCCTGGGCAACTTGTCCGCGAATGGCGACTTTCTGGCGCTGATGGCAGGCACCACGATCAACGGGCGGGCGGTGAAGTACAGCTTTGATGGGACTTATACCGATGTGCTTGCGGTGCCGGAACCCGCCACGCTGGCGATGCGGTTGCAGGGCTTGGGACTGATGGGCTTTATGGCGAGTCGTCGTAATCGTCAGACGACCATCTGACCCGGTCGTCGTTTGTCCGATGCGGCTCAGCCGCTGCTTGTCAAGTTCAGCGACGGGCAGTTTGAAAGTCGGAATGACGCAAAATCGGCACCATGCCATTTTTACGCCCCCCGTTTTTAGTGCTGCTTGTCTTGGTGACGGGTTTGCTCGGTCAGCCCGTTGCCGCCAATGGTCTGCTTCGCTGCGCCGTCACCTACGCGGGCAGCACGCAGATCGTTGAATCCGCCCCGGTGGCAGATCCTTATGTCGTGCCGTCGGTCGACATCGGTGGGCGCTTCTGGTTCAAGCCGGTGATGGTGGGTCAGGGCAGTCGGGTGGACTACGTCAAGCTCTACGCCTATGTAGACACTGCCAGTCAGCCCGTGCTGATTCAGGAGGCCAAGTACCTGCCGCCGTTTGCCACTGCGCTGCCGTCTGCGTCGCTCACCGGTGAACAGCATCTGTACGCGGGTCATCTGGAGCGGGAACTGATCTACAACTGTGCGTTGCTGGTGGTGCAGCCATGAGCCGCGCTTGGCGCCATGGCGTCAGCGCCCTGCTGCTGGCGTGGTGTGGCGGGGTGTTGGCCGCAGATGCCTCGCCCCGCACCGACCCGGTCAGCCTGGTTTTTGCGGGTGACATCGTGCTCGACGACAGCGCGGGCGAGATGATTCGCGGCGGTGGCGACCCGTTGGCCAGTTTTGATGCGCTGTTCAGACAGGCAGATATCCGCCTGGCCAATCTGGAGTGTGTGGTGGCCACCACGGGTTCGGCGGGCGACAAGATGTACACCTTCAGGGCGCACCCGCGCGTGCTGGGCGTGCTCAAGCGCCACTTTGACGCGCTGGCGCTGGCCAACAACCATTCGGGTGACTATGGCCGCGACGCGTTTGCCGAGATGCTGGGGCTGATGGATCAGGCGCAACTGGGTCACTTTGGCGGTGGCCACAATTTGTCTGAGGCGCACACGCCACTGATTCTGGAGCGCAAAGGCCTGCGCATTGCCCTGCTGGGCTACAACGAATTCATGCCACGCAGTTTCGAAGCCGACGCCAACGCGCCCGGTGTGGCCTGGAGCGAAGACGAGCAAGTGGTGGCCGACATCAAAAAAGCACGATCTTTCTACCAGGCTGACCTGGTGATTCCGATCATGCACTGGGGTTGGGAAAACGAACTCACCTCCAACCCGCGCCAACGTCACCTGGCGCGCCTGATGATTGACGCAGGTGCCGACGCCGTGATCGGCGGCCACCCGCATGTCACGCAGGAGATTGACCACTACCAAGGCAAGCCCATCATTTACAGCGTGGGCAACTTTGTCATGAAGGAAACCGACAACGCCAACCAGCGCCGAGGCTGGGTGCTGCGCTTGTTGTTGGACAAGCAGGGCGTGGCCGCGTTTGACACCCGCGTGGCCAACATCAGCATGGACGGGATTCCCACGCTGGACGCCACAGCCGCCAGCCCGTGCTGGCAACGCGATCAGACCACGGTGCAGATGTGCCAGCCATCCAAACCCTAGGCGTGGGCGCGGTGACCTTGTGTCGGTTTAGCGGGTAGTGGCGTGATTCTTGCATGTCTGGGTGATGGATAAAGCGCTGCGTATTGTGGTGGTCGTTTCCGACCCGGACCTCCTTGAGCCTGATGATGATCAGGCGCAAGGCCAGACCGAGCGCACCCGCTGCCTGCGCATTGGCCTGTTGGAAAACGGCTTCAACCTGGTGGCCAGCTTGCCCTCCGATGTATTTCTGACCGAGCGCATCGCCCAGTTGCAACCCGACATGATCATCGTGGATGCCGAAAGTGATGCGCGCGATGCGCTGGAGCACGTCGTGATGGCCACGCGTGATGAACGCCGTCCCATCGTCATGTTCACCAACGATCAGGACAGCGCGAATGCCCGCGCCGCTGTGGCCGCCGGTGTGTCGGCCTACGTGGTGGCGGGTTTGCAGCCCGCGCGTATCCGCCCGATTCTGGCTGTGGCGCTGGCCCGCTTCGAGCAAGAGCAGGCTTTGCGTGCCGAACTGGCCGATGCCAGGTGCGAACTCAAGGGGCGCAAAGTCATTGACCGCGCCAAGGGCCTGCTGATGCAACGCCAGCAACTCACGGAAGAAGCCGCCTACGCCAAGCTGCGCAAAACTGCCATGGACAAGAACCTCAAGCTGGTTGAGGTAGCGCAACGCATGCTCGATGTGGTCGACCTGCTGGGCTAGCGCAAATCGGGCGCACATGCCCGCGATTGGTGCGCTGCACAAATCTAGTGCTGAACGGCTTGAGCGATTGGGGATTCAATTCGCCCGGAACACATGGATTTCGGCGTT
>JBBQZI010000004.1:0-35066 GCA_038207855.1 Burkholderiales bacterium
GCACTTTGACCAGATCGGCCCCGAACACGTTGCCCCCGCCATTGAGCAGCTTCTGGACAAGTCCAATACTGCGCTTGAAACGGTCACCGACCCGGATTTTCCGGCTGACTGGCAGGCCATTGCCAAGGTGCTGGATGTCGCAACCGAACAGTTGTCCCGCGCCTGGGGAGCCGTCAGCCACCTGAACAGCGTGGCCGACACGCCCGAGCTGCGCGCCGCTTTCAATGCTGCACTGCCGAAAGTGACCGAGTTTTATACCCGGCTGGGCGCAGACGAACGCTTGTATGCCAAATACAAAGCCATCGCCCCGGAGAACCTGAATGCCGAACAGCGTCAGGCGCACAAAAATGCCCTGCGCAACTTTGTTTTGGGCGGCGCGGACCTGCAAGGCGAGGCCCGCACACGCTTTGCTGAACTGCAGGAGCGCCAAGCGGCGGCCAGCCAGAAATTCAGCGAAAACGCCCTGGATGCCACCGATGCCTTTGCCTACTACGCGAAAGCTGACGAACTTGATGGCGTGCCCGATGATGTCAAGCAAGCGGCGTTGAACGCTGCCCAGACCGAGGGAAAAGAGGGCTACAAGCTGACGCTGAAGATGCCGTGCTACTTGCCGGTCATGCAATATGCCCGTAGCAGCGCCTTGCGTGCCAAACTCTACCGCTCTTACACCACCCGCGCCTCTGATCAGGCCGATGCAGATACGCTGAAATTTGACAACTCCCGCTTGATCAGCGAGATGCTGGCGCTGCGACTCGAAGAGGCCAAGCTGCTGGGCTACCCCAGCTTTGGAGCGCTGTCAGTGGTGCCAAAAATGGCCGAATCGCCAGATCAGGTTGTCACATTTTTGCGCGACCTGGCCCAACGCGCGCGCCCGTTTGCCGAACAAGACCTGGCCGATATGCGCGCCTTCGCCAAAGAGCCTTTGGGTCTTGACGACCCGCAGCCTTGGGACTGGCCCTATGTCAGTGAAAAATTCAAGGAAGCGCGCTACGCTTTCAATGAGCAAGAGGTCAAACAATACTTTCCGCTGCCGACCGTGTTGGCCGGGCTGTTCAAGATTGTTGAAACCCTGTTTGAAGTCAGTATTCGTGAAGACCACGCAGCAGTGTGGCATGAGTCAGTGCGGTTTTTCCGCATTGAGCGCGCCAATGCGAGTGGCGCCAATGAGCTGCTTGGACAGTTTTATCTGGACCCGGCGGCACGCAACGGCAAACGTGGTGGTGCCTGGATGGACGATGTGCGCGCCCGCTGGTTGCGCCCCGACAACGGCCAGCTTCAAACGCCAGTGGCACATTTGGTGTGCAATTTCGCCAGCGGTGTCGAAGGCAAGCCAGCCTTGTTAACGCATGACGATGTAACCACGATGTTCCACGAATTCGGCCACGGTTTGCAGCACCTGCTCACACAAGTCAATGAGCGCGACGTGTCTGGCATCAGCGGTGTTGAGTGGGACGCGGTCGAGCTGCCAAGCCAGTTCATGGAAAATTTCTGCTGGGAGTGGGATGTGCTCAAAAACATGACCTCCCATGTCGACACTGATCAAGCCTTGCCACGCGCCCTGTTTGACAAAATGCTCGCTGCCAAAAACTTCCAGAGCGGGATGCAGACACTGCGCCAGATCGAGTTTTCGCTGTTTGACATGCTGTTGCACACCGCACATGACCCGGCTCTTGACATCATGCCGCTGCTCAATCAGGTGCGCGAAGAAATCGCCGTGCTGCAGCCCCCTACCTGGACGCGTACTGCACACACCTTCAGCCATATTTTTGCTGGTGGCTACGCTGCCGGTTACTACAGCTACAAGTGGGCTGAGGTGCTGAGTTCCGATGCCTATGCAGCCTTTGAAGAAGCCGCAGGCACCAACGGTCTGCCGAATGTCGAAACCGGCCGAAAATACCGCCAAGCCATACTCGAATCAGGTGGCAGTCGCCCTGCCATTGAATCATTCAAGGCGTTTCGCGGACGTGAGCCGACACTTGATGCACTGTTGCGTCACCAAGGTATGGCGCAGCCCGCCTGAAGGAGAAAACCATGCAACCAGCAGCTTTGATTCTTTGCCATCAACCGGTCGCCGGCACGGTCTTTAGGCGCTGGCTGCCAGCTGTTACCGGTGCTTTGCTGGTGCTCGCGGCAATCGGTCACACCAGCGTGCAGGCACAAACCGTTTACCGTATCGTCGGCGCAGATGGACGGGTGACGTTTTCTGACAAGCCGCCGGTGACGGCTAGCCAAGTTCGCCCACTGGATAGCATGGCCCCGACAGCAGAGGCAAGCGGCGCGGCATTGCCCTATGAGTTGCGCCAGGTGGTTGGTAAATATCCAATTACGCTGTACACATCAAAAGACTGTGTCCCGTGTGACAGCGGGCGCAACCTGCTGCGCGGTCGAGGCGTTCCTTTTACTGAAAAAACCATCACGACACCAGAAGATTCGGACGCGTTCCAGCGCCTGAGCGGCAGCTCATCGTTGCCGCTCTTGACGCTCGGCAGCCAACAAATCAAGGGTTATTCAGATGGCGAATGGGCCCAATACCTGAGTGCCGCTGGTTACCCCGCAAAATCAGCCTTGCCGGCCAACTACCGTAACCCAGCGCCTGCACCCATGGTGGTGATTTCAAAGCCTGCAGTGCCCGCGTCAACGGCCAATGCGCCAGCGGCAACACCCCGGCCTTTGGCTGCGCCAGCACCGCGTATCAACCCCAACAATCCGGCTGGCATTCAGTTTTAGGCCGCTCAGGGGCGAGCATCGCCTGGTGCCGCGGGCAATACGACCTGATGCTCTACGCTGAACTGGTAGTCCTTGAAGATGTGTTCGGCACTCAGGGTTTGGTAAGTGCCATCCGCATTGCGCCGGGTGGTGTCTTTCAGACGATAGGTGTAATGGCCACAGGTCCACAGCTTGAAATTGCGCATTTGCGTGCACAAACAGGTTTTGTCCTGCACCGAGATGTTTTTACCGTCCGGGTGCAACGCCAGTTCACGGTTGTAAGCGGTGATGTAGGCGCAGTTGCCATTGCCGTCGAGTAAATAGCCATACGACTCGCAATTGGGGCGAATGCCGTCGCCAATGGCCGGTGAGCCTTTGAGCATGCGCATCGGGTAGCCGGTGGGCGAGATGGTGTTGACGATGATGTCGTCTTCATTGGCCAGAAAGTAATCCTGTTTGACATCGGCTGGCAAACCGCATTCGTTGGCCACGGTAAAGCGCGTGGCCACCTGCACAGCGGCTGCGCCAGTCTCCAGGAACGCCACCGCATCGCTGCCGGTAAACACGCCACCGGCGGCAATGACCGGAATATCCAGCTGCTCGTCTTTCACGTACTTGATGACTTCGGCAAGGATGGTGGCCAGATCGTACTCAGCCCAATCAAGTCCAAAACCCAGGTGACCACCGGCCAAGGGTCCTTCAACAATCACATAGTCAGGCTTGCGGTTGAGCCGGGCATTTTTCCGCAGGAACAGCTGCAGCGCCCGCACGCTAGAGACGATGATGCCCAGCTTGGCATCATGAAACCGCGGGTGATCGGCAATCAAGCCGAATGAGCCCAGATGCAGCCCGGCGCTGAGTGTGATGCCGTCAATGCCGGCATCCAGCGCCGATGCCATACGCACCTGCAGCGTCTCGCGCGGGCCGTTCATGGTGAGCTTTTCCATGCAGTTGACAAAAATCAGGCCATCGCCTTTTTTGGCCTCCATGGTGGCGCCCACGTGGCGGCGCGTGGCATCAGCGAGCACATCCAGATCGAACTTGATGTCGGTCTTGTCAGCGTTGTTGATGTTGTATTTGTAGAGCCGGGTCTTGTCCTTGACAAAACTGGTATCAAAGCGCCGGTCAGACACGTCATTGACCATGGCATCCGAGATATGCCCGATGCCACCCAAGCGGGCGGTTTCCAGGGCCAGCTCGGCCGTTGAAATATCCACACCCATGCCACCGACCATGATCGGCACGTATTCTCTTTTATCTTTTTGACCGAACTTCAGGCGAAAATCATCAACGCGTTTCATGCAAATCCTCGGGGCCGTTTGACTTCTTTCGCAAGGCCATTCATCCAACAAAAAGCCCTGCGAAGAAGCAAAAAAACAGCAAGACAAAATGATCTTGCCAAGCCGCAATTCTAGCCGCCGAGCTTTACACACCGGCTACCCGCTCAATACCCCTGCCACCACTGTATGCTTCATGACCGCGACACATTTGCCTTCATCCATTTAAAGCAACCATGCCAAACACACCAACACCTGCCAAACCCTTGCAAGCACTCAAGGGCGTGCGCATTCTTAGTCTTGCGCTCAACCTGCCCGGACCGGCCGCGCTACAGCGCTGCATGCGCATGGGGGCCACCTGCATCAAGCTGGAGCCACCTGTGCCACTTGATGCGCCGACCGGCATCACTGGCGATCCGATGAGCATCTACAGCCGCACCGGCTATGAGGCGCTGCACACTGGCATTCGCATCGCCAACGTCAACCTGAAAACCGAAGCCGGGCAGAAAGCGCTGCACCGCGAACTGGCCAAGGCCGACGTGCTGATGACCTCTTTTCGCCCGAGTGCGCTGACCAAGTTAGGCCTGACCTGGAAGAGCCTGCACAAGCAGTATCCAGCGCTGTGCATGGTGGCCATCGTTGGTGCGGCTGGCGCGCGTGCCGAAGAAGCCGGCCACGACTTGACCTACCAGGCTGATAGCGGCCTGGTCACCGGACTGGATTTGCCGCCCACGCTGTACGCCGACATGGGCGGCGCGCTGTTGGCCAGCGAAGCCGTGTTGCAAGCGGTGCTTCTGCAGCGCCAAAAAGGCCAGGGGCGTTTTATTCAAGTGGCATTGGCCGATGCTGCGGCACATCTGGCCATGCCACGCACCTGGGGCGTCATGACACCCGACACAATTCTTGGTGGTGGCCACGTGGGCTACCGGGTCTATCCGTGCCAAGACGGCCGCGTCGCACTGGCGGCATTGGAACCCCACTTTTTCAAATCACTGTGCCAAGTGGCGGGTATGGAGTGGCGCGGCCCGGCCATGATGCTGGATGCAGCTACCCAGGCACCGGTGGCCGCCTTTCTGGCATCGCACACCCGCAAGGCCCTGGACAAGCTGGCAGCAGAGCATGACATTCCCCTTCATACGCTACCAAAATAATAGCTACTTACGCACTATTCATAACGGCTAGAGGCCTATTTGTCATATATTTTTGACCAACAACACAATGGCCCGCGCTTCCATCGCCTGTCCTAAACCCACCGGGCCCATTTTTTCCGATGTCTTGGCTTTGACGTTGACCTGATCGGCTTCAATGCCCAAGGTTTGCGCAATCTGCGCACGCATGGCGGCCATGTGCGGCATCAGCTTTGGCGCCTGAGCGATAACGGTGCTGTCGATATTGCCAATCTCAAAGCCTTGGGCGCGTACACGCCGCGCGGCTTCGGCCAGCAGCACCTTGGAGTCAGCACCTTTGAAGCGCGCATCGGTATCCGGAAAATGCGTACCAATGTCACCCAAAGCCGCAGCGCCGAGCAGCGCATCAGTGATGGCGTGGAGCAGCGCATCGGCATCCGAATGGCCTTGCAAGCCTTTGTCAAACGCAATCTCGATGCCGCCTAAAATCAGCGGCCGGCCAGCCACCAATGCGTGAATGTCCCAGACCTCGCCGACACGGATGTTCATGGTCATTTTTATCCTCAATAAAGTTGCGCAACGTGCACCGACTTGGCCGCGCGGCCGCGGGGCACATTGTCATCGGCTTCTTGGCTGTCAACAAGAATCGCTTCCTCTTGCTCACCCTCTGCGCCATGCATGAAACTTCTCCAGCCAAGCCAGCACGCGCTGCGGCGCATGGGCGCGCTTCCACTCGCCAGCGGCATATTTGTTGGCCTCTGACAGCGTTGGGTAGGTGTGGATGGTGCCCAGGATCTTGTTCAAACCCAGTCCGTGCTTCATGGCCAAAACAAATTCGGTCAACAGGTCGCCGGCATGCTCGCCAACGATGGTCACACCCAGAATGCGGTCTTTGCCCGGAACCGTCAGCACTTTCACAAAGCCATACGCCGTGCCGTCAGCAATGGCGCGGTCCAGATCGTCAATACCGTACTTGGTGACCTCGTAGGCGATACCCTTTTCGCGCGCTTCCTGTTCATTGAGACCGACACGCGCCACTTCCGGATCGATAAAGGTGGCCCACGGAATCACCGAGTAGTCCGCCTTGAAGCGCTTGAAGTCGCCAAACAGCGCATTCACCGCAGCGTACCAGGCTTGGTGTGCGGCCGTGTGGGTGAACTGGTAGGGCCCTGCTACATCGCCTGCGGCAAAGATATTGGGGTAGATGGTTTCCAGATAATCGTTGGTGACCACGGTGCGCTGGGTCGGAATGCCCAGTTCTTCCAGGCCGTAGCCACTCAGGCGAGCAACCCGGCCAACGGCACACAGCAGCGCATCGAATTCAATGCGCTGCTCAGTTCCCTGGTGCTCAACGACGATGAACTTGCGCTCCCCCTCACGTTCGCAGCGCAAGGCCTTGTGTCCGGTCAGCACGCTGACACCGTCGCGGGTCAAGGCCTCGCGGGCCAAGTCTGACACTTCTTCGTCCTCGCGAATCATGATGCGCGGTGCCATCTCGACCTGCGTCACCTTTGAGCCCAGACGGGCAAAGCTCTGCGCCAGTTCGCAGCCAATCGGGCCGCCGCCCAGCACGACCAAGCGCTCCGGCGGCGAATCCAGCTTGGCAAACTCGTCCCACAGCGTGTCACTGGTCACGTAGCCCACCTCATCGAGCCCCGGCAGCGGCGGCACAAAGGGGCGCGCGCCGGTGCCAATCACGATACTGCGGGTGGTGAGAACCTGGGTATCGCCCGAATTGAGTGTGATCTCCACCGTCCAGGGGTTGACGATGCGGGCATACCCTTGCAGCACCTCGACACCAAGCTTGGTGTAGCGCTCCACACTGTCGTGCGGCGCCACGGTGCGAATCACCTCATGCACGCGCGCCATCACCTTTTTGAAGCTGAAGGTCGGCTGAGTCGCTTCGAGTCCATAGTGCTCGCCATGGCGCATCTGGGTGGCCAGCTTGGCGCTCCTGATCAGCGCCTTGCTGGGTACACAACCGTAGTTCAGGCAATCGCCGCCCATCTTGTGCGCTTCCACCAGAGTGACCTTGGCTTTGACTGCGGCGGCGATGTAGGAAGTAACCAATCCGGCCGCCCCAGCGCCAATCACAATCAGATTGCGATCAAATTTCTTGGGCTTTTGGCTGGCCCATTTGGCATAGATTTTTTTGTTTTGAAACATGGTGATGACCTGTCTGGCGACAAGCGGAAAGACTCCGAGCGCCGCGAACGAGAGAAGCAAGCCTGGCGAGGCAACGTCTTTGAGCGAATCAACGCGGGCTAACTGAGTGCCCGCGTTGACGTAGACAAAGGTGGCCGCCAGCATGCCCAACTGACTGACCCAGTAATAGGTTCGGGTCTTGATGGTGGTCAGTCCCATCAATAAGTTGAGTACAAAAAACGGCACCAGCGGAATCAGACGCAGGCTGAACAAATAAAAAGCCCCGTCTTTGGCCAGTCCTTGATTGACGCCGGACAGTTGTGCGCCAAACCGCTGTTGCACCGCGTCACGCAACACGTAACGTGAGGCCAGCATCGCCAAGGTGGCCCCCAGGCTGGAGGCAAACGACACGACGACCGTGCCAAGCAAGACGCCAAACAAGGCACCGGCAGCGAGAGTCAAAATGGTCGCACCCGGCAACGAGACTGCCGTCGCTGCGACGTAAATGATGAAAAACACGGCGACGACCTGGATCGGCTTTTCAGCAAACACAGCAGCGAAAGTGGCCTGGCTTTGCTTGAGGTAAGCCAGACTGAAGTAGTGGCCCAGGTCAAATGCAAAATACGCCGCCAACATGGCGGCCAGTGTGAGCACGACCAATAGTTTCTTTTTATTCATTGAGAATCCATGTAATGACGTCAGTTGGTCGCTCACCGTCACCCACTTCTTACAGTCGTCGCATCATTTTCAGCATCGCTAATGAAACTGGCATTTATGCCGCTTTTGTTCGCCGGTCAATTACTACCAGCGCGATACCACCCAGAATCGCCACCGAGGCCAGCAGCAGACGCAAGGTGATCGCCTCGTGCAGCAACAGCGCGCCAGCCAGCGTCGCGATCATCGGCACACTGAGTTGCACTGACGCGGCACGCGCCACTGTCAGAGACGGCAATACGCTGTACCAGAGGGCGTAACCCAAGCCCGATGTCACTGCGCCCGACAGGACGGCGTAGGTCACACCCCATTGATCGATTCTCAGTTGTTGCATCAACATCAAACTCAGAACGACGGATAGCGCAGCGGCCCGCACAAAGTTACCCGCAGTGGCACCGGTCGGGTCGGTCACACGGCGGCCGCGTAAGGTGTACACAGCCCAGGCCACGCCCGAGCCCAACATCAAGACGGCACTGCCAAGTGGTGGTGCCGTCAGACCTGGCAACAAAATGACGATCAGCCCGGTAATGGCCAGCACTTGCCCCAAGCCCTGGAGGCGCGTGGGCCGCTCGCCCGCCCATAAACCAGTGGCGATCATGGTGGCCTGGACTGCACCAAACAACAGCAAGGCACCTGTTCCAGTGGACAAATTGCCGTAGGAAAATGACAGCGCCGCAGCGTACGCAAACAAGGCCAGTGCGGACGACCAATTGCCACCGATGCCAGGCACTTTGAGGTCTTTGGCAGGGCCCGCGCCAGACGACCTCGCTCGCAGCCAGACCAGCACAGATAGCATCAGCGCCCCTGACACCAAACGCACGGTTGTGAAACTGGCTGGATCAATAGACGTTGTGGTCAGCGCCATCCGGCACAGAACGGAATTGCCAGCAAATGCCAGCAGTGTCAAAAAGGTTAGAAAAATCAAGCGCATCAGAAATTTGTGAAATACGGTCACGCAAACAAAAGGCCGATCTTGCCCGATATTTTTTAAAAACCTGCTTTGACGTACGCAGCGCGCCAATCGGCCAAGCCAAAGGCCGTAAACCGTGTCAGGGCAGCCCAGTGTTTTGTTCATGGCACTGCGCGTCGCCTGTCGGCATCTATTGCCAAGTGCACATGTCCAGCACTTGGCCTCCCGCGGGCGCATCTTGGGGGTCGTGCGTAACCAGCAAAGTAGGCATGCCGGTGCGCTGCAAATGCTCAAACACCCAGGCGCGAAACTGCCCACGCAGTACCGCATCGAGCTTCGAGAACGGTTCATCCAGCAGCAAAGCATCGGGCTGTGCCAGCAAGGCGCGCATCAGGCTGACACGGGCGCGCTGCCCACCCGACAGCGTGGCCGGGTCACGCTCGGCAAAGCCTGCCAGCCCGACATCGGCCAGCACCTGCGCAATGCGCGCGCGTCTGGCGGCCCCGCGCACGTCAGCGGGCAACGCAAACGCCAGGTTTTGCCCCACACTCATGTGCGCAAACAGCAAGTCGTCCTGAAACAAGATGCCGATACGCCGCAATTCGGTCGGCAAGGCATCGCGGCGCTGGCCATTCAGCCACAGCGCACCACTGGCTGTAAATGCCGGGTCGAGTGCGCCAATCAGCCAGTTCAGCAAGGTCGATTTACCCGACCCCGAGGCCCCCATCAGCGTCAACACCTCGCCCGGTGCAATACGCAGGTCAAGATTCTGAAACAGGGGCTGTGCACCTCGGTTCAGCGTCAGGTTTTCAATCTGCAGCATGTCAGCGCAGCCCGAGCCGATGGCGGCTGTTCCAGCGTGGCCACAGTGCTGCCAGCGCAAAGGCTACCAGCGGCAGTGCCACCTGCAGCAGCGCCTGCACAGCGAGCACGCGCCGGTTGCCACCCGCACTCAAGGCCACCGCCTCGGTAGTCACGGTGGTTAGTCGGCCACCGCCGGCAAACAGGGTTGGTAAATACTGCGCCACGCTGACGGCAAAACCGACCGCCAGCGCGGCGGCGATCGGGCGTTGCAACAGCGGCCACTTGACGCGAAGGCAGGCAGAAAATCGTGAATGACCCAAGGCGCGTGCGCTGGTCATCAATCGGGCATCAAACCCGCGATAAGCACCCACCAGGGTTAACAACGTGTAGGGCAACACCATCAGCAAATGACTCCACAACACCCCCAGCGCGTGACCGTCGAGCTGCAGTTTCAATAGTGCAGCGTACTGCCCTGCCACCAGCGGCAGCGCCGGCACGATCAGCGGCAAGTAGAGCACGGCGTTGTAGCGCTGCGGGCCCCATTCCAGCCAGACCAGGGTGGCGGCCACACACAAAATACTGGCCGCCGTGGCCAACCACAGTGTGGTCCAGAAAGGCTGCCAGCTGGCGCTGCGCCAACTCGCCAGGGTAAATTCCTGTGGCCACAGAGAAGGAAAGAACCACGGCCCGGCCAGCGACCACAGCACCAATAGCGCCACCACCAGATAGCCAATGCCGAGCAGCGGCAGGTGCAGCTTGAGCCAGACCGGCGGGCTGTAGGGGCGGCGTTGGCCCGTGGGTAACTGGCGTTGGCGTTGATGGCGCGTCACTTGCCACGCCAGGCTTGCCAGAGCGCCTGCTGCCACCAGCAACGCCATTAACACCAGTGAGGCTGCCGCCCCCAACGCCTGTTGATCGGCACCGGCATCGGTCAGCCAGTGCCACACCAGCACCGCCAGCGTGGGCGGCGTACCCGGCCCCAAAATGATGGCCATGTCTACCACTGACAAGCCATACGCAAATACCGCCGCCATCGGCCAGGCCAGACGGGGAAGAAGTTGAGGCCATAGCACCGCACGCCAGATTTGCATCCGCCCATAACCCAGGGAGCGCGCCACCAGCATCTGGCGCGCCACCGCCTGCTCACCCAGCAGCGCCACCAGCATCCAGAGCAAAAACCAGCTTTCCTTGATGGCCAATGCCAGTGCCAGGCTCAGGCCGTAAGGATCTTGCACGCTGACCCAATCTGGCGGACTGGTCCAGCCCATCAGGGGTGCCAGTGCGCGTGCCAGCCAGCCCGAAGGTGCCAACAAAAAGAACAAGCCCACCGCAAACGCCGCGTGCGGCACGGACAGCAGCACCGCCAAATGCCGCTGCAGTCGAGTCCACACGGCACTGGGGTAGATCAACATGGCGAGCATGGCGGCGCTAGCAGCTGCCAGCCCACTGCCCAGCAGCGCCGAGATCAACGTGGTCTGCAGGGCTTGCGGCCATTGCGGCTCCTGCCACAGCGCCAGCCAAACCGCGCTGTCCCACGCGGGTGACAGGGCCCAGTACAAACCCGGCAACACCGGTGCAATCACCAGTGCCACCGGCAAAATCGCCAGCCAAAAGGTGCGTGGGTTATCAGTCAAACTCGGCAAATGCCAGTGAACTGTGGAACTAGTGCGTGCCGTAGCGCTTGAGCCATTCAGACTCCAACGCCTCAACCCAACTGGCGTGTAGCTCGGCCAGCATGGGGATCTGATCGTTCAGCGCGCCGGGCGTTGCTCTATTGAAGCTGGCTTGCAAGGCCGCTGGCAACCTGGCCAGATTGAGCACGCTGCCATCGCCCCACACAACAATATCCGCTTTGCGCGCCTGGGCCACGGGTGAGAGCAAAAAGTTGGCCACTACTTGAGCGCCGGCCCGGGCTTTTGCGTTGACCGGAATCGCCACAAAGTGCACGTTGCCGATGGTGCCAGCCGTGAAGCCAAAGCTGTAGGCGGTGGTGGGCAACTGGTGACTGGCAATCAGGTTGGCGGCTTCGTTGGGATTGAAGGTGAGTGACAGGCGCAGCTCACCATCGGCAAGCATGCGGTGCATCTCGGCGGCGCTGGCCGGAAAAGCCTTGCCAGCGCGCCACTGCAGCGGGTGCAACTGGTCCAGAAAAGCCCACAGCGGTGCCGTGGCACGGGCAAAACCGGCGACGCTTACGGGTTGCTGCAATGCTGCTGGGTCAGGCGTGAGTTCAATCAGCAACTGCTTGAGAAACGTGGTGCCGTGAAAGTCCGGCGGTTTTGGGTAGCTTGTGCGGCCTGGGTTGGCTTGGGCAAATTGCAGCCATTGCCTGGCCGAGTGCGGTGCTGTTGGCGTGATTTTTTTATCGGCAATAAAGGTCAGTTGAGCCGTGCCCCAGGGCGACTCGAACCCGTCAGTCGGCACAGAAAAATCACTGCGCACAGGCTTATTCAAGTCTACCGCGCCCCAGTTTGGCAAAGTCTCGGCCCAGGGGCCATACAGCAAGCCGGCACTTTTCAAATGGCGAAAGTTCTCGCCATTGACCCACATCAGATCGACCGAACCATCGCTGCGCCGCCCGGCGGCTACTTCGGTTTGCACCCGTTTGACCACATCGGCGGTGTCAGTAACCTTGACGTGCTGCAGCGTCACGCCATAGCGGGCCTTGACCTCTTTGGCCGCCCAGTCAATGTAGGCGTTGGTCGCCTCACTGCCACCCCAGGCGTTGAAATACACGGTCTGACCACGCGCCTGCGCCTCGATCGTCGGCCAAGTGGCCGGTGTCTGGGCTTGTGCGGCGAATGCCAAGGCCAGCAAAGGCAGGCTGAGAATTTTGTTCATCGGAAACACTCCAGCAAATAGTAGTAGTCGTGCGCAAGCGCCGTTTTCTTACACCGCCACCGCACCAATTCTCCGGACCGTGGGGCCAATCGGGGTGATTATCCAAACAGTTGGCGCAATTGCCAGAACTCGCCTTGTACCCGCTGCACCGTGGCGGGCGACAAATAGTCTTGCACCCGGGTGGGCATCAAAGGCGATCAGCCCTTGGGGCGGTTGCAACTCATCGAGCAAAGGCGCGCTCATCGGTACCACGCCGCCAGTCGGCCGGGCGATACAGCCAAACCAGCGGCTTCAGAAATAGCCGGTTACGTGGCTTGTTGGCGCGGCATCAAAGTCATCAACGGATGCGCCAGTTGCCCTAAGCGTCGCGCGCCAGACGAATTCCCGAAAACTGCCAGCAAGCAGAGCTTGGGAAGAAATTGCGGTAGCTGATGCGCACATGGCCTGCGGGCGTGATGCATGAGCCGCCGCGCAGCACATATTGGTTCACCATGAACTTGCCGTTGTACTCACCCACAGCGCCAACAGGTGCGTGAAAGCCTGGATAAGGCGCGTAGCTGGACTGCGTCCATTGCCAGGCAACTCCCAGCAACTGACCCATGTCCGATGCCTGAATGCTACAAGGGTAATAGCTGCTCGCGCTTTCTACATAAGCGCTAGAAGCTGATTTCTTGTTATTTTCCAAGCGTGCTGCGGCGCACTCCCATTCGGCCTCTGTTGGCAAGCGCACCCCAGCCCAGCGGGCGTAAGCCTCAGCCTCGAAATACGAGACATGCAGCACCGGCGCGTGGTGATCAAGCGGCACCAGGCCGTGCAGGGTGAATTCGTGCCAGGCATTGCCTTGCCAGTGCCAGTACAGCGGATGGCCCCGGCCTTGTGCTTTGCACCAGTCCCAGCCTTCAGCCAGCCAATAGGCCGGTTCGGTGTAACCGCCTGCCGCGATGAAGGCTGCGTAGTCGGCATTGCTCACCAGCCGGGTGGCCAACTCAAAGGGCTGCAGGTAAACGCTGTGGCGGGGCTTCTCGTTGTCAAAACAAAAGCCGCCACCGTCATAGCCGATCTGCACCAGTCCGCCCTCAAAGGGTTGCCAGTGCACCACGACTGGATCGGAAGCTTGGCGGCCAGGTGCAGCATAGGCCGGGAACAAGGGGTTGCGCGAAAACAGGTGCTTGATGTCGGTCAGCATCAATTCCTGATGTTGCTGTTCATGGTGAAGTCCGAGCTCCACCAGTTGCTGCAACGCAGCATTGTCAGGCTGCGCCGCCAGCAGTGTCCGCATGCGTGCATCGACGTCGCTGCGGTAGCGCAGGACTTCGTCCAATGCGGGGCGGGTCAACAGACCGCGTTGGGGTCGAGGGTGCTTGTCACCGACCGCGTTGTAGTAGGAATTGAACAGCACCCGAAACGCGGCATTAAACGGCGCAAAGTGCGGCTCAAACGCCTCAAGTACAAAGGTTTCAAAAAACCAGGTGGTGTGCGCCAAATGCCACTTGGTCGGGCTGGCCTCGGGCATCGACTGCACACAACAGTCCTCAGCCGACAAGGAGGCGGTCAAGGCGGCCGTGTGTTGGCGCACCAGCTTGTAGTTCTCAAACAGATTGTTCGTCATGGCACACGCTCCCACGGTGTTGTTCAGGCACGTGCGTGAACCACGGCAAACCAGTGGTTCGCATCGGTCCACGCTGTTGTTTCAGAGAACCCCGCGGCAGACAGCAGGGCGATGAATTCATCCAGCGGGTATTTGTAGCTGTTTTCGGTATGGATGCGTTCACCTGCCGCAAACGCGCGCGCGCCACCGGGCCAGCGAACCACCACAGGCGCGGCGGCTTCCAGATGCATTTCGATACGCGACTCGGTGGTATTAAAAAAGGCCCGATGACGCCATTGTTCAAGGTCAAAGTTGCTGCCGATGATCCGGTTGACGTGGGCCAACACATTGAGATTAAAAGTTGCAGTGACGCCTGATGCATCGTCATAAGCGGCCTCCATCACACCAAGTTCTTTTGGCAAATCAAAACCAATCAGCAAGCCACCATCCGCTTCAATCAGTTGGCGCATGCGCGCCAGCATATCGGCCGCATGTTGACGATCAAAATTGCCGATGGAAGAACCAGGATAAAAAATCAGCCGTTTACTACGGGGAATGTCCTCAGGCAGTGCAAAGGACTGACTCATATCGGCCGCTACGGCGCACATGGGAAGGTCGGGGAATTCCGTTTGCATGCCGGCGATCGCGCCTTGCAAAAAATCGGCTGAAATATCGACCCCGACAAAGTGCTGCGGATGAATCAAGCGACACAAAGCACGCGCCTTGGTACAACTACCAGCACCGAGCTCGATCAGGCGCGTGCCAACACCAATGCTGCGTGCCATGGCCGCTCCGTGCATCTGCATGAGCAGCTTTTCAGTGCGCGTGAGGTAGTACTCCGGCAGCTTCGTAATGGCCTCAAACAATGCCGAGCCATGCGCGTCATAGAAATACTTGGGCGAAATCGCCGCCACCGGCTGTTGCAGGCCCTCCATTATTTCCTGTCCTTGGTTCATGGGTATGTCAGCTCATTTTGCGTCGGGTTTTCTTGTCACGCAGGGTCATAAACTCCTCGGCTGACGTCGGATGGATGCCTAGGGTGGCATCGAAATCGGCTTTGGTCGCACCCAGCCGCAATGCCAGCGCCAGCCCCTGCACAATTTCGGGCGCATCAGGCCCCACCATGTGGACACCCACCACACGTTGAGTGGCGGTGACCACCACCAGTTTCATCAAGGTGCGCTCTTCGCGCCCGGACAAAGCATGGCGCAGCGGGCGAAAGCGTGACTGATAGATGTCCACTTCCCCATATTTTTCCAGCGCTTCATCCTCACTTAAACCTACTGTGCCAATGGGTGGCTGGCTGAACACCGCCGACGGCACCAGCTCAAGATCGGCAAGCACGCGGGTCGGTCCAAACAAGCTGTTGGCCACGGCTGCCCCCTGACGAATCGCCACCGGTGTGAGCGCAATGCCGTTGGTGACATCGCCCACGGCGAAGATATGGGGAACGTTGGTGGCGCAAGACCTGTCAATCTGGATACCGCCACCTGGCCCGACTTTGACACCGGCGGCAGCCAGGTTCAAACCAGCCACGTTGGGAATCCGTCCGGTGGCGTACATGACGGCATCGAAAGACTCCACTGAGGGTGTGGCACCGCCAAAAGACGCATCAATTTTTCCATCGGCTCGCCGCGCCAGACTTGTCACTTGGCTTTGCAGCAAAATCCTGATCCCCTTACGGCTCATTTCCTCATTCAGGTGCTGTCGCACATCGTTGTCAAAGCCGCGCAGAATCTGTTCGCTGCGGTATGCCAAGGTAACATCCACGCCGAGCCCGTTGAAAATGCCGGCAAACTCGACGGCAACAAACCCACCGCCCACAATCAGCAAGCGCTGTGGCAGCGTCGGTAAATCAAAAGCGTCGTCTGAGGTGATCGCCAGCTCGATGCCCGGCATGGAAGGTCGAAACGGTGTGCCGCCGCTAGCGATCAGGAAGTTGCGTGCCCGCACCGTTTTGCCGTTGACGCTGACCGAGTGCGCATCGACAAACTGCGCAGCACCCTGAAAGACGGTGACACCGGAGGTGTCGAGCAGGTTTTCGTAGATGTTGCTCAGGCGGGAAATTTCTTTTTCTTTGGCAGCGACCATCGTTTCCCACGAAAAAGACGCGGGCGGCACGCGCCAGCCGAACCCCTTGGCATCTTCAAAGTCCTCAGCGTAGTGCGAGGCCTGCACCAGTAACTTCTTGGGCACGCAACCGCGAATGACACAGGTGCCACCGTAGCGGTAGCTCTCAGCAATGCCGACACGCGCGCCGAGCCCGGCGGCCACGCGGGACGCGCGCACGCCACCGGAGCCGCCGCCAATGACAAAAAGGTCAAAGTCAAAATCGTCGTCGTTTGGCATCTTCATTCCTTCTATATGTGTCCATTAATCCATTCGGTGGGAGTTTGGCCTAATTTTCGGACAAAGGCACGGGCCAAAGCACTGGCACTGCCGTAGCCGACGTCGCAGGCCCCCGTTTTGAGCTGCTGGCCGCGTTTAAGCAGCCTTTGGGCCGTCATGATGCCAGATAGTCGGCCGGCGTTTCCCCCGTGACTTCACGAAACTTGACCGCAAAACGCGCGCGTGACATGCCGGCCAGTTCAGCCATGCTGGTCAGACTCCATTGAAGTGCCGGGTCGTCCTGAATAGCAATCAACGCTTTGGCCAGGCGGGGGTCTGCCAGGCCCGCCAAGGTGCCGCCTTGGGTTAGCTGAACCGTCACGCAGACGACATTGGCACCAGCCGAGTCATCGGTCACCAGTCTGTGGGTGTCTGGCCGGGGCAAAAACAACAAAGTCGGCTCATTGCTTTCAAGCACTGACCGCTGCACACCGATCTGCACGTTCCCATTGACGCGATAAAGTTGACCTGTCAATGTCGAAGCAATGAGGCGTTAGGTGTCGAGGCTTCGACGACCTTGCGGCTCTGGATCGATCCGTAAAGTTGGATCAACTTCTTTCCGACTGAGGGATTTCATTTATCAGAACTGAATTGACTGTAAGAAATCGCCAGCTCACCCGACTATTGAAGCAGCAAGACTGTGTTTCGTCGTCGAGATGCCAACGCCAACCCTTTGTCAATGAATGGATTTTCAAATGAACAGAATCGCTACCTCCCGTTACGCATCAGCTGCAGCCTTGACACTGGCTCTTGGTGCCGCCATGACGATGGCCGCTGCACCAGCAGCAGCAGCAGCAGCTGATGGTGAAAAATGCTTTGGCGTGGCGCTCAAAGCCAAGTTGGCCGCTTTCAAGGAAAAAAAGGTCTGATTGCAAAGCCTGCTGCAGCACCCGACATTTTTGGGACCCCTCTCATGCAAACTGTAAAACCCGGTGCTGCGCCCCTGACCTCTTTGCCACTGCGCGCTGGCGCAGGCTTGAAGTCAGGGCATTTCCAGCATGTACTTGATCACCAACCCAACATTGGTTTCTTTGAGGTGCATGCTGAAAATTACAGGGTCGCTGGTGGTCCGTTCCACCATTACCTGTCGCGCATTCGCGAAAACTATCCCTTGTCGCTCCATGGCGTTACGCTGTCCATTGGCACCGATGAACTGCTGGATGCTGACCATCTGAATGCGCTGAAGCATTTGCTGGATCGCTACCAACCCGAGTCATTTTCAGAGCACCTCGCCTGGTCAACCCACGGTGAAACCTTTGTCACACGCTTTACTGGATGCGCAATTGAGCGTGCCTGCAGGGCTGAGCACCTTTAACGGCTCCGATCGGGCCCTGCGGTTTGCGGTGTACCGCAACTCATCACCAACATTTCCAATGGAGACATGACCCCATGAAACCCAATGCCCACCTCAACGCCACAGCAACAACATTTCATCCCATCCGCGGCTTGCTGCAAACCTTCATTCGCCTTTGCAGCCACATCCCGGATTCGCTGATCGCTTTTGTTGGGCGGTTTTCCATTGCTGCCGTGTTCTGGAAGTCAGGGCAGACCAAGGTTGAAGGCTTTGCCATCGACATCGTCAGCGGCGATATTCATTTGGGTTGGCCGCACTTATCAGATTCGGCGGTTCCGCTGTTCAAGGAAGAATACAAGCTGCCTTTGGTGCCGCCAGAGCTGGCGGCTACGATGGCCGCCTTTGCTGAGCATTTCTTTCCCGCGCTCATCTTGTTGGGCCTTGCCACACGCCTGTCGGCTTTCGCCTTGTTGGGCATGACCATGACGATCCAATTACTGGTCTATCCTGGTGCCTACCCGACGCACGGCACCTGGGCCGCCGTGTTGCTGTTTTTGATCGCCCGTGGGCCTGGCAAGTTGTCTATTGACCACTGGATCGCCAAGCGATTTGCGGAGAATCGGGCGTTCAAATAAAGGCCTTCCAACCCCACCAGATGCGTGTGGCGGTGGTGATGGCGCACAAGGCGGCAAACCCGTAGGCCAGTTCAATGAAAAATTCCGGGTAAACGCACATCGCGAGAAAGCAAAGCAGTGTTTCCGTCGCCTCAGTCAAGCCTCCCAAAAAGAAAAACGACTTATCGGGGTAAGCAAGACTGGACATGCCACGCTTGGCCGCAATCACGGCAAAGGCCAGAAAGCTCGATCCGGTGCCGATGAACGCTGCCAAAAGCACAGCCGCTGGTAGCGCGTTGCGCGCCGGATCACTGAACGCAAAAGCCAGCGGAATACTGGCGTAAAACAAGAAGTCCAATGCGATGTCCAGAAAGCCCCCGGCATCGGTCGGCTGTGTCATGCGCGCCACAGCACCATCCAGTGCATCAAAAAGTCTTGAGATAAATATGGCTATAGCCCCCGTCAAATAAGCGCTGTTAGCTATCAATAACGCAGCACACATACCAAGGAAAAAACCGATTAACGTGAGTTGATTGGCATTCAGTCCTGCGCGTCTGGCCAGTTGAGCCAGACCAAAAATGGCGGGTTTGATCAGGGCAGTGGCGCGGCGGTCCAACATGTTCAATCTCGTCGCGCAGTCAGGCTAAGCGCTCGCATCACTTCCCTGGCGGCGCAAGGCCTCCAGGAATTCGGTGTCGGTCAGTACCGATACGTCGTCAGCGTCGCCATTGTTTTTGTCGGTCGAAGCTTGCTTCATCATTCGCCATCCTGGTTTGTCATTTGATTCTTGGCGTTGCTGTAGCTCGCTACCGCGTTCGAAAAGCGTGCAATAAACCCTCGGTCAATCCAGTCTTTCCAGCGCCAGACCCATTCTCCCTCAGCAGACCAACGCCCCCACGAGGCGATTGCGTACCGAGGCCCACAAGCCAGCAAGTAGAGTGATCTGGGCTTGGGGTGGTAAGGCCGGGGTGTTGCCCCACTGAGTGCCGCGATCAGGTTGTCGGCCAACACCGGGCCGGCATAGACCGCATGAACGCCCGAGCGCTGCATCAACACATCACTTCTGGCGCACACATCACCCGCGGCAAAAACAGTGGCGTGCGACACGCTACGGTGATAGCGATCA
Organism: Burkholderiales bacterium; assembly: GCA_038207855.1. Taxonomy (GTDB): domain Bacteria; phylum Pseudomonadota; class Gammaproteobacteria; order Burkholderiales; family Burkholderiaceae_C; genus Rhodoferax. Next base: position 19,535 of record JBBQZI010000004.1, read on the forward strand.
ACCGCGATATACCCGCGTTCATCCAGCGCAAGGCCAGACACCTGCAACCAAATCGGCGGGCGCGCGCCGGTTGCGGCGATGACGCAGTCAGCGGCAAGCTCGGTGCCATCGGCAAGCAGCACCGCGTCTTCGGTGCCCACGCCACGTTGGCAGTGCAGCGCGATGCCGGCGCGCTTGACATAACGAAGCACGCGAGATTGAACAGCTTTTGAATGCCCGGCAAGCAAGCCAGACTCTGAGGCAACCAGATCAACCTGCCCGTCTATGGATGATTCCGTGAACGCGTGTTTGGCGGCAAGGACAATCTCAACACCAGCGGCACCTGCGCCAACGACAACCAGTTTGAAATTTTCCTTCAACTTTGCTTCTCGAAGCACCTTTGGCCACTTCAAATAGAAGTCATCCAGTGGTTTGACCGGCAGGAGCTTATTTCCCAAAGTTTGCAGCCAGGAGGTGTCGGCGTCACTTCCTACGTCCAGCGAAAGCAAGTCATATTTCAACTGCTGCCCATCGGCAAGGGTGACGCAGCGGCGCGCAGCGTCCATTCCAACAAGGTGCTCAAAAACCAGTTCAGCGCCAGCGGCCTCTGCCAGCGGTCGTAAATCGACCCGGCATTCGGCTTCCTCGTAATGTCCGGAGATCCAACCGGGCAACATGCCCGAGTAATTCTGGTGCGCCGATGGCGTGATCAGCGTCAGTTCGACCTCCTTCGGCCTTCTTTGTGCCATAGCACGTAAAACCGACAAATGCGCATGTCCACCGCCCACTAAAACAAGCCGCTTCATGAAAACTGCACACACCGGAAATGACGCTGAATCAGCCGCGCAGCTATGGCCAGCGAGATTACAGCACCAGAGGTGCCTTTGACGGCACTGGGCAATAGACCCAAGTCTTCCAAAAACGGCTTCATCTCGGCGACGATGAACGTATGCGGGCGGGCGAGCAAGGCAGGTTTTGACATGGGCTATCTCAATGGGTTGGTGTCGATCTGTTCTTTGTCGCGCCGACTGCGCCATTTATTACACACAACGCTGTGAAGTATTTCAGTAAAACATTCAAGAATAACCTCCGTGCCTGAGTGCTGGGTATCTCCAGTTCGTCATTCATTACAAAAATCTGCAGCAACGTGATCATGACCAGCGTCGACCGCACAATCGACCCCATGCGCAAACACCTTTCTGAAACTACTGGCCCACAGCGTCTTGCTGGTGGTCTGTTCGCTGGTTTGACAACAGCGGCGCTGCCTTGGCCGCTGACCTGGCAGTTCCGCGGACTGTTGGGCTGGTGTGCGGGCATCGCCGTCTACTTGCTGCTGGCCTGGTGGCTGTGCGCGCGCTACGACTCGAAAAAAACACGGGCGCGCGCCCAAGCCCAGGACGAACCCAGCGGTGTCCTTTTGTTGCTGATGCTGCTGGCAACGATGGCGTGCGTGGCGGCCATTACTATCATGATGCAGCAGTCCAAGGACTTCTCGGGTACGTTGCGCGCAGTCCATATTGTGTTGTCCATGACGGCGCTGGCTGCCTCCTGGTTGTTCATCCAAACCATGTTTGCGTTTCGCTATGCCCACCGCTATTACCAACCCGAAAACCTGAACGACCCGGCCGGACCCGGCCTACAGTTCCCAGGTGATCTTGACCCCGACTATTTCGATTTTTTGTATTACTCCCATGTGGTCGGCATGACGTCGCAGGTGTCTGATGTGCAAGTGACCTCGCGCGAGATGCGCCGGCTCACGCTGGTGCATGGCGTGCTTTCCTTTGGCTTCAACATGCTGATACTGGCGCTCAGCATCAACCTGGTGGCCGGAGCCCTGCAGTAAATCCGCCTCTCAGCGGTCCGGTCTAGGACCCCAGAAACTCGCCAATCGGTTTCAGGTCATCCACCCGATCGCAAATGGACTTGATGATCATGAGAATGGGAATGCCCAGTAGCAGCCCCCAAATGCCCCACAGCCAGCCCCACGCGAGCAGGCCTACAAAAACCGCAACCGGACTCATACGGCTGGCGCGACTGGTCAGCCACGTCGTGAGCAAATTGCCGACAAGGGTGTGAATGCCCAGCGAGGCACCGGCAACGGCCAATGCCATGTTGAACGAGCCAAACTGCAAAAACCCGACTAGTCCCGACGCCGCCGCAGTCGCCAGTGCGCCAACATATGGCACCATATTCAGCACGCCCGCAACGATCCCCCAGACGACAGCATTCTCAAGTCCGATCGCAAACAGAACCAGTCCGGTCAGCACCCCCACCAGCGCACTGGTCAGCAGCTGCACTTGCAGGTAACGCTGGATCTGGCCGGTGATTTCATTGAGCGCCTGCAGCGTGATCTTTTTCTTACTCAGGGTGGGACCGGCCAGCTTGATCAGCTTGCGGCGAAAGGAGTCGCCCGAGAGCATCAAAAAGTAGGTCAAAAAAATGACGGCTGTGGTCTGCCCAATCAGCGCGAGCAGGCCCATGGTGCCCGACCATAAATAGTCTTTGACATTGAAATGCGCAGGCTCAACCACCACTCGCATGGTGCCGCGGCTCGTGATGGGCGAGGCGGCCCCGCTCTCCTGCGCCGCCTGTTCAATCTGCGTAGCCGCTTTTTGCACAGTGTTCAGCGTACTGTCAGGTCGGTCACTGCGCGGCTTTACGGACTGTCGGAACTTGAGTGCTGCGGCCGGCAGCGCCTCCACCATTTGCGCGGCCTCGTTGCTAAACGAGTACACCGTCGACCCGATTGCCCCAAAAATCGCCATGAGAAGTACGGCCGCACCCAACCAGCGCGGAATGCGCTTGAGCTCCATCGAGTTGACCAGGGGCGACAACGCGTAGCTGAGCAACACGCTGAGCATTACCGGTATAAAAACGTCCTTGGCCCAATGCAATACAAAAAGACAGGCCAGCGCCGCCAACACCACCAGCGACATGCTGCGGATGTCCACCGGCATATGAAGCAGCACACGCGCCGATTCGGACTCTGGCTCGGCGATCACCGCCAGCATCGGATCAGGGTCGGAAGGCGGGACTTCTGGAAACTGTTCTTCGGTCATCTTGATCCTCTGCGTGGGCGATAAAGCCCGAGTCTAGTATTGGTGCAACCACCGGGCTGTTGTAAACCGAGACGCCCGAGTTATTCAAACTGCTTTGCGCAAAGTGAGTTTTGAAAGCGTGTAAATCCTGCCCATGGCATAAGTGGAACATACATGCGGCTGGCTACGCGCATGGTTAGCTGTTCATAGCGCCGCAGGCCGTCGCGCCAACAAAACCGCCTGCGCCAGCGCAAAATCTTCCGGATAGGTCACCTTGAAATTCTGCGCGCTGCCCGGCACCAGTTTCGGGCTCAGGCCCATCGCCTCAATCGCGCTGGATTCATCGGTGACACGGTCACCCGCCATTTCCAGTGCCTCGATCAGGCTGCCAATGCGAAACATCTGCGGGGTTTGCGCCAGCCACTTGTCTTTGCGCTCCAGGGTGGCCAACACGCGGCCGCCGCGCTCTTGTTTCAGGGTATCAGGCAACGGGATTGCCAGCAGGCCGCCCACTTCGTCATCCAGACAGGCATCGATCAAGGCATCGATTTGCTCAGGCGTAATCAGGCAGCGCGCTGCGTCATGAACCAGCACCCAGTCGTGCGCGGCAGCGCCCTCTTGTATCAACCAATTTAAACCATTAAAAACGCTTGCAGCCCTTGTGTAGCCTCCGCAAGCAGCTACTGAAAATGTAGCATCTGACAAGTTTTCAGCATCAAAAAATGTATCGTGTGGTGACACCACCACCAGCGTTTGGTCCAGGCGCGACACTGCCGCAAACGCCGCCAGCGTGTGCAGCACCATCGGGTACCCTGCTACCAGCTGGTATTGTTTGGGGCTTGTCGCACCGGCGCGTGTGCCCACGCCCGCACAAGGTATGAGCGCATGGACGCGCGGTGCAACGGCAATTTGACGGGCGTTTTGGGGCATAGAGGTTGTCATTTAGGTTGTGGCAAGGCTTCATTCAGGGATTTGGACCAGGCTGCCAAACCTTGGTGTGAGGCGCATTCTAGAATCGGCGGCAATCATTCAAACCATACCCCGCACACCGCGTTGCGGGGTATTGGCGTTTCTACTGCTCAAAGACACCCATGGATTTACCCAAACTCAACCCCGGCAAGCGTTACACCCTGCCCCGCCCCACCGGCTCGGCTGACGCGCTGCTGCTGGCGCAACTGGCCCTGCGCGAAAAAGCCCAGGGCAAAGTAACGGCCATCGTCACCGCCGATGCCACCGATGCACAGCGGCTGATTGATGAGATGGCATTTTTCGCGCCCGAGTTGCGCTGCGTGCTGTTTCCGGACTGGGAAACACTACCGTATGACACTTTTTCGCCGCATCAAGACTTGATCAGCGAGCGCCTCGCCACGCTGTGGCGCATCAGCCAGCACGATAAAGACACCGGAGCCGACGTGGTGCTGGTGCCCGCCACCACCGCCCTGTACCGATTGGCGCCACCGAGCTTTCTGGCTGGCACCACGTTTCATTTCAAGGTCAAGCAAAAACTCAGCGATGCCAAGCTCAAGGCGCAGCTCACGCTGGCCGGTTACAGCCATGTGACGCAAGTGGTCAGCCCCGGCGAATACGCGGTGCGCGGCGGTCTGATTGATTTATTCCCCATGGGTTCTCTGGTGCCCTACCGGGTGGATTTGTTTGACGATGAGATCGACAGCATCCGCACCTTTGACCCCGACAGCCAGCGCAGCCTGTACCCGGTGCCCGAGGTGCGCCTGTTGCCCGGGCGCGAGTTCCCGATGGACGACGATGCCCGCGCACGTTTTCGCAGCCGCTGGCGCGAATTGCTGGAGGGCGACCCGACCCGCAGCCGCATCTACAAAGACATTGGCGCCGGCATTGCCACAGCGGGCATCGAGTACTACCTACCGCTGTTTTTTGAAGACACCGCCACCGTGTTTGACTACCTGGGCGATGCTGCCACGGTGGTGCTGCACGGCGACCCGGAACCGGTGTTTGCGCACTTCTGGCAAGACACGCGCGAGCGTTACCGGCTGGTGCAGGGCGACCCGGAGCGGCCGGTGCTACCGCCTGATGCGCTGTTTTTGAGCGCCGAGCAGTTCTATGCCCGGGTCAACCAGCACGCGCAGTTGGCGCTGCGCCCAGCGTCGAAAGAGGTCACCGACTTCACCCAATTCAACACCCTGCCCGACCTGACGGTGATGCGCGGAGCGGATGAACCGCTGGCCCGCCTCAAAGCCCATATCCGCAACAGCCCGCAGCGCATTTTGGTACTGGCTGAGAGCGATGGCCGGCGCGCCAGTTTGCTGGACTTTTTACGCTCAGGCGCGTTTGACCCACCGGCTTTTGACTCGCTGGAAGATTTTCTGACCAGCGCTGAGCCCATCGGCATTGCCACCAGCAGCCTGGCCGTTGGTTTCAGCTGGCTCGAATCCGGCATTGACCTGGTCACCGAGACCGAGCTGTTTGCCGCCACCCAGACCACCCGCAGGCGTAAAAAGCAGGAGCAGGTGAGCGATGTTGAAGCCCTCATCAAAGACCTGAGTGAACTCAAGGTCGGCGACCCGGTGGTGCACAGCGCCCACGGCATTGGTCGCTATCGGGGGCTGATCAACCTCGACCTGGGTAACAAACTACCCAACGGCGAGCCAGAAATTCAGGAATTTTTGCACCTGGAATATGCCGACAAAGCCACGCTGTATGTACCGGTCAGCCAGTTGCAACTGATCAGCCGCTACACCGGCGTCAGCCCGGACGAAGCGCCGCTGCACAAGCTCGGCAGCGGCCAGTGGGACAAAGCCAAGCGCAAAGCCGCTGAGCAGGTGCGCGACTCGGCCGCCGAGTTGCTCAACATTTACGCCCGCCGCGCCGCCCGAGAAGGCTACGCCTTCAGGTACAGCCCGAACGACTACGAGGCCTTTGCCAACGACTTTGGTTTTGAAGAAACCGCTGATCAAAAGGCCGCTATTCACGCCGTCATTCAAGACATGATCAGCCCGCGCCCGATGGACCGGCTGGTTTGCGGCGATGTCGGCTTTGGCAAGACCGAAGTGGCCTTGCGCGCAGCCTTCATCGCCATCACCGGCGGCAAACAGGTGGCGTTTTTAGCGCCCACCACGCTCTTGGCCGAGCAGCACTACCAGACCCTGGTCGACCGCTTTGCCAAATGGCCGGTCAAGGTGGCCGAGATGAGCCGCTTTCGTTCGGGCAAGGAAATCACCGCTGCGCTCAAGGGCGTGGCCGATGGCACCATCGACATCGTCGTCGGTACGCACAAGCTGCTGTCGGAGTCCACCAAGTTCAAAGACCTGGGCCTACTGATCATCGATGAGGAACACCGCTTTGGCGTGCGCCACAAAGAGCAGATGAAAGCCTTTCGCGCCGAGGTCGACGTGCTGACGCTGACTGCCACGCCGATCCCCCGCACGCTGGGCATGGCGCTGGAGGGCTTGCGAGATTTGAGCGTGATTGCCACGGCGCCGCAGCGCCGCCTGGCGATCAAGACCTTTGTGCGCACCGAAGGCAATGGCGTGATTCGTGAAGCGGTGCTGCGCGAACTCAAGCGTGGCGGCCAGGTTTACTTTTTGCACAACGAGGTTGAAACGATTGAGAACCGCCGGGCCAAACTGGAAGAACTGTTGCCCGAAGCCCGCATTGCGGTCGCCCATGGCCAGATGCCCGAGCGCCAGTTGGAAGCGGTCATGCGCGACTTTGTCGCCCAACGCACCAACCTGCTGCTGTGCTCGACGATTATCGAAACCGGCATTGACGTGCCAACTGCCAACACCATTGTCATGAGCCGCGCTGACAAGTTTGGCCTGGCGCAGTTACACCAGCTGCGTGGCCGCGTCGGCCGTAGTCACCACCAAGCCTATGCCTACCTGATGGTGCCCGATCTGCAAGGCCTGACCAAACAGGCCACCTTGCGGCTTGATGCGATTCAGGCCATGGAGGAACTCGGCAGCGGCTTCTACCTGGCCATGCACGACCTGGAAATTCGCGGTGCTGGTGAGGTGCTGGGTGAAAACCAGAGCGGCAACATGCTCGAAGTCGGCTTTCAGCTGTACAACGAGATGCTGAGTGAGGCGGTGCGCTGCCTGAAAGCCGGCATCGAGCCCGATTTGCTCAACCCGATGAACGTGGCCACCGACATCAACCTGCACGCGCCAGCGCTGTTGCCCGACGACTTTTGTGGCGATGTGCACTTGCGTCTGAGCTTTTACAAAAAGCTCGCCACTGCCAAAACCGCCAACCAGATCGACGCATTGCTCGAAGAAATCATCGACCGCTTTGGCAAGCTGCCGGCGCAGGCGCAAACCCTGATCGACGTGCACCGCCTGCGGGTACTGAGCCAGCCTTATGGCGTGACCAAGGTGGATGCCAGCCCGGGTGCTATCACCATCAGCTTCAGGAAAAACCCACCGATTGATCCGATGAAAATCATTGGGCTGATTCAGAAAAACAAACACATCAAATTGGTGGGCAACGAGAAACTGCGCATCGAACGTGAGTTGCCAGAGGCCAAAGAGCGCGCCCAAATGGTGCGCGACGTGCTGAAAAATCTGGGCCAACCGCTGGCCGACGTGTCAAAGCTAGCCACGCCCGCAGCGTGACATAGGCTATGGCATAGGCTAAACTGACAGCCTCATTCAACCCCACCCGTAACAGGAGGCCAAGCATGACCAACACAGCCCAAAACGCTTCTGAAAATATAGCGCCTTGCGCAGTAGATACGGGGCCTAGAAGGCAAGTTCGCCTATTTCGCAATGGTGCCAACCAGGCCGTGCGCATTCCACGGGAATTTGAGTTTGCCGGCAATGACGCAGTGATGCACCGCGAAGGCGACCGGCTGATTATTGAAGCCATACCGGACAAACCCAAAAAAGGCACTTTGGCAGCATTGGCAGCAGCGCTGGAGAGCATGAAAGACTGGGAGCCGGTTGAAGTGCCTTTCCCAGACGTAGACGAAGGCCTGTTGCCACTGGACGACATCAACCTATGAGCATCTTGTTTCTCGACACCAACATCATCTCCGACATGATGCGCAACCTGCAAGGGCCGGCCGCGACACGCGCCATGCAAGCCAGCCACAGCCGCGGAGACGATGCCCTTTACACCAGCGTTGTGGTGCAGTGTGAACTCGAATACGGGCTGCGGCGCAAACCCAATCCCAGGCTGCAAGCGGCCTATGCCGCCGTGATGGACACCATCGAAGTGCTTCCTCTTGATGCCACGCTTGTCACCCATTACGCCCTACTGCGCACCCAACTCGAACTCGCTGGCACCCCGATCGGCCCCAACGACACCCTGATTGCCGCCCATGCGCTGGCGCTGGGTGCCACGCTGGTGACAGCCGATGCTGAGTTCAAGCGGGTGCCGGGGCTCACTGTGGAAAACTGGATTGAGCCCGCCCCCAACGACGACGCATTGCCAGCACCCTGACAACCGGCATGACATCACGCCCTGTAGACAGGTCCAACAAGGTCAGCATTACCGTGTTTGTCAAGTTGCCAAAAATCGATACACCAGGACGGTACAGCGCAGGCCTTGTATCTGGTGGTGGAAACCAAAGGCTATGACAGCCGCACCGATATTCCGACTAAAGAAAAGTGGAAGATTGACAGCGCCAAGAAGTTTTTTGAGGCGCTACGCGAATTGCCCGCTTTGAAGGGAAGCGGCGTGCAGGTTCACTACCAGACCAAAATCAACGGTGAATCGCTGGCACAGTTGATTTCAAGCATCAAATAGCCCTCGGGCAACCTGGCTAGGTTTGTGCAATCTTGGCGCGAATATGCGCCAGTGCTTCTTCCACCTGATCCACCAGGATCAGGCATAAATCACCCTCACCCAGCTTGTCCATAGCGGTGTCGATGGCCAGAAATTCACCGGTGATTTCATGCACTTGACGGGTGCGCTTGGCACCCACCAGGCCATCGCGCAGCAGCGCGATCACTTCGCCATCATCGCGGCCCCGCTGGCACTGGTCCTGGTACAGCAGCACCTCATCAAAGGCCTGACCCAAAATTTGCGTCTGCTGGCGAATGTCGTCATCGCGCCGATCCCCCGCACCGCTGATGACCACTGAGCGCCGTTTAGCCGGCAAGGCTTGCACCGCCTGCACCAGCGCCGTCATGGCATCCGGGTTGTGGCCGTAATCGGCGATTACCGTGGCACCGCGAAACTGAAACAGGTTGAAACGACCCATGGCGTTGTCGCTGTCGTTGACGAAACTGGCCAGCGCGGTGCGCACCAGCTCCCAATCCAGCCCCAATGCCCATGCTGCGGCCACCGCAGCCAGCACGTTTTCAACCTGGAAACCAATGCGCCCACCCAGCGTGATTGGCACCCCGGACAAGGCCAAGCGCCACTGCTGTGCACCTTGCTCGGCAATCAGTTCGCCGTTTTTCACATACACCGCGCGCAGTCCACGCGCCAGGTGCGTCGCCATCACCGGGTGATTCCGGTCAAGCGCGAAATAGGTGACTGAACCGATACAGTATTTGGCCATGGCCACCACGGCCGGGTCAGCAGCGTTGAGCACGGCCATGCCGGTGCTGGCGATGTTTTGCACAATAACCCGCTTGAGCACCACCAGGTCTTGCAGGGTGGTGATGTAGTTCAAGCCGAGGTGATCGCCAGTGCCCACATTGGTGACCACCGCCACATCACAGCGGTCAAACGCCAGGCCTTCACGCAGCATGCCGCCGCGTGCGGTTTCCAACACGGCGGCATCCACATCCGGGTGCTGCAACACATTACGCGCGCTTTTTGGGCCACTGCAGTCGCCGGTGTCAATGCATTGCCCGGCAATATAGACGCCGTCGGTGTTGGTCATGCCGACACGTAAACCACTTTGGGTCAGCACATGGGCAATCAGCCGCACTGTGGTGGTTTTGCCATTGGTGCCCGTAACAGCCACCAGCGGAATGCGGCCATTGCCCTGGCTGCCAAACATCTCCTGAATGATGGCCTCACCCACCGCGCGCCCCTTGCCGAAGGACGGCGAAATATGCATGCGCAAGCCTGGGGCAGCATTCACCTCGACCACCCCACCGCCACGATCTTCCAGGCTGTGGTGAATGCTGTCGGTCACCATGTCAACACCACAGATGTCCAAGCCGACCATTTTGGCGGCTTCCACCGCGCGTGCCGCCACATCAGCGTGGACATCATCGGTCACGTCGGTGGCGGTGCCGCCAGTGGACAGGTTGGCATTGCGGCGCAGCGTGACCCGCTGACCCAGCGCGGGTACTGAATCGGCCCCCAAGCCCTGATCGGCCAGACAAGCCAGAGCAATGTCGTCAAAACGGATTTTGGTCAACGATGTAGCGTGCCCAGAGCCACGCCGCGGGTCGGTGTTGACCCGGTCCACCAGCGCACGCACATTGCTCACGCCATCGCCCACCACATGCGGGGCCTCACGCCGCGCCGCTGCCACCAGTTTGTCACACACCACCAGCAAGCGATAGTCATGACCCGGCAGAAAACGCTCCACCAGCACCTTGCTGCTGAATTGGGCGGCGGTCTGGTAGCCTGCAATAAGCTGTTCGCGGGTGCTGATGTTCACCGTCACGCCTTTGCCCTGATTGCCATCTTTGGGCTTGATCACCACCGGCGGGCCAATCTCTTGTGCGGCTGCCCAGGCATCTTCGGCGCTATGAACCTCACGCCCCTGTGGGACTGGCACACCTGCGGCGATCAGCAGTTTTTTGGTCAACTGCTTGTCTTGGGCAATGGCCTCGGCAATGGCGCCGGTGACATCCACCTCTGCGGCCTGAATACGCCGCTGGCGGCTGCCCCAGCCCAGCGCCACCATACTGCCTTCGGTCATACGCCGGTAAGGAATACCCCGCGCCAAAGCGGCATCCACAATCGCGCCAGTGCTTGGCCCCAGGCGCACGTCTTCATCCAAATCGCGCAACTGTGCGAGCGCCTGTTGCAGATCAAACGGGCTGTCATCCAGCGCCGCCTGGCACAAGGCCTGGGCCAGTTCCAGCGCCAGGCGGCCTACTGCCTCCTGGGTGTATTCGACAACCACCTGAAAAACACCCGCTTCCAGCGTGGGAGTGGTGCGCCGATAGGTGACCGGGCAGCCAGACTGAGCCTGCAAGTCCAGCGTGGCCAGACCGAGCACGTGGGCCAGGGGTACCGGAGTCTCCTGCCCTACCGGATGCAAGGGGCTGATGGCCGGAAAACGCTCGCGCAGGCGGGTCTCAAAGCCGGGCTCATCGGTGATACGGCCCTCAGACGGGGTGCATGTCACTACCACCTCAATGGCGGTGTGCTGAGTCCAGAGATTGGGGCCACGAAGGGCTCTGATACGGGATAACTTCATGACACCACAGCGTTTTGTGAAGGGATTTGAAAAGTGCGCAGACCGGCGCCAATCAGCTCGGGCGGCATACCCAGCGCCCAGGTCGTTGCGGCAGCAGCCAGCACGATCGGCAATTTGTCATCTGGCCAGGCCGGCAAGCTGTCCAATGGCAGGCGTGCAACGATTGCCAGCCCTTGGGCCAGCACCAGATGCTTGTCCTGCAAAAACACCACCTGACCACCGCTGCCCTGATGCGCGGCCAGGGCCACAACCTCAGGGTTGAGCGCATAAAAGATGACCTGCCCATCGCACAACGCCGCCATCTCGGCCAGCTGCGGATCGGCGGCGTTCAGCACGGCCGTGCCATGCGGCAGAATCACATCCACCTGGGTACGCATCACGGCGTAGAGTTTGTCAGGGTTGTCAATATAAAAGTCTGACAACGCGGCGTAGTCGCCCAGATCGGTCACCACACCCACGGTGCATTTGTCATACGCCAGGCCTTCGCTGAGAATATTTTGCGGTGTGTGCTCAAACACCGCCACCTCCAGCGATCGGTTCATCAACAGGTTTTGCCCGGCATCCCAGCCTGAGCAATCGTTGGTATCGATCCGCCGCGCGCCCAAATAAAAACCATCGCGGCAGGCCAGCCCAACCTTTTGCGACTGGATGTAGAGCATCCAGCTCACCAGGCGAGCCAGCAAGGTGGTGTCTTTTTGACCGCTGATCCCCACCAACTTGATACGCCCGGTGTCACCCGGCTCAAACATGTGCGCCATGATGGCCTGCCCGATCGGTCGCGCGCTTCCGCTGGCAGGCTTGAGGTGGGCCAGCAAACCCGGGCTGGCATTGACCTCCACCACTGCAGCGCGTTGTTGGTTCATCGCCAGGGCGACATCTTCGAGCACCATGTCGACACCGGCGATGTCCAGCCCCACCACGCGCGCCGCCAGTGCCGCCGTAGCCGCTACGCTGGGGTGCAACTGGTCGGTGACATCAATGGCGACGTTGCCATTGCGCTGGATCAGCACCTTGACACCAGCGGCAGGCACTGAATACGCGGTAAGGCCTTGGCGCTCCAGTTCCAGAATAATCTCGGCACCTTTGTGTGGGCTGAGTGCGTTCAATGGCGCATCTTCGGTGACACCACGGCGCGGGTCAGCGTTGATCTGACTGTCGACCAGCGCAATGATGTCGGACTGCCCATCGCCCGTCACCCAGGCGGCATCGCCACGCGCTGCCGCCACCACTTGCGCGCCCACTACCAGCAAGCGGTGCTCATTGCCGGGAATGTATTGCTCAACAATGATGTCGTCGCCACCCTTGCGTTTGGCCAGGGCAAACGCCGCATCGATGTCTTTGCGGCAGCTCAAGTCGAGTGACACACCGCGTCCATGGTTACCGTTGTAGGGTTTCACCACCACCGGCAAACCGATGTCCTGGGCGGCTTCCCAAGCGGCATCGGCAGACTGCACGATCTGCCCCTCAGGCACGGGCACACCCGCACTGCGCAATAGCGACTTGGTCAGGTCTTTGTCGCCGGCGATTTCTTCGGCGATGGCCGAGGTGTGATCGGTCTCGGCAGTCCAGATACGGCGCTGACGCGCGCCATGACCGAGTTGCACCAGGTTGCCGTCTGTCAGGCGAAGGTGGGGAATACCGCGCTCGGTGGCGGCTTCAACAATATGCGCGGTGCTGGGGCCCAAGCAGTGCTCGTCAACCAACTCACGCAGCCGCGCGACCGCTGCGTCGACCTCAAAAACCGTATCGTGAATGGCGGCGTGTACCAGATCAAGGCCTTCATTCAGGGCGGCCCGACCGACGTCTTCTTGCCGGGTGCGAAATGCCATTTTGTAGACACCGCGCACCGAGGTTTGGCGCGTTTTGCCAAAACCGGTGCGCATGCCCGCCATATTTTGCAGTTCCAGCACCACGTGCTCAAGAATATGACCCGCCCAGGTGCCCTCGCGCAAGCGTTCCAGAAAACCACCGGGCGCGCCTACACCGCAGCGATGCACGGCAAGACCGGGCACCCACGCGGTCAAACGCTCATAAAATCCGGGCAAGGTGTTGGAGGGATAGTCTTCCAGATCACCAATATCCAGCCAAGCCTCGATAACCGGGCGGTAAGTCCAGATGTTGGGGCCGCGTAAATGGCTTACCCGCAGTAATTGAAGGGTTTTCGTTGTCATGGGTGAGCGCTCGGTTCTCAATGCCACTGTGTACCGCAGTACGACAGGGTTTCCACACTATTTTTCGGTCAGGTGACATTAAATCGTCATATCCTCAAGTCTATTGCAGTTCGCCACCCATAGCGCAGCCTTTCTCAGTTGCATCCTCACAAAATCAATCGACCTCCATGACCCCAGCACCCTCTGACAACCCCACGGACTTGACCGACATTGCGGCTGATTTGCGGCAAGAGGTTGCCGCACACTTGCAACCCGGCGAACAGCTTGTCGCAGACTTGACGTTTGATCTGGACAACAAGCTGCATTTTGTGAGCGGATTGGTGCTAATCACCAAGCAGCGCGTCCTTTGCCGTGACTCAAATGCGCAGTGGCAAGCCTGGGATTTTTGCCCCGGACTAGCGCTCAACCTGTATGACCACGCGGGTGTAGGTCATCTGGAATTGATCAATAGCCAAGGGCGACTGCGGCATTGGTGCTTCACGCTGGCGCACAACCTGCAAGCGATTCGGGCGGTGGACCAATTTCGCATCCACCATCACAGTCACGTCACCGGCCAGGCCGCCGTGCTGCCGGAAGGCCACCGCTGCCCGAGTTGCAAAGCGCCGCTGGAACCTGATCAGGACGAGTGCCCGATCTGCACCAAGGTCATCCACACCCCGCCTTCCACCTGGACATTGTTCCGACTGTGGCGCTTTGCCAAACCCTACAAAGGGCAGTTGCTGGCCGGCCTGGTGCTGACCCTGCTGGGTACCGCCGCCAGCCTGGTGCCACCGTATCTGGCCATGCCGCTGATGGACGAAGTACTGATTCCGTTTCAAAACGGCAAGCACATCGAGCCGATGCTGGTGGTGACTTATCTGGGCGGGCTGTTTGGCGCCGCCGTGCTGGCCTGGGGCTTGTCGTGGGCCAAAACCTACATTCTGGCGCTGGTGTCCGAGCGCATTGGTGCGGACCTACGTACCACCACTTACGATCATTTACTGCGCATGTCATTGGAGTACTTTGGTGGCAAACGCACCGGTGACCTGATGTCGCGCATTGGCAGCGAGAGTGACCGCATCTGCGTGTTTTTGTCGTTGCACTTGCTGGACTTTGCCTCTGACATTTTGATGCTGATCATGACGGCGGTGATTTTGGTGTCCATCAACCCGTGGCTGGCGCTGGTCACGCTGGTGCCACTGCCGTTTATTGTGTGGATGATCCGCTCGGTGCGCTTCCGGCTGCAAACCGGCTTTGAGAAGATTGACCGCGTTTGGTCGGCCGTGACCAGCGTGCTGGCCGACACCATTCCCGGCGTGCGGGTGGTCAAGGCCTTTGCCCAAGAAGACCGCGAGTCCGCGCGTTTTCGTGAAGCCAACAAGCAAAACCTGGCGGTCAACGACAAGATCAACAAGATTTGGTCGGTTTTTGCGCCCAGCATCTCGCTGATGACGGAGCTGGGCCTGTTGGTGGTGTGGGGCTTTGGCATCTGGCTGGTGTCCAAATCCGAGATCACCGTGGGTGTGCTGATGGCCTTTGTGTCTTACATCAGCCGCTTTTATGGCCGGCTGGACTCGATGAGCCGCATTGTCTCCGTGACAGAAAAGTCCGCATCGGCTGCCAAGCGCATTTTTGACATTCTGGACCATGTCTCCAGCGTGCCCGAACCCACCCAGCCGGTCAAATTGACCCACGTTGAAGGCCGCATTGACCTGCATGAGGTGAGCTTTCGCTACGGCAACCGTGAGGTCAACAAAGGCATCAACCTGACCATCCACCCGGGCGAGATGATTGGTCTGGTGGGCCACAGCGGCTCAGGCAAAAGCACCCTGGTGAACCTGATTTGCCGCTTTTACGATGTGTCTGAAGGCTCCATCAAGGTCGACGGTGTCGATGTGCGCTCGCTGCCGGTGGCCGATTACCGCCGCCACATCGGGCTGGTGCTGCAAGAACCGTTTCTGTTTTTTGGCACCATTGCCGAGAACATTGCCTATGGCAAGCCCCACGCCACCCATGACGAAATCATTGCCGCAGCGCGCGCCGCGCACGCCCAT
>JBBQZI010000005.1:0-34863 GCA_038207855.1 Burkholderiales bacterium
ATCTTTCAGACCGCCGTGGCGGTGGTGTGCCTTGAAACAGGGTTTGCGCAAACCGAGTTGGCACAGGTCAAGGTGAAGTTCCGTGACTTGAGCGATGCCCAGATCGAATCCTATTTACAAGCCGAGCAACCCTACGACTGCGCTGGCAGCGCAAAAAGTGAGGGCTTGGGAATCGCACTGCTGGAGCGCATTGACAGCGATGACCCGACCGCACTGATTGGCTTGCCCTTGATTCGCACCAGTCGGCTGATCGAAGCCGCCGGGCTGGAGGTCCTTTGAATATGCTTGCTACGATGACCACTACCGCGCCACCAAGGGGCAAGCTCTACCTGGTTCCAGCGCCCCTGGATTTTGGCTGCGATGAAGCCGCTGATCTGCAAGCCAGCCTGCCACTGGGCACGCTAGTGGTAGCTGCGAGCTTGACACACTGGGTCTGTGAAAACGCCAAGTCAACCCGGGCCTACCTCAAACGCATCGATGCCATCACGCCGCTGGCACAGCCAATTCAGACGCAATCGCTGGTGGAGTTGCCACGCGAAGTCCACAAAAAAGGCGATCACAACGGCAACTTTGACGCGCGTTTCCTGCTACAACCAGCACTTGACGGCAGCCACATGGGACTGATCAGCGAAGCCGGCATGCCTGCCGTAGCCGACCCTGGCTCATCGGTGGTGCGCGCGGCCCATGACCTGGGTATTGCGGTGGTGCCACTGATAGGCCCGGTCTCGCTGCTACTGGCGCTGGCTGCCAGCGGCCTGAACGGCCAGAATTTTGCGTTTGTGGGCTACTTGCCGCAAGACCCAACTGAGCGGGCACAACGCATTCGGGAACTCGAAGCGCTGGCTCTTAAAACCGGGCAAACCCAACTATTCATCGAAACGCCCTATCGCAACCTGGCCATGCTGCAATCGCTGCTGCAAACTCTGCAACACAACACCCGACTGGCCCTGAGCAGTGGCTTGACGCTCGCACGTGCACAAACCATCAGCGATAGCGTAAAAAACTGGAAGCAAAAGCCCAATCCACTGAACAACGCCACACCAACCGTGTTTGCCATCGGGCGCTGAACGCCAGCAAGGCTATCGCAGCCCAGTCGGGGACTTCACTGCCTGCAACGCACCAGCGCCCATCGCCACGCCAAAGCGCTTGACCAGTCTTTCGGCCACGTTGTCGCGGCGCGTGTAGTCGATGATTTCCTCGGCCTTGACCACGTCGCGGGCAACCAAGTCAAGACTACCCAATTGGTCCGCCAGCCCAAGCTCAATGGCTTGCTGACCGCTCCAGAACAGGCCGCTGAAAGTTTCCGGCGTTTCCTTTAGTCGGGTACCACGCCCAGCCTTCACCGCTTCAATGAACTGTTGATGAATCTGGTTGAGCATGGTCTGGGCATAGGCGCGCTGGACATCGGTTTGAGGGCTGAACGGGTCCAGAAAACCCTTATTGACGCCCGCCGTCATCAAGCGCCGCTCGACACCAAGTTTTTCCATTAGCCCGGTGAAACCAAATCCATCCATCAGCACACCAATGCTGCCCACAATGCTGGCCTTGTCAACAAAGATTTTGTCCGCCGACACGGCAATGTAGTAAGCAGCCGAGGCGCAGGTCTCTTCAACCACAGCATAAACAGGCTTTTTGTGAATCAGCTTCAAGCGCCTGATTTCATCATTGACGATGCCCGCCTGCACCGGACTGCCGCCCGGGGAATTGATCAACAGCACCACCGCTTGGGCACCCGTGTCCTCAAAGGCCGCACGCAAGGAAGACACAATAAGTTCCGCACTGGCTTCGGAGCCTGAGGCAATTTCGCCCTTGATCTCCACCATCGCAGTGTGGGGGGTTGATACATTTTTGCCGCCGCCACCCTGACTAAAACCGAGCCACAGCAACACAACAAAAAAAGCCAACCATGCCAAGCGGACAAAAATGCGCCAGCGCCGCGCCGCGCGTTGTTCATTCAAGGTCGCAAACACCAATTTTTCCAGTGTTGCACGCTCCCAGCCAAGCTGGTCTTGGTCGCCGTTTAATCCATTATTCATAGCATATCTCGCACTGTTTGCATGGGTTTCAGTCTGATTTTCATATTTTTTCCGAATTCGGCCTAACGGTCGGCATCGCCATTGTGGGGTTCAGTCAGTTTCAGTTGACAAAGGTTTGAATTGGTCTGAAGTATGCCAGTGCACCAAGCCTTGAGCCTCTGACACCTCAATCCGGACCAGAGCACCGCGACACGGACCCATGCGGCACTGACCGGTTTGCGGCGTGTACATGGCACCATGGGTAGCGCACATCAGCCACTGTCCGGTCGCATCAAAAAACTGGTTGGGCTGGTAGTCCATCTCCATCGGCACGTGCGAGCAACGGTTCAAATAAGCGTAAACCTGACCGGCAAAACGCACGGCAAAAGCCGCACAGCTTTGAGAAAAATACAACACCTCAAACGCCACGGCGCTGCCGCTGTCAACCAAGTCTTCACAACGGCACAGGTAGACCGGCGTTGACATGGCCGCGCGTGCTTGCCCAATCAAGCGTGCACCGCAAGCCAATCGCGCAACTGGGAGACGGTGTGCGCAACATAGCGGGGGGTCAGTGCATCGAAAACTTCCGGGCTATGCGCGCCATAGCTCACCGCCACGCTGGGGCAGCCCGCGTTTAACGCCATTTGCAGGTCATGCGTGGTGTCGCCAATCATCAGCGTGCGCTGCGGCACCACATCAAATTCGGCCATCAGCTCATGGAGCATTAATGGGTCGGGCTTGCCAGCGGTCTGATCGGCCGTGCGCGATGCATCAAAAGTACCGGCCAGGGCCACGTTGCTCAACGCCTCATCGAGCCCGCGACGGCTTTTCCCGGTGGCCACCACCAGCAGATGACCTTGCGCTTTCAGGTCAGCCAGCAAGGGCAACACACCGTCAAACAGGCTGATCTCATGCTGCCGGGCAAAATAATGGTGGCGGTAGCGATCGCCCAACTCGGGGTAGCGCTCTTTCGGAACATCCGGGGCCGCATGGGCCAACGCCTGCATCAAACCCATGCCGATGACGTATGAGGCTTCTTCAAGCGTTGGCACCTGGCCGCCCACATCGCGCACCGCATCCTGAATGGAGCGCGCAATGATGGCGGTCGAGTCAAACAAGGTGCCATCCCAGTCAAAAGCGATTAAATCAAACTGTCTTTTGGTCATGATGGAAGGCGCTGCAACATGGCAGTCGCTGAAAATTGAGCCAGTTCTGGCGGTAACTCTGCCAGCAATTCCAGCCGTTCACCCGTTGACGGGTGAGTAAACTGCAATCGCCAAGCATGCAAAAACATGCGTTTGAGAGCCGGAATGGCATTGTTACGCGCCAGCGATTTATTGAAATCGAAGTCGCCATACTTGTCATCACCCAAGATAGGGAAACCTTCACTGGCCAGGTGCACCCGAATCTGGTGCGTACGACCGGTCTTGATGGTCACTTCAAGCAACGAGTAATCTTTGGAAGACGCCCGCACCTTGACCAATGTCACTGATGGCATGCCATCCGGGTCATCGCGCGACACCACGCGCACGCGGCGCTCACCGGCTTGATCATCTTTGCCATCCAGCAAGTATTTATGCAGCGGTTTGTCCAGCACCTTGAGCTTGGCTGGCCACTGGCCGCGCACCATCGCCAGGTAAGTCTTGCCAGTCTGGCGCTCACGGAACTGGTCCTGCAGATTTTTCAGCGCACTGCGCTTTTTGGCCACCAGCAAAATGCCGCTGGTTTCCCGGTCCAGCCGGTGCACCAGCTCCAAAAACCTGGCGGCTGGTCGCGCCATGCGCAGTTGCTCGATCACGCCGAAGCTCACCCCCGAGCCACCATGCACGGCCACGCCAGCAGGCTTGTTGATGGCCAGCAGGCTGTCATCTTCGAGTAGCACGGCAAACTCGCGCGCTGGTGCGCCACGCGCGATGGCGTCCGTCATGGCTTGGGCCTTTTCAGCCACATGGGCAGAGATACGCACAGGCGGAATCCGCAGCAGATCATCCAGAACCAGCCGCGTATCGGCCTGAACGCGGCCCTTATTGATGCGCACCTCGCCACTGCGAATCATGCGGTAGATGTGGGTTTTGGGGACGCCCTTGAGGTGACGTATCAAAAAATTATCCACCCGCTGGCCCGCCGCATCGTCATTGATGCAAACGGTTTGAACGTGCGGGATTGGCGGGACGGCTGGGGCAACTTTGCCCCCTATAATGTGTTTCACTAGCGTCGTGCTGTACGTGGTTGATTTATCGACAAGTTAATTCGTTGATTCGGTGAAGTTTAGTTCACCTGCCACCCGCCCCGCTGGAAAAGTCGGTACCGCCGAACACCCCACCCGCAAATTTTTGACACATGGTCACTGATGGCTGGTAGGGCGATCGGTCAAGACGATGCCTTGAAACCCTGATTCGGAATACCCAAAGTTCACAGCCCTGTGCTGTGAATGGAATGAAGCGATATGTTTGTTTTGATGTCTCTGATGTGTTCTTGCCTGCAGCGCGTAACCGTGCTGTTTTTTGGCATGCGTCAAACATCAACGCCAGTCAAACCGGCGCAGTCAGCTATTAGATCAATAGCCAATCTACCCCCAAACCCAATCGCTCCCCTCCACGCGCCTACACCCAGACTCACTGTGTGAGTTTGCGTTCTCCGGCTGTTTCCTCCAAGTTTCAAAGCATCAGTTTGTGTATCAAAAGCTCGTTATGAGCTTGTTTGTAGATATTTGAATTGAAGGAACGCTACCCATGAAACGGATGCTGATCAATGCGACGCAGGCTGAAGAACGCCGCCTCGCCATCGTCGACGGACAAAAACTGCTCGACTACGAAATCGAAATTGAAGGACGCGAGCAGCGCAAGGGCAACATTTATAAGGCGATAGTGACCCGGGTTGAACCCTCACTGGAGGCCTGCTTTGTCGACTACGGCGAAGATCGCCACGGCTTTTTGCCGTTCAAGGAAATCTCCAAACAGTATTTTCAACAAGGTGTGGCCGTTAGTCAGGCTCGCATCCAGGATGCCATCAGAGAAGGCCAGGAACTACTGGTTCAGGTCGAAAAAGAAGAACGCGGTAACAAAGGCGCAGCGCTCACCACCTTTGTCTCGCTGGCTGGCCGCTATGTGGTGCTGATGCCCAACAACCCGCGCGGCGGCGGCGTGTCGCGTCGCATTGAAGGTGAAGACCGCCACGGCTTTTTACCCTTCAAAGAAATCTCAAAATCCTACTTCGCCGCTGGCGTGGCTGTGAGCCAAGCGCGCATCCAGGACGCCATCAAAGAAGGCCAGCAGCTGCTGGTGCAGGTCGAAAAAGAAGAACGCGGCAACAAGGGCGCAGCGCTCACTACGTTTGTCTCGCTGGCTGGCCGCTATGTGGTGCTAATGCCCAACAACCCGCGCGGCGGCGGCGTGTCGCGTCGCATTGAAGGCGAAGACCGTCAAGACCTCAAGCAGGCGCTCGACCAGCTCGAATACCCCAACGGCATGAGCATCATTGCGCGCACCGCAGGCATTGGCCGTGATGCGCCCGAGTTGCAATGGGATCTGAATTACTTGCTCAAGCTGTGGACTGCCATTGACGGCGCCGCCAAAGGAGCCAAGGGCGCCTTCCTGATTTATCAGGAATCCTCTCTGGTGATTCGCGCCATTCGCGACTACTTCAACCACGACATTGGCGACATTCTGATCGACACCGATGACGTCTATGAACAAGCCCAGCAGTTCATGGCCCACGTGATGCCCGAACACGCTGACCGTGTCAAACGCTACCGCGATGATGCACCCTTGTTTTCGCGCTTTCAGATCGAGCACCAGATCGAAACCGCTTACGCCCGCACCGTCACGCTGCCCAGCGGCGGCGCGATTGTGATCGACCATACCGAAGCACTGGTGTCGATCGACGTGAACTCGGCGCGCGCCATCAAAGGTGGTGACATCGAAGAAACTGCTACTCGCACCAACCTCGAAGCGGCTGACGAAGTCGCCCGCCAGGCGCGTCTGCGCGACTTGGGTGGCCTGCTGGTGATCGACTTTATCGACATGGAAGAAAGCCGCAATCGTCGTGACGTGGAAAACCGCTTGCGCGATGCCCTGCGCCAGGACCGCGCTCGCGTGCAGTTCGGCACCATCAGCAAATTTGGCTTGATGGAAATGAGCCGTCAACGACTCAAACCCGCCCTGTCTGAAGGCGCGTCGATTCCCTGCCCGCGTTGTGGCGGCTCGGGCCACGTGCGTGACACCGAATCAAGCGCACTGCAAATTTTGCGCATCATCCAGGAAGAGTCCCTGAAAGACAACACGGCATCGGTGCTGTGCCAGGTGCCGGTCGAAGTTGCGTCATTTTTACTGAATGAAAAACGCACCGAAATTGCCAAGATTGAACTCAAACAGCGCATCAACGTGCTGGTGGTTCCCAACAAGACGCTTGAGACCCCCAACTACCGCCTGGAACGCCTGAAGCACGACGACCCACGGTTGGACAACATCACCGCCAGCTACAAAATGGCAGATGAAATTGATGAAGCAACGGCCGTCACGCGCCGCTCGCAAGAACCCAGCAATCGACAAGTCCCAATCATCAAGGGTGTGTTACCAGACGCGCCAGCGCCGATCTCACCACCCAAGCCCGCACACGCACCGCGTGCGCCACACGCGCCTGTCAAGCCGGTGGTCGAAGCGCCTGTTGTGTCTGAAAAAGGCTTTTTTGGCTGGCTCAAAAATATTTTTGCGCCAGCACCCGAGTCTGCACCCGTACCACCGGCACCGCCAGAGCCGGCTAAGGAAGAAGCACGCGGTGGTCGCCCACCCGCCCGATCCGGCCGCGATAGCAGCCGCCGTGGAGAACCACGCACCGACCGACCTGAAGGCCGTGGCCCCAGGACGGATGGCCGCAATGCTCGACCCGACGAGGGCCGCGGTGACGTACGCCCCGATGGTCGAAACAACCGTGGCGAGCGCGGACCCCGTGGTGATCGCAGCGAACGCCCGACTGGCCCACGCGAACGCACTGAGCGCCAGGAGATGCAACCGATGGCTGGTGCTGCAAACGCAGTCAATGTAGCTGCAGAGTTGCCCAATCCAGGCAATGCCGCCGAGAGCACACGCGGCGAACAGCGACCTGAACGCAGCCGCAGCCCACGTGGTGGTCGCTCTCCACGCGGCCCGCGCGCTGACGCTGAGTCCAACGCAAGCGAGTTGAACAGCAGTGTTCCCGCCAGCGAGACAAATGCCACGCCAACCACTGATGCCGGTAACCTAGACGCGGAATCAACTGAGCGTAGCGACGCTGCCTCAAGGGAAAAGCGTCCATCGCGTGACCGTTATGGTCGCGACCGCAAGCCCCGCAGCGAGCGCCCGGAGCGCGCCACCGCCGACAACACAGCCCCCGCAGACATGCAAGCTGTATTGCCGCTTGAAGCCGAGGCCGGCCAAGACGCAGACATGGCACCACGCAAGTCGTACTTCACGACAACAGCGCCGGTTGAGCCGACTGTGCAATCAACCTTGCCAACACCAACTGCAGCGACTGAGCCAGAGCCTGTCAATGCCACTGAAGTCCAGCAAGCCGCACCTGTAGCAGCCCAGCAACCAGTCCTTGTCATACCGGCACCTGCGCTTGCACCAATACCCGCGACCAAGGCAGCGCCAAAAGCGACTCCCGTCGTTGCGGCCGCTGCTATAGCAACTGCTGCAACAGCCATGCCCAAGGTGCAGGCTTACACCTTGCCGATGGATGACTTGGCACAGATTGCGCAACAGTCCGGTTTAAGCTGGGTCAATTCCGATGCAAGCAAGATCGCTGCGGTGCAAGCAGCCATTGCGTCTGAACCTCAACTCACCCCTGTGCTGCGTGAGCGGCCACCGCTGGTGATGCTGAACGATCAGCCACTGGTATTGGTCGAAACCAAGCGCGATCTGCGCAACATGACACTGCCGTTTGAGGAAAACCAAGCGGACTAATACCGATCCGATTCATCGGCGCACAAAAAAAGGGCACCTCGGTGCCCTTTTTCATTCTGGCTAACAACTTACACGACTGGCTCGGTCAATTGGTCTCGGTGAAAAACCCCCGCTGTGCCAGCCCGACATAACTACAGGCTTTGTTACCCCCACTACGGCAGGCAAAACCAACCGCCCGTTGGGTTTTTTCCAGCGCACTGGCCGGCGAATCGTCGGCTGTCACAGTGGTAAAACCACAACTGACCGTGACCCGGCCAACTTGCGCAAAGTTGGACTTTTCAACATTCGCGCGAAACCGCTCAAACGCCGACAACACCAGCGCCTCATCCGGGCAATGCATCAGCACCCCGTAGTGGTCCGTGGCGAAGTGGTACAGCCTGTCATAGGTGCGAAATGTATTGCTCATGATTCGCCCCACCAACTGTAGGACTTCCTGCGCCACGGTGTAGCCGTGTTTGTCGCTGATCAGGCCAAAATTATCAATCACGGCAGAGCCCAACCAGTAATTGGCCGGGACGCGGTGGCGGCGCTCTTGCCCCTGTGCAGGTGTCGCGCCCTCCAAGGCGCACGACCCGTCAATATCTTCCAGCACAGCACTGTAAAAGGCATCATCAAGCGACTGGCGATTGAGCAATCCGGTCAACGCATCCCGATCGCTGTACTCCAACAGTGCGTACATGTTGCGGTAGATATGCCGCAAATGGTCGAGTAATTGCAAGTCATGGGCACTCAGGGCGGCATCTGAATGCAGTTCGATTACCCCTTCATCGTCGGCGCGCAAATCAGAAAACAAAGGCAACATGGTGATGCGTGGCCCCTCTGGTCCGGCCCAGGCGATTTCTACCCGGTCGCGGCTCTGCAGGCATTTGAAACGATCTGAGGCATCTTCGAGCTTGAGCAAGGTCGAAAAATCAATCCGCGATGGATCAATGACCCGCCCACCACCACGGGCATCCAGACGCGCTACCTCAAGCCAGCGTTTTTCACCGTCCTCATTCATCACATGCGCGATCACAATGCGCCCAACTGGCAACAGGTCAATCAGCGCCTTGGACAAAGTCAGCTCAAGCAGATCACGATCGCGGTGATCCGTCAATTTGACGATGTGTTCAATGAATGTGCTCATGGTTCAATCCTAGACGTTAAAACCTCGACATGAATCCGATCTTCGTCACAAAAATCCGGCAATCATAAAACCCCCGTTACACCCTCGGTCGAGCGCCGCAAGCTCAAGTGCGCGGCATTCTTCCAAGCCAGGGCGGCCTGCGCCTCATTGCCCTGGCGTTGCGCCAGTTCTGCCAACGTCAGCCAGGCGCGGGCCAACAGTTCGGTGTCATGGAGTCGGGGTATGCAATGGCTGATCAATTGTTGTGCCTTGCCCCACAGTTGCAAGTGCAAGCAGGCGATACCGGCCAGATATTGCAGACTGGCATCGCCTGGATGGGTCATTTGCGCCTTCTCGATACG
Source organism: Burkholderiales bacterium (assembly GCA_038207855.1). Taxonomy (GTDB): domain Bacteria; phylum Pseudomonadota; class Gammaproteobacteria; order Burkholderiales; family Burkholderiaceae_C; genus Rhodoferax. Next base: position 9,425 of record JBBQZI010000005.1, read on the forward strand.
CGACAACCAGACGCTGTCAATCGCATCCTGAGCCGCTGCAAAGCCGCTTTGCATGATCCGAATCAGTGTGATTTTCTGCTCCTCACTAAGGGTCTCGGGGGAGCTGACCCTGCGCTCCCAAACCGGCAGCAGCCATTCAAAAGCGGTATCAGCAAGGCCACCCATGTCCAGCAGATGGCCGGCAGCCGCACACGCCACTTCAGGCAGGCATTGCTCAGCGCTATCAAGTCGGCTCCAGATGCCTTGCAACTGCTCGGGGTCACGCGCGGTCGCAATGAACTCTATCGCCAGCGCCCGCACCAGACCCTGTGCCTGGACCACAGAAAAAGCCCGGTGTTTGGTCAGTAGACGGGCAATTTCAAGTGCCTGATCGGCTTTGTTGGCTAAACGGGCCACCTTCAGTCGCAAGCGCAAGGCGACGATACGCCGGGCAACGCCTGAGGGCAACTGATCAAGCCAATCCAGCGCGGCAGCCGCATCACGGTCTTCAAGTGACCAGCGCACGGCCCGCAGCAGCACACCGTCGCGCGTGACACCAGCATCGCTCTGCGTCGTTTGCGCCAACGCCAATTGAAAATGCGTCTCGCGCGAAGATCGATCCTGCAGGGACTGGGCGCTCTCAGCCGCCAGCAGATGTGCCAGCACACGCAACCGGGTGGCATCTGCCCCCACTTCTCCGCCTCGGGTCATGGCGGCTTCACGCGCCAGCACCAGTTCAGCCGCTTTTTTGGCACGTATGAAACGGCCTGCAATCAGATGCGACAAGGCATCCAGCAGGGCCCCGTGCATGGCGCGCTCATGATGCGCAATACGCCATGACCTGGCCTTACCCGGCAAGGCAAAAAGAGCCGCCAACGCCCTCAGCGCAAAATGCACCAGCACAAATAGTAGGCCCAGTAGCAGCACCACGAGATTGAGCGACAGGTCAACCCGGTGGGGCGGCCAAAAAACGGTGATCGTGCTGCCGTTGCCACTGGCAAACAGGGCCAGCGCCACGGCCACACCAAACAAACCGACAAACCAAAGAGCAATACGCATGGTTAGCGCCCGGCCGCGGCGGTGGCCAAGACCGTCATCGTTTCATCAATGCGCGGCAGTTGCAGGTTTTGCATTTGCAATTGCACCTGACGCAGTAAAACCAAGGCAGATTGGGTTTTGTGCGAATTGGCATCAAAATATTTTTTCAGACTGCTCTCGGCCACCGCCAGATCAGCTCGCGCCGACTCAATTTGCCGTGCCAGCAAGCCTAAACGCGCGTTGAGCAACTTGAGTTTGACGTTTTCGCGAAGAAAAAACGACTGCTCGGGCGACAGCAAGGCAGCCTCTGGCGCTTCAATGCGGCTCACCCGCACCAAATTGAGAGCTTCGTTCAACATCAGCAGCGCACCGCGCTGCCACCAGCTTTCAAGCTGATCGGCCGGGGCCGAAGGTGAAGCAGGCCCCTTTTTCGGTGGACGAACGGCTGTCACGGCATTGGCGGGCATCAACTCATCGGCCAGGCGTACCAACTCCTCAAGCTTAACCAGCATGGTGGGCGTATCACTCACCGCTGATGCCTTGACGCGGTCAATATCGTGCGCGATGGCCCGCTGCAGCAACGCCAATCGCGGCTGGGCGGCGCGGCTAATGCGTTGATCTGCACTCTTGAGGGCGGCTAACAGCGGCTCAACACTGCCGGTCAACTGCGCTTGTTGCTGGGCCAACCGCAAAGCGGCCTCAATGTCGACCACCAGATTTTCATCACGCGAGCGCGACAGGCTTTGCATCAGCTCGTCAAGCTGGCTACGCTGCAAAGCGACTTCACTCAGGCGCGCTTCCTGCACAGTAACGTGCGCGCTGGCTTCCTGTGCCAATTGAACGGCCTGTTTGGCCAAAGTGCGCGCCTCCAGTGACTGGGATTGCGCATCGGCACTTTGACGCGCCAGTTGCTCCTGCATGCCGCTGACTTTTTGCCACAGCAAAAGGCAAGCCAACAGCGCTGCAGCAGCCAGGAAAGCGGACAAGAACACCAGGCTTCGCCCGTTTGACGCAATAGCCGCAGACCCTTCGGTGCTGGGGGCAGTTGGCTCAAGCACGGTCGCGACGGGCTCCGGCGGCTCGGATTTATCAGGGGGATTAGCAGCAGTCATGCCATTGATTCTATCGAGGCCAGCACAGAAGACAGCGTCGGCGTGGCCTGCACGACCACACCAAAACCCAAGGCGCGTGCCGCAGCGGCAATGCGGGCGTGCGTGGCCACGGCACGAACCCCTGCCCAATTTTGCGCTGGCAGCAAGGCGTGCAGGTTGTCCAGCGCCTCGGCACTACTGAAAACCCAGACCGACCCGTCCATCGCACCGGCCAAGGCCAATGCAAGCTGATCGGCCGACCAGACCGGTGCACTGCGTTGGTAGGCCACCACAAAATCCACTTCGGCACCCGCCGACTCCAATTGCTGCGCCAGCCAGTCGCGCCCGACGCCTGGAATGCCACCCGCTGATGCTGGCTGCTCAGACTCCGCTGCGTCACCCCGCACGATCAACACCCGCGCGCCCGGATGGACCTGGCTTTGCACGCACTGCCACAGCGTCTCTGAGTCAAATTGCCCGGCTGCGGGTGGCGGTGAATCAATCAAAGACGCTGCCACGCCTTGTTGCAGCAGCGCCGCATGGGTGCTGGGGCCCGTACTCCATGCTCTTGTTTTTATAGCTGTCTGCGCTTGTTCTATAAGGGCTAGAGGTTGTTTTGATGCATAAAAATAGTTCGCAGCATGGCCGCTGACAAACATCACCGCGGTGTACTCCGCCCAACGCCGCCAGGCATTAATCACTGCCGAAGTGTCTGGCAACGCAGCCACCTCGATCAGCGGCAACGCCAATGCAGCATGCCCGTGCTGCGCCAGCAACTCAACCCAGCGCGCTGCTTGTGGTTGCACCCGGGTCACGATGACACGCATAGTCAAGCGCCAGCGGCCTCAGCCGCTACCAGATGCGCCAGGCTGCCACCCTGCGCCAGCACGGTGGCACGCAGTTCATCCGCCACCTGCTGCCCCAAGGCAGCCGCACTGGCCAGATCAGTCACCAGAGCTTGCCCCGAGACCCGCACCAGCGGCAATTTGCCTTCGGTGTCACCCCAGGCGGCTTGCAGCGTCAGCGTGTCTTCTGCCAAGGTGGCATGCGCTGCCAACGGCATCGAACAACTCCCCCCCATGGCCCGGCTGACGGCGCGCTCGGCAGCCACGGCCAGCCAGCTGGTGTGGTGCACCAGCGGTGCCAGGGCAGCGATCACATCGGCGCGACCGGTGCGTACCTCGATGCCCAACGCACCCTGACCGGCCGCGGGAATCATTTGTTCAGGATCAAACTCGGCACGAATGCGATGCGCCAGCTTCAGACGCTTGAGGCCGGCTGCGGCCAGCACAATCGCGTCGTAGCTACCCTCGTCGAGCTTACGCAAACGGGTGTCCAGATTGCCCCGCAAGGACTCAATTTTCAGGTCTGGACGCAAGGCACGCAGCAGCACCACGCGGCGCAGGCTGGAGGTGCCGACCACAGCACCTTGCGGCAACGCGTCCAGACTGGCATAGCGGTTTGAAACAAAAGCATCGCGCGGGTCTTCGCGCTCCATCACGCAGGCCAGGCAAAAGCCATCGGGCAGTTCCATCGGCACATCCTTGAGCGAATGCACAGCCAGATCGGCGCGGTTTTCTGCCATTGCCACTTCAAGCTCTTTGATAAACAGGCCTTTGCCGCCGATCTGACTCAATGGACGATCCAGAATTTGATCTCCCTGGGTGGTCATGCCCAGCAGCTTGACCTGGTGGCCAAGCTCGCTCAACAAGGCTTGTACATGCTCGGCTTGCCACATGGCCAGACGGCTTTCGCGTGTTGCGATGGTGAATTGACTCATAAGCAAAAAAGGCCGATTGGCCGTAACCCTTTGGTAATCTGTACAGAGTCGGGAATGCTAGCATGAGCTGTGCCCGCCCACCAACCCGCTGACCTGAGATCTGCCATGACAACATCGCCCAAAAAGACCCGTAAAGATATCTGGCCCAGCACAGAACAACCCTTGGTGGACGACATCCGCTTGCTCGGGCGCATCCTGGGCGATGTCATCCGCGAGCAAGAAGGTGAGGCGGCTTTTGCACTGATCGAGCAAATTCGCCAGCTCTCGGTGGCCTTTCGCCGCGATGCCGACCAAGCTGCCGACAAATCACTCAACAAGCTCCTCAAGTCCCTCAGTGGCGACCAGACCGTCAGCGTGGTGCGGGCCTTCACCTATTTCAGCCACCTGGCCAACCTGGCAGAGGACCGCCACCATATTCGTCGCCGGGCCATTTACGAACGTGCTGGCAGCCAGCGCGAAGGCAGCATTGAAGTGGCATTGCAGCGCCTGCACAGCGCGGGCATCTCGGCGCAAGCCATCAGCCAGGCGCTGGCCCACAGCTATGTCTCACCGGTGCTGACCGCGCACCCGACTGAGGTACAGCGCAAGAGCATTCTGGATGCCGAGCGTGCCATTGCCCAACTGCTCACCGCGCGTGACGACATTCTGGCGCAGGCCGCGGCCTACAAAGTAGCCAAAGATGCGCTGACCCCGCGCGAACTCGCAGCCAACGAACAGCAGCTGCGCGCCCTCGTGCTGCAACTTTGGCAAACACGCCTGCTGCGCTTCTCAAAACTGACCGTGGCCGACGAGGTGGAGAACGCGCTGAGCTATTACGAATCCACTTTTTTGCGTGAAATTCCGAAGATTTACGCCCACCTGGAGCAGGCGCTGGGCAGCCAACCGGTGGCCAGTTTTCTGCGCATGGGCCAATGGATTGGCGGTGACCGCGATGGCAACCCCAATGTCAACGCCCAAACCCTGAACCACGCCCTGCGCCGCCAGGCCGATGTGGCACTGCGCCACTACCTGACCGAAGTGCACTACCTCGGTGGCGAGTTGTCGCTGTCAGCCATGCTGGTCAGTTTTCCGCCCGAGATGCAGGCGCTGGCCGCGCGCTCGCCCGACACCAACGAGCACCGCAAAGACGAGCCCTACCGCCGCGCCCTGATCGGGGTTTATGCCCGACTGGCCGCCACACTCAAAGGCCTGACCGGCGGCGAGGCTGCACGCCACGCGGTACCGCCACAAAACCCTTACCTGACGGCACAGGAATTGCTGGCCGATCTGCGCGTGATCGAAGCCTCGCTGCTGGCACACCACGCCCAGGCACTGGTGGCGCAGCGCCTGCAGCCCCTGATGCGCGCCGTCGATGTTTTTGGCTTTCATCTGGCCACGGTGGATTTGCGGCAAAGCTCCGACCAGCATGAAGCCGTGCTGGCCGAGCTGCTGGCCACGGCCCGTATCACCGCCAACTACAGCGCTCTGAATGAAGACGCCAAACGTGCACTACTGATGGGCCTGCTCTGTGATGCCCGGCCACTGCGCGTCATGGGGGCCGACTACAGCGCTCACACCGTCAGCGAGATGGGTATTTTTGAGGCCGCCAAGACCCTGCGCGCGCAATTTGGCGCGCAAGCCATTCGCCACTACATCATCAGCCACACCGAAACCGTCAGCGACCTGCTCGAAGTACTGCTGCTGCAAAAAGAGGTCGGACTGATGACCGGCACACTCGATGACCATGCCACCTGCGACCTGATCGTGGTGCCGCTGTTTGAAACCATTGAAGACCTGCGCAACGCCTCGTCGATCATGCGCGAGTTTTACGCCTTGCCGGGGGTGCAGGCGCTGGTGCAGCGCGGCAGCCATGCGCAGTATGGTGAACAGGACATCATGCTGGGCTACTCTGACAGCAACAAGGACGGCGGCATTTTCACCAGCAACTGGGAGCTCTACCAGGCCGAAATTACGCTGGTCGAGGTCTTTGACGACATCAACCAGGCCAACCCAGAGCCCACCAGCACGGACTTCATCCAGATGCGCATGTTCCACGGCCGCGGTGGCACGGTCGGGCGCGGCGGTGGCCCCAGCTACGAAGCCATTCTGGCGCAGCCGCCCGGCACCGTGCGTGGACAAATTCGCCTGACGGAACAGGGCGAAGTCATCGGCTCCAAATACGCCAACCCCGAAATTGGCCGGCGCAACCTGGAAACACTGGTGGCCGCCACGCTGGAAGCCACCCTGCTGCATCCCACCCAATCAGCCAAACCGGCGTATCTGACCGTCGCGGCCGATTTGTCGCTGGCCAGCATGGCGGCCTACCGCAAGCTGGTCTACGAGACCCCCGGGTTCACCGAATACTTTTTTGATGCCACGCCGATCCGCGAAATTGCCGAACTTAACATCGGCTCGCGTCCGGCATCGCGCAAGGCCACCCAAAAGATTGAAGACCTGCGCGCCATTCCCTGGGGTTTTAGCTGGGGCCAATGCCGCCTCACCTTGCCCGGTTGGTTTGGCTTTGGTTCGGCGGTCGAACAGTTTCTTGGCTCAATTGAACCGGAAACCATCAAACCACCTGACAGGCCCACCAAAGCTGGCGACAAAAAATCATCTTACGAACAACGTCTGGCCATGCTTCAGCAGATGGAACAGCAATGGCCGTTCTTTAAAACCCTGCTGTCCAACATCGACATGGTGATGGCCAAGAGCGATCTGGCTTTGGCCTCACGCTACGCTGAACTGGTATCTAACAAGCGCCTGCGCAGCAAAATATTCACCGCCATCGAGCTGGAATGGCACCGCACCGCGCTGGCACTGGAACTGATCACGGGCGATGCACAGCGTCTGGCCCACAATGCCGCGCTACAACGCTCGATTCGCCACCGATTCCCGTACATTGACCCGCTGCACCACCTGCAGGTTGAGCTGGTGCGTCGCTACCGCGCGGGCCAGACTGATGAGCGCCTGAAGCGCGGCATTCACATCTCGATCAACGGCATTGCGGCGGGGCTGCGCAATACCGGTTAAATCGATTCAATTGCCGTCAAGCTGACCCCACCAACGCCCGCACCGCCGCCAGCTGCCGGCGCGAGACAAACAGGGCTTCATCGATGCCGTTCAAGCGTACCGCCCAGCCGTCACCCTCGTGCAGGTCATGGTGCTTTTGCAGCGAACGTACGGCACGCCGGGCTACCAGCGCATTGCGGTGGATGCGGATAAAGCGGCTGGCGTAGCGGCTTTCCAGATCGCCCAGCGCGCCTTCCAGAATGTAGCTGCGCTTTGCGGTGCGCACGGTGATGTATTTGAGCTCGGCTTTGAGATAGAGCACCTGTGACAGCGGCAAGCGTTCGGTGCGGCCACGCTCCTGAATCACCAGACATTCTTCAACAAAATCAGCCTCTAGCCCTTTATTTATAAGCGTAGAGCGCTCTATTTTTTGTAGCGCCGCCTGCAAACGCTCCAGCCGCACCGGCTTGGTCAGGTAATCCAGCGCCTCCAGTTCGAAGGCTTTTACCGCGTGCTCTGCGTAGGCAGTCACAAACACCACGGCGGGCGGCTTCGGCAAGGCGCGCAAGCTCTGCGCCAGCGTCAGTCCATCGGCACCTGGCATGTGAATGTCGGCCAGCACCGCGTCCACTGCCTGATGGGTCACGCAGTGCATGGCATCCACCGCATTGGCGGCCTCACCCACCACTTGCGCGGCTGGATCAATGCAATCAGCCAACAGGCTTTTCAGGCGGGCGCGTGCCAGTGCTTCATCGTCAACGATCAAAATGCGCAGCGGCATTAGGTGCTCCTATTTTTAATCACGTCGAGTAGTTTGGGCTGTCCCGTAAAGTGTCAGAAGGCACCTCAATCCGCACCTGGAAAATGCCATTTTTAAACCCGCTTTGGAACCGGCCCTGCACATCGTGCAGCAAGCTCAAGCGTTCGCGCACGTTGGCCAACGCCAGACCATGCCCGGCCGATGGCGGCGCACTGACGGGCGAGCTGACGGTGTTACTGACCTTGATCACCACGGTGGAGCCGCGCGCTTGGGTCGACACCCTGATCTGCGCGCCGCTGGCACTGGGTTCAACGCCATGTTTGACGGCGTTTTCAACCAGTGGCTGCAACAACAGCGGCGGCAAGCGCGCTGCATCGGCGCGCGGGTCCAATGACCACTCAACTTGAATGCGCTCGCCAAAGCGTACTTTCTCAATCGCCAGATAACGCTGTGCCAGCGCGATCTCGTCAGCCAGCGTAACGCTTTCACCCGGGTCGGCCAGCGCATAGCGAAACAAGTCGCTCAGGTCTTCCAGCAGGCGCTCGGCCTTGCGTGGCTCGGCGCGCACCAGCGCAATCGCGCTGTTCAAGGTATTGAACAAAAAATGCGGACGAATGCGCGCCTGCAACTCGGCCAAGCGGGCGGTCGTCGCAGCCGGTGTACGACCCTTGGCGCGCAGCACCAGGGCTGCTACCAGCATGGCCGATAGCAAGGCCCCGCTGGCGGCACTGGCCAACCAGGGCGCTGGATCAAGCAAGCCCACCAGCGCCAGCACACCACAGCCATACATGCCGGCCAGCGCCCCCAAGGCAACACCAGCAGCCTGCTGCAGCGAAGGACTCAGGCGCGCCAACAGCTTTTTCAGGCTGCACGCCGCAATCAGCCAAACCAGCGTCGCCGGCAAGGCCGCACCGGTCATCAACGACAGCCGGGTCAGCCAATCAAGCACAGTTGCCGCGCCAAACATGGCCGCCACGCCCACCACACTTTCGACAAACAGCACGGCGCGCAGCACCACCCCCACATGGCAGGCATCAAACAGCAGCACACTGGGTTTAGGCGTTTGCTGGGCATCCAGTGGCGACTGCGAAGCCGGGTCGTGGAAGGTCGATAAAATTTGGGTATCTTTCATTGATACCCAATTATTGATGATCCGCCAGCGAGAGGCCAGTAGCGCCTCTTGCCCCATTGATCGTTGCCTACCCCAGAGCCCGCATGAGTCACAACCAATTCGACAAAAAATCCCAGGCCTGGTCGGCCCTTTTTTCTGAACCCATGAGCGATCTGGTCAAGCGCTACACCTCCAGCGTGTTTTTTGACAAGCGCCTGTGGCAAGCCGACATCGCAGGCAGCCTGGCCCACGCCGAGATGCTGGCCGCCCAGGGCATCATCGCCAGCCAAGACCGCGCCGACATTGAGCGCGGCATGGCGCAAATCAAATCCGAGATCGACTCCGGCGCGTTTGAGTGGAAGCTTGATCTGGAAGACGTGCACCTGAACATCGAAGCGCGCCTGACCCAGTTGGTCGGCGATGCCGGCAAGCGACTGCACACCGGGCGCTCCCGCAACGACCAGGTCGCCACCGATGTGCGCTTATGGCTGCGCGGTGAGATCGACCTGATTACTGACCTGCTGATCGATCTGCAAAAAGCGCTGCTGGACGTGGCCGACAAGCATGTCGAGGTCATCCTGCCCGGTTTTACCCACCTGCAAGTGGCGCAACCGATCAGTTTTGGCCACCACATGCTGGCCTATGTCGAGATGTTCAGCCGCGACGGCGAACGCATGGCCGAGGTGCGTCGTCGCGTCAACCGCCTGCCACTTGGTGCGGCGGCACTGGCCGGCACCAGCTACCCGCTGGACCGCGAGCGGGTTGCCCAAACGCTGGGTATGGTCGATGACGCGGGCCAGCCGCAAGTCTGTCAAAACAGCCTGGACGCGGTGAGCGACCGCGACTTCTGCATCGAATTCACCGCTGCGGCGTCCTTGTGCATGGTGCACATCAGCCGCATGAGCGAAGAACTGGTGCTATGGATGAGCCAAAACTTTGGCTTTATCAAAATTGCCGACCGCTTTACCACCGGCAGCTCGATCATGCCGCAGAAGAAAAATCCCGACGTGCCGGAACTCGCGCGCGGCAAAACCGGCCGCGTGGTGGGGCATCTGATGGGCCTGATCACCCTGATGAAAGGCCAGCCGCTGGCTTACAACAAGGACAACCAGGAAGACAAGGAACCCCTCTTTGACACGGTGGACACCTTGAAAGACACACTGCGCATCTTTGCCGAGATGATGGGCGGCCAGTTGAACCCCGCCACCGGCCAAAAGGAAGGCGGCATCACGGTCAATGCCGATGCCATGGAGCGTGCCGCCCTGAAAGGCTACGCCACCGCCACCGACCTGGCCGACTACCTGGTCAAAAAAGGCCTGCCCTTTCGCGATGCCCATGAAACGGTCGCTCACGCCGTCAAGGCGGCCCTTGCACACCAGGTCGACTTGTCCGAATTACCATTGACGGTGTTGCAAGGCTTCAATGCCAGCATTGAAAAAGACGTGTTTGACTGCTTGAGCTTGCGCGGCTCGCTCAACGCCCGCGACGTGGTGGGTGGCACGGCACCCAAACAGGTGCGACTGCAAATTGCCCGACACCAGCAAAGGCTGAAATAATTTTTTATTCAGGAATCGTCATCATGGCAAGATACCTTCGAATCACCCTGGCCACGCTCTGCTTATCGGTCTGCGTAGCGCTGCCCGCTTTGGCCCAATCCAGCAAACCACCGCCAACCCAGACCGCTCTGAGCGTGCGCCTAGCCGAGGCCAGAAGCAACCCGGCATTGGGCGAGTCGCTGTTTAAAACCGGCCGCCAGGTAGCCTCTTTTTGTGCCAACTGCCACGGCGAAGGCGGCGTCAGCAGCAAGCCAGACATCCCCAACCTGGCCGGTCAAAATCCCGGCTACCTGCTCGGTCAAATCCAGAAATTTGCCGATGGCAGGCGGCGTTTTGAATTCATGGAAGGCTTGATCAAGGCCATGAGCACTGACGAAAAAGTCGGCATCGTGCTGTTTTACGCCAGCCAGACGGTGCCCAAAAAACCCGCATCCAACCCGACCCTGGCAGCCCAAGGAAAGGACTATTTCAACAGCAGCTGCTTTCGCTGCCATGGTGCAGACGGCATGGGCAATGAAACCTTTGCCCGGCTAGCCGGACAGCGGGCCGACTATCTAAAAACCACGCTGCAACACTACAAAAACGCAACCGGTGGGCGCACCGACCCACTGATGGCCGCCAATACGAAACTGATGACAGATGCCAACATGGATGCCGTCATCGCCTATATCTCATCGCTGTAACGCCAACCTCTCCCTATTTACCAAGTACTCCAATGACCGAAATGAACGAAACAAATGAAACTGACACCACCCCAATCCCGCCCAGCCGGGTCAATTACTGGCGCATTGCCACCATCCTCTGCGTGATCATGCTGGCCGTGGGGGCAGCCGCTGGCATGGGCATGCTGGAGCAGTTCAGGGCACAAATCACCCATCTGCAAACCAAGCTCAAATTTGCGCCCCAAATCAAGTATGTGGCGGTGCTGATGGACGATCAGCATGTGCCCGGGCAGTTGATTACCTTCGACCCACAAGACGCTTTTTTACAGATTCAGCGCCTGACCGACCTCAAGGAAGGCCGCGAGCAAAGTTTGCAGTTGTGGGCGCTCGACAAGAGCAATCGACCGCTTTCCCTGGGTGTCTTGCCGCCTTCACTGATGGCGGCCCAGGTTCGCACCGATGAAAAAATTCTGTCGCAGGCGGTCAGCCTGGTCGTCAGCGTCGAAGAACGCGGTGGCGTTGACCCGGATCGTCCACCGAACAAGCCCTACCTGTTTACCGGGCTTCTGATCAAGAAGGCTCAGTAAACTGAAGCGCTATTTAATTGATAGCTACTTACGCACTGTTGATAAGGGCTAGCGCTCAAATTGTTATCACCAATTTGCCGAAGTGGGTTTTCTGTTTGAAATCGTCTTGTGCCTGAGCCAGTTGTGCCAGCGGATAAGTGTGCGCCAACAGGGGCTTTAGCTGGCCACTTGCGACATAGGCCACGATCTGGTGTGACTCTGCCTGGGTACCCATGGCGGCACCCAGCAGGCTCAGGTGCTTGAGGTACAGCTTGCGCCAGTCCAGGCAGACGTTGGCACCAGCCATGGCACCGGCAGTGACGTAGCGCCCGCCAACCCGCAGCAAGTCAAGCCAGTCCGCCACTTGGGGGCCAGCCACTACATCTGCAACCACATCGACCGTTTGCTGGCCGGTCTGGCGTAGCAGCGATGCCGCGAGTTCATCTGTACCTGCGCTTCGGTACAGTACCGCAGCCACATCAAACGGTGCCAGATGCTGCGCCTTGTCTTTGCCGACGATTGCCACCACGCGCGCACCCCGGATGCGCGCCAACTGCACCAGCGCACTACCGACGCCGCCCGAGGCACCGGTGATCAGCACGGTCTCGCCAGCCGATACACCGGCGCGGTTGAGCATGTGCTCAGCGGTCAGGTAAGAGGTCATGAAGGTGGCCAGCTCCTCATCTCGCAAGGGTGAGTCGATGGCGTGTGCGTTGACGCTGGGCACGCACTGGTACTGGGCAAAACCACCGTCGCGTTCGCTGCCCAGGTAGGTGGCTCCATAAAGACCGTCAGGCGTTTCCGGGTAAAGCGTGGGATTGACCATGACGCGCTCGCCCATGCGCCCGGATGCCACACCGGCACCCACAGCCACGATGTACCCGACAGAATCAGCGCCCTGAATGCGTGGGAACACGAAAGCACCACCCTGCCAGGCGGCCTGTGCGTCAGCACCGTAGGCACCCTCGCGGGTCCAGATGTCGGTGTTATTGACACCGCAGGCTTTGACCTGAATCAGCACCTCGCCAGCGGCTGGCTCGAGCACGGTGACATCGTCACGGTAAAGCAGGTGCTCGGGGCCACCAAAGCCGGTCAGCAGCATGGCGTGCATGGTTCGGGCGTGCATTGGATATTGCTTATTGGTTATTGGGTGGTCGCCGCCTTGGGCGTGATCTTGCCACCGGCGATTTTCTCCCTGATGTCGCGCAGCTTCGCATTCAGACGCTGGTGATTGGCCGCGCCAATGCGCAGCATCAGCTTTTGCCCAGCGGATAGCGACTCTAGAGCCGGATCGGCAAACTCGTACCGAACCCAAGGTTGCAGTGATTTGACGCTACCTTTCACATCAACCAGCTTCACTTGAATCGGCTCGGGTGCCGTTGGTGTGGCCAGCAAATGGTCAATCACCGCTACCAGGCGGTCATTGAAGTAGCGCCCCGGGTAGCCCAGCTCTTCATAGGCTTGCTGGAACAGCGGATAAAGCTGAACGTACAAGGCCACTGCTTGTGCGGTGTCAACCGATGTGATGAATTTCACAAAAGGGGTGTAGCGCGCAGCGTTGCCAGCGCTGATGCTCTCAAATTGGCTGCCATCGCTGCCAACGCTGATCGTGCTGAAGCGCCCCGGCGTCCGATTGACCGGCCACACCGTCCACGAGGCATGGCTTTGCGGCAGGTTGTCTACCGTTGCCACAACACGTCGCACAAAACCGGCGCCCTGCAAAAAGGTCAGCAAGTCGTGCTGACCCAGCAAGCGGCCAAGGGCTTGAACGACATAAGAGTCTGCCTTGGCCAGCGCGGGCAAGGCCGGGGCTGCGCCTGCTGGGGCAGGCTCGATCAGGTCAATCGGGTGCGCAATGGCTGGCGCTGAACTGGCGGATGCCACACTGGGTGCCAAGCTGGGTGATGCGGCGGGCGCAGTGGCTTGCGGCGCAGGCCTCTGGCTCGTGACGGGCACCAACTCGGTCGCGCGCTGTGGCCACAAAAAGTAAGCGCCGCCCGCGATCAAGCCAAGCAGCAAAACAAGAAACAGTCTGATCCGGGAATTCTTCATGTCATCAAGCCCTGGCGTTGTTGAACGTCAAACCATCCTAACACCACACCATTTGAACCATGAATTGCTATTTATAAAATAGCTACTAACGCTTATTTTATAGGGGCTAGAGGCATAAAATGCTTAAATTTAAAGCGCAAGCCCTGCCCGCACTGGCGACACATCTTGCGCGCACACACCGAGTGCAGCGATCGCTAAGGGCACCGGCAGCCCGCGCACCAAGGCGGCCGCCAGCTCACCCATCGCCGGCGCGGTCTGAATGCCATAGCCGCCCTGCCCGGCCAGCCAGAAAAAGCCAGGCACATCGGGTGCAAAACCCACCACCGGGCTCTTGTCGGCTACAAACGAGCGCAGACCAGCCCACTTGCGTTTGACCTGGCGAATTTGCAATGTCGTCACCGTTTCCATCCGGTCCACCGCAATCGCCACGTCAAGCTCCTCGGGCTGCACGTCTTGCGGACTGACCGGGTCGGCGTTGGCCGGCGACACCAGCAACACCCCGGCATCCGGTTTGAAATAAAACGACTCAGCCGCATCGATCACCATCGGCCACTGGGTAATGTCACAGCCCGCTGGCGCATCAGAGGTGAAGGCGGTGCGCCGCTTGGGCACCAGCCCGACGGGCGCTACACCGGCCATGCTGGCCAGCTCGTCGCACCAGGCACCCGCCGCATTGACCAAAATCGGCGCACAAAAAGTACCGGCGGCGGTTTCCACACACCAAGCCTGCGCTTCACGCCAGATTCGGCTGACCCCGGCATCACACACCAGTTGCGCGCCAGCCGCCTTGGCGCCGCGCAAAAATCCCTGGTGAATGTTGTGCACATCCATGTCCATCGCGTCGGGTTCATAGACACCGTACTTGGCAAATTCAGGGCGCAGCACGGGTACTTTGGCCAAAATATCGGCCTGCGTCCAACATTGAATATTGGGCACCAAGACCTGCAGGTCAGCCAATACCTGTTGCAACGCGTCGTGGTCTTCATCGGCACCCACAATCAACGAGCCGCGCGGTGTCACCAGCGGGTACGGCGAAAAACCAGCCGGCGGATTGAAGTAAAACGTTTTGGATGCCGTGGTAATGGCACGCACCGTGGCGTTGCCATAGGTTTCCGAATACAAGGCAGCCGAGCGTCCGGTCGAATGGTAGCCTGGCTGGGCTTCGCGCTCGAGTATCACAACCCGTTGGTGCGGTGCCAAAAAGTAGCCGGCACTGGCCCCGGCCATACCCGCGCCGATGATGAGAACATCAGTTGTTTGCATAAGAATCCGCTTTCTGTGGCAAGACTTGGCCGCGTCAATGACAAGCCGTGTAAAAGTTGTCAAGTAGACCTGATTTGCCGCGCCGCAATCGCCAAACCCGAGGCGAATCCATTGATTTCAATGCTCAATCAGCATTTTTCAACCAGCATAAGCCGCGCCCAACGTAACATCATGGCAACCGAAAGAAGGAGAATTTGATGCCCGTCATCACCAACATCGAAGACCTGCGCGTGCTGGCGCAACAACGCGTGCCGCGCATGTTTTACCAATATGCCGATTCCGGCTCCTGGACCGAGAGCACCTACCGCGCCAATTCGAGCGATTTCCAGAAAATTCTGCTGCGCCAGCGGGTGGCCATCAACATGGAAAACCGCAGCACGCGCAGCACCATGATTGGCCAGAGCGTGGCCATGCCAGTGGCCATGGCGCCGGTTGGCTTGATCGGCATGCAGTGCGCCGATGGCGAGATCAAGGCGGCCCGTGCGGCAAAAAAATTCGGCATTCCGTTCACGCTGTCGACCATGAGCATTTGCTCGATTGAAGACGTGGCGCGCGAGACCGATGGTCACCCATTCTGGTTTCAGCTTTATGTGATGCGTGACCGCGACTTCATTGAGCGCCTGATTGATCGCGCCAAAGCCGCCAACTGCTCAGCGCTGATGCTCACGCTCGACCTGCAAATCATCGGCCAGCGCCACAGCGACCTGAAAAACGGCTTGTCAGCACCGCCCAAGCCGACTCTCGCCAACATCATCAACATGGCCACCAAAGTGCGCTGGGGCCTCGGGATGCTGGGTACCAAACGCCACGGCTTTGGCAACATCATCGGTCACGTCAAGGGGATAGAGACCATGGGCACCCTGAGCGAATGGACCGCCAAGCAGTTCGACCCGGCCCTGAGCTGGAACGATGTCGAATGGATCAAGAAACGCTGGGGCGGCAAGCTCATCCTCAAAGGCATTCAGGACGTGGAAGACGCGCGTCTGGCGGTTGCATCAGGTGCCGATGCACTGGTTGTCTCCAACCACGGCGGCCGCCAGCTAGACGGTGCGCCCTCCTCCATCAGCGCCCTACCGGCGATCGTGGACGCGGTCGGCAGCCAGATTGAAGTTCACATGGACGGCGGCATTCGCTCCGGGCAAGACGTGCTCAAAGCGCGCGCACTGGGCGCGCGCGGCACCTACATTGGCCGCGCTTTCACCTACGGCTTAGGGGCGATGGGTGAAGCTGGCGTTACCAAGGCGCTGGAGATCATCCACAAGGAACTCGACCTGACCATGGCTTTTTGCGGCCACACCAACATCGAGACTGTGGATCAGCGGATTTTGCTTAAGTCGACTGCAAATGGTGCGTCACCAGTTTGAAGTCGGGGTCTTCTGGGAACGCCTTGACGACATAGCCCAGACCCTTCATGAGTTTGAGCATGTTGTGGTTGTTGGCCAGCACCAGGCCTTCAATCTCGGTCAAACCTTTTTCACGGGCAAAGTCCATGATCGACAGCATCAGCCTTGAGCCCAGACCGCGCCCCTTGAATTCATCTGACACCACCAAAGAGAACTCGCAGGTGCTGCGATCGGGGTTGGTGATGTAGCGTGACACGCCAACGATCCGCGTGGTCTCCTTTTGCTGCCCATCCGCACCCAGCGTGTTTTCGGTGAGCAGCGCGACCAGCGCCATTTCGCGGTCGTAATCAATCAGCGTGAAGCGCGACAGCATGGTGGCAGGCAGTTCCTGCATGCTCGAGACAAACCTGAAATAACGGCTCTCGGGCGACAGGCTGCGCACAAAGCCCTGCAGCATGGTCGCATCGTCCGGGTGCACCGGGCGCACGATGTACTCGCCACCGCCGGCCATTGGGCAGACTTGTTCGTACTGCGACGGGTACGGCAAAATCGCCAGGTGGTTGTAATGCCGCACCGACGGGGCCGCGTTGTCAATCACGATGCGGGCATCCACCGCCAGCGCGCCGGTCTCATCGATGATGATCGGGTTGATGTCCATCTCGCGCAGTTGCGGCAGCTCACACACCATTTCAGACACCCGCAGCAAAATTTGCTCGAGCGCTTCCATGTTGACTGCCGGGGCACCACGCCACAGCCCCAAGGTTTCGGCCACGCGTGAGCGCTCAATCAGGCGGCGCGCCAAAAATTGGTTCAGCGGTGGCAGCTCCATGGTGCGGTCGTTGATGAGTTCGATCATCGTGCCGCCTGCGCCAAAAGAAATCACCGGGCCAAACGGCTCATCGGTCACCAGGCCAATGCACACTTCACGGCCGCGCTTCTGGGTGGCCATGTTTTGAATCGTCACACCATTGATGCGCGCGCCGGGTTGCAAGCGGGTCACGTTCTGGATCATGTTCAGGTAGGTGTCACGCACCCCCACGGCATTCATGATGTTCAGCGCCACGCCCTGCACGTCAGACTTGTGGCTGACATCGGGCGAATCGATCTTCAGCGCCACCGGGAAACCCAGTTGCGTGGCGATCATGATGGCTTCATTGGGGTTGCGCGCCAAAATGGTTTTGGTGACCGGAATATGAAACGCCGCCAACAGGGCTTTGGATTCCATCTCGGTGAGCACCTTGCGCCGCTCGGCCAGCACGCTCTCGATCAGCAAACGGGCACCTTCCACATCGGGCGGTGCCAAATCGGTCAGTGGCGGCGGCGTTTGCTGCAGCAACTGCTGGTTCTGGTAAAACGACGCAATGTTGCCAAAGGCCCCGACCGCCGCTTCTGGCGTGCGAAATGTCGGAATGTTGGCATCGTTCAAAATTTTGCGTGCATCACCCACCGTGGCATCGCCCATCCAGCAGGTCAGGAGCGGTTTGCTGACGTGTTTGTTTAAGCCAGCAATGGCGCTGGCAATGGCATCGCCATCAACTCCCATCTTGGGTGAATAAATCACCAGAATGCCGTCAATTTGACTGGCATGGCTGACCGCATCAATGGCCTCGCGGTACTGATCAGGGCCGGCATCTTCAGAGACATCAATCAGATCGCTCATAGTCGCCAACGCTGGCATTTTGGGCTTGAGGGCCGCCACCTGTTCAGCGGTCAGGCGGCCCAGCTCCAGCCCAATCTCACTGACCCAGTCGGCGGCCAGCACGCCCGGTCCACCACCATTGGTGACGACGGCCAGCCGCTTGCCCACCGGCTTGTAGCGTGAGGCCAGGCATTTGGCGGCCGAAAACAGCGCCACAAACGAGCGCACCCGCACCGCACCGGCACGCCGCAAGGCGGCATCAAAGACATCGTCGCTGCCGACAATGGTGCCCGAATGCGTCAAGGCGGCACGGTTTCCCGCGGGCTTGCGACCGGCTTTGAGCACCACCACCGGCTTGGCATTGGCTGCGGCGCGCAAGGCACTCATAAAGCGCCGGGCGTTGGTAATGCCCTCCAGATACACCACGATGCTGTGGGTTTTGGCATCGGCTGCCAAAAAATCCAACACCTGGGCCATGTCCACCGCCGTATTGGGCCCAAGCGACACCACGGTCGAAAAACCGACCGCGTTCTTTTTGGCCCAATCCAGAATAGACGAGGTCAGTGCACCCGACTGCGACACCAAAGCCAATGGCCCTGGCATGGCCAGATTACCCGCCACGCTGGCGTTCAGCTGCAAATGCGGCCGCTGAAAACCCAGGCTGTTGGGGCCCAGCAGGTAAATGCCATCGCGCGTTGCCATTTTGTGCAACTCGGTGGCATGAGCGGCATCAATGCCACTGGAGATCACCAGCGCCGAGCGACACTTGATGCGCCCGACAATTTCAAGCGCTGCGGCCACTTCTTCAGCAGGAAGCGCAATGATGGCCAGATCAGCTTGCGTGCTGGCCAGGTCAGCCAGAGTGCCACTGGCGTGAATATCCAAAAACTGCAACTTGCCGGTAAAACGCTGCGCGGTGATAACCTGATGCAAGATGCGGGCCTGCGAGGACTGAGAATCCGGCTCGTCAGGTTTGCCAGCAAACACCACGATTGAACTGGGCGAAAAGAGCGATGTCAGAAAATGCTTATCCATGAAACTACCTATTGACTAATTATCGTAAGCTCAAGCTTAACCGCTTCGGGGTTTGATTCTGTTGATCTACCACACAAAATGCCTGTTCGCCGCATTGCACATTTGGACATGGATGCGTTTTATGCATCGGTCGAGTTGTTGCGCTACCCGCAGCTCAAGGGCTTGCCGGTGGTGATTGGCGGGGGCCGGCGCACCGTGGACTCTGCCCTGCTAACCACCGAGGATCGCCCGCTACACAAAATCCCGTTGACCGAATTCCCGCGCCTGGCAGGCTACACCGGCCGTGGCGTCATCACCACCGCCACCTACGCGGCGCGCCAGTTTGGCGTGGGCTCAGCCATGGGCTTGATGAAAGCCGCCAAACTGTGCCCGCAGGCGCTTTTGCTGCCGGTGGATTTTGCCCAGTACCGGCACTATTCACAAGCGTTCAAGGCCATCATCACGGAGATTGCGCCGCTGATGGAAAACCGCGGTGTCGACGAGGTCTTCATTGACTTCACTGACGTACCGGGTGGTCAACGAGAGGGCGGTCGGGTGCTGGCGCGACTGATCCAGAAAACCATTTTTCAGCAAACCGGCCTGACCTGTTCCGTGGGCGTGGCCCCCAACAAGTTGTTGGCCAAAATGGCCAGCGAATTCAACAAACCCAACGGCATCGCCATCGTCTTTGAAGACGACCTGGAGAGCCAAATCTGGCCGCTGGCTTGCCGCAAGATCAACGGCATTGGCCCCAAAGCCGATGAAAAACTGCAAGGCTTCGGCATCAAGACCATTGGCGAACTGGCGCAGCGCGAGGTCGACTGGCTGATTGACCACTTCGGCCAAAAAACCGGTGCCTGGCTGTTTGATGCTGCCCATGGCATTGACACCCGACCCGTGGTGCTGGAAAGCGAGCCAGTGTCGATCAGCCGTGAAACCACCTTTGAGCGCGACCTGCACGCGGTGCGTGACAAAGCCGAACTCGGCGCCATCTTCACAAAGCTGTGTGAACAAGTTGCCGCCGATCTGCAGCGCCAGGGTTACCTGGGCAAAACCATTGGCATCAAGCTGCGCTACGACGACTTCAAAAGCGTCACACGTGACCAGACGCTGGAGGCTTTCACAGACGATGCCGTCACCATCCGCCAGACCGCCGGGCAATGTCTGAAGCGCGTGCCACTGACCCAAAAACTGCGCCTACTGGGCGTGCGGGTGGCATCGTTGACCAAACCGGGCGAGCACCCGGTTTATATGAAAAATAGCCCTCTAGCCCAGGTAGATAAAGCGCAAGCAGCTATGAATTTAATAGCTTCTGAACCGCAGCTTTTTTGACGCTGCCAAGCCTGCGTTCGCCAGACCACAGACGGGGCGAACAGGCGCGGCTCCAATGCGGATACGTCCTCACCGGGAGGACAACCGGAGTCAGACTCATGCGCCATACGCTACACACATTCAACTTGCACCAACCTCAGGCCGACATGCCCGAGGCGAATCAACACGGGCAAAGGCGATGGGTGCACCAACTGTTAGCCCAAGCGCGCACAGCGATCTGGCCCGGCATTCTGGGGCTACTGGTGGTTCTGGCCATGTCACTGACCTTCGCCCAAGTCGTGCAGGATTCGGTTGATCAAAGCGCACTGCGACACAAGGCCATCGCTAAACAGGCGATGGTGGTTTGGCGCTGCAACACTTTGCTCAATCATGATCTGAGTCTGAGTTGCCACCAGCAGTTGAAGGCGGCCGGTGGCGAGCGCATGCTGCCACCCCAGCCCCTGCAGGCTTCACTGGATTAAGCCAGGACTGACTGCGATTTATTGCCGTGCCGTGCGCACGTTGGCTGGCAGCGCCTGCGGGTAGCTGGTGCGAAACGGGTTGATATCCAGCCCACCGCGGCGCGTGTAGCGCGCGTAAACGCTGAGCTTGTGCGGCCGGCAGGCTTGGCTGATGTCCATGAACATGCGCTCGACGCAGTCCTCATGAAAACCACTGTGGTTGCGAAAGCTGATGATGTAGCGCAGCAAGCCCGCCTGGTCCATCTGCGGGCCAAAGTAGCTGATCTGCACACTGCCCCAATCAGGCTGCCCCGTCACCGGGCAATTGCTTTTGAGCAGATTGCTGGTGAGCACTTCCGACACCGGCGCTTCGTCAAACACGGCGCTAAGCAATTCGGGTGCTGGCGTGTAGCGGTCGCAATCGAGGTCAAGCCGGTCCAGGCTCAGTCCGTCAAATTCAAACAGCGGTTCGCGGTCAAACAAGTCAGCCCCGATCAACTTGATACCGACACTGGCCTGCACCACGACGCCGCGCCAAGCGGCTTCGGTCAGGTCGGTCCGCAGCAGTGCCAGCACCTCGGCGGCATCGGTAAAACGGCTGTTGCTGAAACTGCCCAAGTAGAGCTTGAGCGACTTGCTCTCGATCAGATTGACCGATTCACAGGGCACGGTGATATGCGCCAGCGCCACTTGCGGTTTGCCGCGTGCGTTAAGCCAGCTCAGCTCATAGGCGGTCCAAAGGTCCGCCCCCAAAAACGGCAATGCGCCGGTCAGTCCCAAAGCCTGACGCTGCGGAGCGCGCGGCAACGGACACAGCAAACTGGCCTGGTACTGGTCGGTGTACAGCACGGATTGGCCCAGCGGGGAGTGATTTGAAAGGGTCATGATTACTACAACTTTAATAGCTGCTTGCACAGCATTGACAAGGGCTAGAGGCTGATTTGTTATAAATTTTTCAATCCACCAGGCGGCGGCGAAAAACCAACCTGTCCGGCTTGGAAACCGCCGCATCAAATGCATAGCCTTCGCTATCAAACGCTTTGAGCTGCTCGGGCAACACCACACGCTGCGTGGCGGCATAGCGGGCCATCAAGCCGCGCGCGCGCTTGGCGTGAAAGCTGATGATCTTGTAGTGGCCGCCCTTGAAATCTTCAAACACGCAGTCCACCACCCGCGCCTTGAGCGCCCTGACATCGACGGCCTTGAAATACTCTTGCGAGGCCAGATTCACCAGCACGGGCGCGACCTGGCTCTTGAGCCGGGTGTTGAGATACGGGGCAATCTGCAAGCGCCAGAATTCATAGAGATTTTTGCCCCGCGCATTGGGCAACTGTGTGCCCATTTCCAGCCGATAAGGCTGCATGTAGTCCAGCGGGCGCAGCACGCCGTACAGGCCACTCAAGATGCACAGATGGTCTTGCGTCCAAGCCAGCGCATCGGCATCGAGCGACTTGGCATCGAGCCCCTCGTACACATCGCCATTGAAAGCCAGCACCGCCTGCTTGGCATTGTGGGCGGTAAATTTAGGGCTCCAGGCTTGGTAGCGCGCCACATTCAGGCCGCTCAAGGCATCGCTCAGGCTCATCAGTTCGGCAATCTGCTGCGGTGATTTTTCTTGCAGGATGTCAATCAGCTCCGCCGCTTGCGGCACAAACAGCGGCTGGCTGTGCGGCACGCCAGTGGCCGGGGTTTCATAGTCAAGCGATTTGGCAGGAGAGAGTAAAAACAGCATGGCGAAATAATCGGTTGGTATGTGTGACTGGGATGGGTGGCTGGGTGCGTGTTGATTATCGTGAGGGCGGCTGATTAAGTTTGACTATCAATAGCTTAAGAATAAAGCATCATCCAAACGATAGGTCGCCGCTATGATTAGACCCATCGGCAGTCACCGTCAATGCCGACATTTTGTTCAACCCTTTTTTGGAGTTATTTATGTCCTTGATCAACACGCAAGTCAAACCTTTCAAAGCCCAAGCCTACCAGGCTGGCAAGTTTTTTGAAGTGACCGAACAAACCCTCATGGGCAAGTGGTCGGTGCTGATGTTTTACCCGGCTGACTTCACCTTCGTCTGCCCGACTGAACTCGAAGACATGGCCGACCTGAACCCTGAATTTGTCAAACTGGGCGTGAATGTGTTCGGTGTCTCTACCGACACCCATTTCGCGCACAAGGCTTGGGCCGATACATCGCCCGCCATCAAAAAAGTGCAATACGCCCTGATCGGCGACCCCACCGGTGCCATCACCCGCAACTTTGAAGTGATGATTGAAGAAGCTGGTTTGGCACTGCGCGGTACCTTCGTCATCAACCCTGAAGGCCAGATCAAACTGTGCGAAATCCATGACAACGGCATTGGCCGCGATGCCACTGAATTGCTGCGCAAGGTCAAGGCCGCCCAATACACCTACAGCCACCCGGGCGAAGTGTGCCCCGCCAAGTGGAAAGAAGGCGATGCCACGCTGAAGCCTTCCTTGGACTTGGTCGGCAAGATCTAAGTCAAGCCACCGCTGCAATGGCGCACAGCGGTGCGCCACTGGCCGGATCACACCAGGGCAGAACATGCCTTCGGGTGTCCGGCTTTTTTATGCACAAAATCGGCTTCCAGCCCTTGTGATACGGGCGCAGGTAGCTACCTAAAACATAGTAACAAGGAGTTCACCATGCTCGACCAAGACCTGCAAACCCAATTGGCTGCCTACCTGCAGCGCGTTACCCTTCCGTTTGAAATCGTCGCCAGCCTGAGCGACTCTGACAGCTCCAAGCAGCTCAAAGAGCTGCTGGAACAAATTGACGGCATGTCTGACAAGATCAGCCTGCGTCTGGATGGCGACAACGATCGCAAACCTTCTTTCTCGCTGCACCGCACTGGCACTGCCACCAGCCTGCGTTTTGCTGCGATTCCGCTGGGCCACGAGTTCACCTCACTGGTGCTGGCCCTGCTGTGGACCGGCGGCCACCCGCCCAAGGTCGAACCTGAAGTGATTGAACAAATCAAGGCGCTCGACGGCGACTTCAATTTCGAGATTTACATGTCGCTGTCATGCCATAGCTGCCCCGACGTGGTGCAAGCCCTGAGCCTGATGGCCATTAACAACCCGAAGATCAAGGTGACGGTGATTGATGGCGCGCTGTACCAAGACGAGGTCAACCAGCGCCAAGTGATGGCCGTGCCAGCGGTGTTTTTGAACGGCGAGTTGTTCAACTCTGGCCGCACCAGCGTGGAAGAAATTCTGGCCAAGCTCGACACTGGCTCTGCCGCCCGTGATGCCGCCAAAATCAGCGCGCAAGCACCGTATGACGTGCTGATCGTCGGCGGTGGCCCGGCTGGCGCCGCGGCTGCGGTGTATGCCGCACGCAAAGGCATTCGTACCGGCATTGCCGCCGAGCGCTTTGGCGGACAGGTGAACGACACCATGGGCATCGAGAACTTTGTATCGGTCCTGGAGACCACCGGCCCCAAATTTGCCGCCGCGATGGAAGCCCATGTGAAGGCCTACAACGTCAACATCATGAACTCGCAACGCGCTGAAAAGCTCATCCCCGCCGCGCAGCCGGGCGGTTTGATCGAGGTGCAAATGGCCAACGGCGGCACACTCAAAGGCAAAACCGTCATCCTCAGCACCGGCGCGCGCTGGCGCAATGTCAACGTGCCCGGCGAGCAAGAGTACAAAAACAAAGGCGTGGCCTACTGCCCGCACTGCGACGGTCCGCTTTACAAGGGCAAGCGCGTGGGTGTGATCGGCGGCGGCAACTCGGGCGTGGAAGCCGCTATTGACTTGGCTGGCATCGTCGAGCATGTGACGCTGATCGAGTTTGACACCCAGCTGCGCGCCGACGCGGTGCTGGTCACCAAGCTGAACAGCCTGGCCAACACCACCGTCATCGTCAACGCCCAAACCACCGAGATCACCGGTGACGGCCAAAAGATGAATGGCCTGACCTATAAAGACCGTGCCAGCAGTGAAGAACACCACCTGGACATGGCTGGCGTGTTTGTGCAGATTGGTTTGGTGCCCAACACGGAGTGGCTCAAAGGCACGCTGGAGCTCTCCAAACACGGCGAAATCGTGGTCGATGCGCGTGGCGCCACATCGCTGCCCGGTGTGTACGCTGCCGGTGATGCGACCACCGTGCCGTTCAAGCAAATCATCATCGCCGCAGGTGATGGTGCCAAGGCGGCGCTGAGTGCGTTTGATCATTTGATTCGGCATTGAGCGGGAAAGGGCAAGGCCGTTTGCCTTGCCTCTTTTTCAGCCGACGTTCTATGCAAAATAGGGCATTAGCCCTTGTGGAAATTGCGCATAATGCTATTTAATTTATAGCATTACCAGCTAAGCAGTGGCCATTAACGCATCCAATGGGCTGCTCTCCAAGGCGTGCGGCACCTCAACCCCATCGCGCTGCACCTGCCGGTCTGCTTCCCACTGAGCGCGCGCCGCCAGCAACTGCATTCGCAATGCTGGCTCCAGCGAGCGCGGCAACATCACCACCCGATCTTTGCTGCCTTTGGCCTCGCGCACGATGATGACGTGGCGGTCAAAATCCACGTCCTTGATGCGCAGCCGCATACCCTCCATCAAACGCATGCCAGTACCATACAACAGCCGGGCCAACAACGCGGTAACACCGTCCAACTGCGCCAGAAGGCCAGCCACCTCATCCTTTGTCAGCACGGATGGAATGCGCTTGGTCTGTTGTGGCCGCCCAATGTTGTTGAGCCAAGGCAAGTCGATACTCAGCACTTCACGGTACAGAAACAGCAATGCGCTGAGCGCCTGGTTGTGCGTGGAAGCAGACACCTTGCGTTCATTGGCCAGCATGGAC
>JBBQZI010000006.1:0-32379 GCA_038207855.1 Burkholderiales bacterium
TTGCAAGACCGGCCAGGATGCAACCGCAAGTTGTGTCTAGGCTATTTATACAGAGAGTGAACCATGTACAGCAGTAAACAGATCCGAAACATCGCCATCATTGCCCACGTTGACCATGGCAAAACCACCATGGTGGACCACTTGCTGCGTCAGTCCGGCACCTTTGCCGAACACGAAAAAGTTGTCGACACCGTGATGGACAACAACGCCATCGAAAAAGAACGTGGCATCACCATTTTGGCGAAAAACTGCGCTGTGACCTGGAAGGGCACGCACATCAACATCGTTGATACCCCCGGACACGCCGACTTTGGTGGCGAAGTTGAACGCGCCTTGAGCATGGTCGACGGTGTGGTGCTGCTGATTGATGCACAAGAAGGCCCGATGCCGCAAACCCGTTTCGTTACCAAAAAGGCGCTGGCCCTGGGCTTGAAGCCGATTCTGGTGGTGAATAAGGTTGACAAGCCCGGCTCACGTCCTGATTGGGTGATCAACGCCGCGTTTGATCTATTTGACAAACTCGGCGCTACCGATGAGCAACTCGATTTTCCGGTGGTGTATGCCTCCGGCATCAACGGCTGGTCATCCATGGAAGAGGGTGGCCAGGGCGAGCAATGGGGTCCGGATATGTCGGCCTTGTTTGACACTATTCTGAAACACGTGCCAGCCCAGAAGGGCGACCCCAAGGCACCGCTGCAATTGCAAATTTCAGCGCTGGACTTCTCGACCTTTGTCGGGCGCATTGGTGTCGGCCGTATCAGCCAGGGAACCATCAAGCCGATGATGGACGTGGTCGTCATGGAAGGCATCGATGGCAAGCCGGTCAAAGGTCGGGTCAACCAGGTGCTGACATTTCAGGGGCTGGAGCGCGTGCAAGCCACCGAAGCCGGCCCGGGCGAAATCGTGCTGATCAACGGTCTGACCGACATCGGCATTGGTGTCACCATCACCGATCCGGTCAACCCGGCACCGCTGCCGATGCTGCGGGTTGACGAGCCAACCTTGACCATGAACTTTTGCGTCAATACCAGCCCATTGGCCGGTCGTGAAGGCAAATACGTCACCAGTCGCCAGATTTGGGATCGTTTGCAAAAAGAACTGCAGCACAACGTGGCGCTGCGCGTCAAGGAAACCGACGAAGAAGGTATCTTTGAGGTCATGGGTCGTGGCGAATTGCACTTGACCATTTTGCTGGAAAATATGCGTCGTGAAGGCTACGAGCTGGCGGTGTCCAAGCCGCGCGTGGTGTTCAAGGAAGTCAATGGCGACAAACATGAACCCATTGAGTTGGTTACGGCCGATGTCGAAGAAATTCACCAGGGTGGCGTCATGCAGGCCTTGGGCGAGCGCAAGGGCGATCTGGTCAATATGGAATCTGACGGCCGTGGTCGCGTGCGCCTGGAGTACCGCATTCCGGCGCGTGGCCTGATTGGCTTTACCAACGAGTTCTTGAACCTGACCCGTGGTACCGGTTTGATCTCCAATATTTTCGATAGCTACGAGGCACACAAGGGTGAGATTGGTGGACGCAAGAATGGCGTGCTGATTTCGATGGACTCAGGTGAAATTTTTGCCTACGCTTTAGGCAAGCTCGAAGACCGCGGCCGCATGTTCCTCAAGCCCAATGACCCGGTCTATGAAGGCATGATTGTGGGTATTCATAGCCGTGATAACGACCTGGTGGTCAACGCCACGCGTACCAAGCAGCTGACCAACTTCCGCGTTAGCGGCAAGGAAGACGCGATCAAGATGACCCCGCCGATCGAATTGACGCTGGAATACGGTGTTGAATTCATCGAAGAAGACGAGTTGGTGGAAATCACGCCCAAGTCGATTCGTCTACGCAAGCGTCATCTGACCGAGAGCGAGCGCAAACGGGCCGGCCGTTGATCGAGTAAACCAGGGCCTACCTCGGGTAGCACATCGCAATGTAAAGCGGGCTTGAAGGCCCGCTTTTTTTTTGATTGAATCATGAAGCTCAACCACAATCGTGCGGTTTTGTTGATGGTGGTAGTGACCCTCCTGTGGTCAACCGCCGGGGTCGTCACGCGGCACCTGGAGCACGCGCAAAAGTTCGAGGTGACCTTCTGGCGCAGCGTCTTCACGGTGCTGAGCTTGTTGGTGATCTTGCCGCTGATCAAGGGCCGTGGTGTGTTTCAGCGCATGCGTCACGCTGGTGCTGCACTATGGATTTCGGGTTTGTGCTGGTGCGGCATGTTTACCTTTTTCATGCTCGGCATCATGCTGACCACCGTGGCCAATGTGCTGGTGACGATGGCGCTGACACCCTTGTTAACGGCCGTGGCGGCGCACGTGTTTATTGGCCACCGGGTTGCACCCCGCACCTGGCTGGCGATTGTGGTGGCCGGTTCCGGCATCGCCTACATGTACGCCAGCCAGTTGGCGCAAGGCATTAACTTGACCGGCACGCTGGTGGCCCTGTGTGTGCCGATTTCGGGTGCGGCCAACTGGACGGTGACCCAGCATTCGCATGCGCAAGGCGAAGATGTCGACATGATTCCGGCGGTGTTGATTGGTGCGGTTCTGTCGTCGCTCATCATGCTGCCGTTCGCCTGGCCATTTCAGGCATCGAGCTACGACCTGGGGCTGTTGTTTGGGCTTGGCCTGTTTCAGTTGGCGACGCCATGCGTGTTGGTGGTCATGTGCGCCAAGGTGCTCAAAGCCCCTGAGATCGCTTTGCTGGGCTTGCTGGAAGTCATTTTTGGCATTTTGTTGACTTGGGTGGGTGCCGATGAGGTGCCCGGCCACGACGTGTTGGTTGGTGGGACACTGGTCATTGGCGCGCTGATGACCAATGAATTGGTGGCATGGAGAGGCCGGTATGAATCACGTTACGTCTGAAGTTTTATGTGAAATTCATGGTCAGGTTGGCTTCATCACGCTGAATCGTCCCCGTGCACTCAATGCCTTGAATCTGGCCATGATCCGGGCTCTGACCGCATGTCTGCAGACCTGGCGCGATGACGACCGGGTGCAGGCGGTGGCGATTCGCGGCAGTAACAAAGTCGGGCCATTTGGGGCCTTTTGCGCCGGTGGCGACGTCCGCTTTTTTCACCAAGCCTTGCTGTCTGGTGACCCGCAAACGGAAGATTTTTTTACTGAGGAATACACCCTCAACCACCTGATTCACCGCTACCCCAAGCCGACCATTGCGTTCATGGACGGTGTGGTGATGGGCGGCGGCATGGGTATCAGCCAGGGTGCATCGCATCGGCTGGTTACCAGCAACACCCAAATGGCCATGCCGGAGACCCTGATTGGGCTGTTCCCGGATGTCGGTGCTGGCTATTTTTTGAGCCGTTGCCCGAGCCACAGCGGTGAATGGCTGGCCCTGACCGGCGCCACATTGGCTGCCTCTGAAGCGCTTGCGCTCGGGTTGGCAGACCATCAGCTGGATGCCAGCCAGATGCCGCAAGCGTGGGCCGCGTTGGGTCAAATTGATCCGCTTGAAGCCGGTGTTTTGGAAGCCTGGATTGCTACATATTCAATAGCTTTTGACGCTTGTTCCATAAGGGCTAGAGCTAAAATTGACCAATATTTTTCGCTCAATTCAGTCACTGATATTGTGCAGGCGCTGCAAGCCGATTCGTCCGACTGGGCACAACAAACAGCGCACCAATTGCGCCAGCGCTCACCCTTGATGCTGCATGTGGCACTGGACCAAATCCGCCGCGCTCGCAGCATGACGCTGGCTGAGGATTTGCGCATGGAGCGCGATCTGATGCGCCATTGTTTTTACCCGCAACACCTGCAGCGCCGTGCTAGCCAGACCGAGGCTTGTGAGGGCATTCGTGCGCTAGTGATCGACAAAGATAATTTGCCCAAGTGGCAACCCACGCGTATCGAAGATGTGACGCCTGAGATGGTGCAGCCTTTTTTCATTAGCCCCTGGCCGGCACACAGCCATCCGCTGCGTGAACTGGCCTGAGCAAACCTGCCAAAAAATTAGTTACCGCTGCCGGCTCTTCATGGCGCGCTCCACCTCGCGCTTGCCTTCGCGGTCTTTGATGGTGTCGCGTTTGTCGTGCTCGGCCTTGCCTTTAGCGAGGGCAATTTCGCATTTGATCTTGCCGGCTTTCCAGTGCATGTTGATCGGCACCAAGGTGTAGCCTTTTTGCTCCACTTTGGCAACCAAACGCTTGATTTCTTCCTTGTGCAGCAGCAGCTTGCGAGTGCGCTGTTTGTCTGGGCTGATGTGCGTGGAGGCCGTTCCCAAAGGGTTGATTTGCAGGCCAATGATGAACAGTTCGCCATTGCGAATCACCACATAGCCATCGGTGAGTTGCACCTTGCCTGCGCGCAGTGATTTAACTTCCCAGCCTTCGAGCACAATGCCGGCCTCTAAGCGCTCTTCAAAAAAATAATTAAAGGCGGCCTTTTTGTTGTCGGCAATGCGGGGAACGGTATCGGGTTTTTTGGCCATTAGCTGAGCTTGAAAATTAGGATGAATGCGAACCAGGCTTGACTACAATCCGGCGCAAACCTCTATTCTATGAAAACTGTTGAAAAATCCGTTTTAATTTGGTATAGCCCGGCTGAAATGTACCGGCTCGTCACTGATGTTGACTCCTATCCACAATTTTTGCCGTGGTGCGATAAAGCCCGTGTGGTGGCCCACGAGGAAAGCGGCATGCTGGCTGAAATTGGAATTGCCTTCAGTGGTATTCATCAAACCTTTACGACCCGCAATGCGCACATTCCCGACCAGCAGGTCATCATCAATCTCGTCAATGGTCCTTTTTCCAAGCTGGAAGGCGTCTGGAATTTTCTGCCCTTGGGTGCTGAGCCGCGCGCCTGCAAGATTGAGCTGACGCTGAGTTATGGTTTCGAGAGCACCTTGGGTCGGCTGATCAGCCCGGTGTTTGACAAGATTGCCGGCAGCATGGTGGACGCCTTTGTCCAGCGTGCCAAGCAGGTTTATGGTGAGTGATGCGGGCCTGCAGGTGACGGTGATTTATTCACCCGCCCAGCGTGTGGTTCGTGAAGTGAACCTGATGCTGGCTGAGTCCTGCAGCGTGTTGCAAGCCTTGCAACGCAGTGGTCTGATGGCCTTGTTTCCTGAAATTGACAGCCCACACGTCAGCGTCGGCATCTGGGGGCGTGCAGTAGCGTTGAGCCAGTTGCTGCGCGATCAGGACCGGGTTGAGGTGTACCGGCCGTTGCGCGTTGATCCCAAAGTGGCGCGGCGTGAGCGCTTTGTCAAGCAGGGCGCACGCACCGCTGGTCTGTTTGACAAGAAGCGGGCCAGGTAGGGTCGTTGGCTACTTGCAGTCGGTGCTGATGATCGACTCGATGCGCTTGGCCTCTGCGGCACGAGCCGCATCATCCATGACTTCTCGCTGACCCTGTTTGTTCATGCGACTCAAACGCACACCAGAATCCAGTCCTGCCTTGGCCGATTTTGCCCGCTCACAATTGTCGGCTTTGGCCTTGTTGATGCGTTCTTCCTCGGCCTTGCGCTTGTCCGCTTCAGCTTGCTCTGCCTTCTTTTTCCGCTCCATCAGTTCCTTCTCCAGGCTGCCGGGCTTTGCTGCGCTGGCAACTGCTTGCGCTGGTGCAGTGGTCAAGCCCTGCGTTATGGGATTGGATGGGTCGTCGGTCGCCGTGCCACTCTGCAGCGGTTTGGGTTGGCCAGGCCGTTTGAGAATGGCTTTCTCTGGCACGCTGGCGGGCGGCGCACGGTCGCTGAATACTTTGCGACCATCTTTGTCCAGCCACTGCCACTGGGCGCTTGCGCCAAATGAGAGCAAACTGGCAGCAACAAAAATTAAACGGGCAATGTGTTTCATGGTGTGCCTGAGTTTATGGCATCAGCGCAGACATTGCCCAGATACAATCGCGGATTTGGAGCTTACACCATGCGCCTGATTGGCAAAGCGCTCACCTTCGACGATGTTTTGTTGGTGCCAGCATATTCTCAAGTCCTACCTAAGGACACCTCCCTCGCAACCCGTTTTACCCGCAATATTGCGCTGAACCTTCCTTTGGTATCAGCCGCCATGGACACCGTGACCGAGTCGCGCCTGGCTATCGCGATTGCCCAGGAGGGCGGCATTGGCATCGTGCATAAAAACATGACCGCCCAGCAGCAAGCCGCCAAGGTAGCAAAAGTTAAACGCTACGAGTCCGGCGTGCTGCGCGACCCGGTCGTCATCACCCCGCAACACACGGTGCGCCAGGTCATGGCGTTGTCCGAGCAACTCGGCGTGTCGGGCTTTCCGGTGATCGATGGCGGCAAGGTGGTCGGCCTGGTGACCGGGCGCGATTTGCGCTTCGAGACTCGCTACGACCTGCCGGTCAGTCACATCATGACTCCGCGTGACAAGCTGGTCACGGTCCCCGATGGCACCACCATCACTGAGGCCAAGGTGCTGCTCAATCAATACAAGATCGAGCGCTTGCTGGTGGTCAACGATGCATTTGAGCTCAAAGGCCTTATTACGGTCAAAGACATCACCAAACAGACCAGCTTTCCCAATGCGGCGCGAGATGCCCAAGGCAAGCTGCGGGTTGGCGCTGCGGTGGGCGTAGGCGAGGGCACCGAAGAGCGCGTCGAGTTACTAGCCCGCGCTGGTGTCGATGCCATTGTTGTGGATACCGCGCACGGTCACAGCAAGGGCGTGCTCGATCGCGTGCGCTGGGTCAAGCAAAACTTTCCACATGTTGAAGTGATTGGCGGCAACATTGCCACCGGGGCGGCAGCGTTGGCACTGGTTGAGGCCGGTGCCGATGCGGTCAAAGTTGGTATTGGTCCCGGCTCCATTTGCACCACCCGCATCGTCGCGGGTGTGGGTGTGCCTCAAATCATGGCCATCGACAGCGTGGCCACTGCCCTCAGAGGCACCGGTGTGCCGATGATTGCCGATGGTGGCATCCGCTTCAGTGGCGACATCGCCAAGGCGCTGGCAGCAGGCGCCAACACGGTGATGATGGGCGGCATGTTTGCCGGCACTGAAGAAGCGCCCGGCGAAGTCATTTTGTTCCAGGGCCGCAGCTACAAGAGTTACCGTGGCATGGGCTCAATTGGTGCCATGCAGCAAGGCAGCGCTGACCGCTATTTTCAGGAATCCAGCACCGGCAATCCAAACGCCGACAAACTGGTGCCTGAAGGCATTGAGGGCCGTGTGCCCTACAAGGGCTCCATGGTTGCCATCATTTACCAGATGGCCGGCGGCATTCGCGCCAGCATGGGGTATTGTGGTTGCGCCACCATCGAAGAAATGCAGGACAAGGCCGAATTCGTCGAGATCACCACCGCCGGCATTCGCGAAAGCCATGTGCACGATGTGCAGATCACCAAAGAAGCGCCGAAT
The DNA here is from genome assembly GCA_038207855.1 of Burkholderiales bacterium. Taxonomy (GTDB): domain Bacteria; phylum Pseudomonadota; class Gammaproteobacteria; order Burkholderiales; family Burkholderiaceae_C; genus Rhodoferax. The sequence continues at coordinate 7,335 of JBBQZI010000006.1, forward strand.
TACCGCTCTGAGTAATATCCTTGCGGGACTCCCCCAACTTACATAAGCGAAGCGAAAGAAGTTGCTCTGTCCCCAACTAACCTGAGACCTTGCGGGACTGCCCAACTTACATAAGCGAAGCGAAAGAAGTTGCTCTGTCCCCAACCATTTAAGATGCATCAAAAAATCCTCATCCTCGACTTTGGCTCTCAAGTCACCCAACTGATCGCCCGTCGCATCCGCGAAGCCCACGTGTTTTGCGAAGTGCATCCCTGCGATGTCACTGACGACTGGCTTCGCGCCTATGCGCGTGACGGCAAGTTGCGCGGCATCATTTTGTCGGGCAGCCACGCCAGCGTCTACGAAGAAAGCACCGACAAGGCACCCCAAGCAGTCTTTGAGTTAGGCGTGCCGGTACTGGGTATCTGCTACGGCATGCAAACCATGGCGCACCAACTCGGTGGCATTGTCACCAGTGGACACCAGCGCGAGTTTGGACACGCCAATGTGCGTGCGCATGGTCATACCGCACTGCTTGACGGTATTGCAGATTTCACGACCCCAGAAGGTCATGGCATGTTGCAAGTCTGGATGAGCCACGGCGACAAGGTAACCGAACTGCCACCGGGCTTCAAGCTGATGGCCAGTACGGACAGTTGCCCAATCGCTGGCATGGCTGACGTGGAGCGGCGTTTTTACGGGGTTCAATTTCACCCCGAGGTCACCCATACCAAGCGGGGGGCGGCCATTTTGGAGCGTTTTGTGCTCGACATCTGCGCCACGCGGGCAGATTGGATCATGGGGGATTACATCAGCGAGGCCGTAGAGCAGATTCGCGCTCAGGTGGGTGATGAGGAAGTGATTTTGGGCTTGTCAGGCGGGGTCGATTCGTCCGTTGCAGCCGCGCTGATTCACCGTGCTATTGGCGACCAGCTTACTTGTGTGTTCGTTGACCATGGCCTGCTGCGTCTGAACGAAGGCGACATGGTGATGGAGATGTTCGTCGGCAAACTGCACGCCAAGGTGATTCGTGTCGATGCCGCTGACCAATTTTTGGGGCATCTCAAAGGCGTCAGCGATCCGGAGGCCAAACGCAAGATCATCGGCCGTGAGTTTGTAGAGGTTTTTAAGGCTCAAGCCCTTGCGCTGACTGCGCAAGATACTACTAAAAACGCAGCAGATGGAAGTCGCGCCGTCAAAGGCGCAACGTGGCTAGCCCAAGGCACCATCTATCCGGACGTGATCGAATCCGGTGGTGCCAAAAACAAAAAGGCCGTGGTCATCAAGAGTCACCACAATGTCGGTGGCCTGCCAGAGCAACTCGGTCTGAAGCTGCTGGAGCCCTTGCGCGAACTGTTTAAAGACGAAGTGCGCGAACTCGGTGTGGCGCTCGGCTTGCCTTACCACATGGTGTATCGGCACCCGTTTCCAGGCCCCGGTCTGGGCGTGCGCATTTTGGGTGAAGTCAAAAAAGAATATGCTGATCTGCTGCGTCGTGCCGATGCTATCTTTATCGAAGAACTGCATAACTTTATTGATGAAGCCACGGGTAAAAGCTGGTACGACCTGACCAGTCAGGCCTTCGTGGTATTTTTGCCGGTCAAGAGCGTTGGTGTCATGGGCGATGGCCGCACTTATGACTATGTGGTGGCACTGCGCGCGGTGCAAACCAGCGACTTCATGACGGCTGACTGGGCAGAGTTGCCCTATGCGCTGCTCAAAAAAGTGTCAAGCCGCATCATCAATGAAGTGCGTGGCATCAACCGCGTGACCTACGATGTGAGCAGCAAGCCGCCTGCCACGATCGAGTGGGAATAAAGTTCAGGTGTTACTTTTCGGGTAATTTTTTCGATGTATCTGCCCCCGCAATTTGATGCCAAGGACCCCGCATTTGCCTGCGAATTGATGCGCGCCCATCCATTTGCCAGTCTGATCTCAACCGACGATGACGGTCTGCCTTATGTGACACCTTTGCCACTGCACCTGGTGGATGATGGCAATGCCATGCTGCTGCTGGGTCATTGCGCCAAGGCCAACCCGCATTGGCGTTACTTGCAAACGCGCCCCACGGCAGTGGTGACATTCATGGGACCGCAGGCCTACATGAGTCCAAGCGTCTACCCCGATTTGGCCCGTGTGCCCACCTGGAGCTACCTGTCGGTACAGGCCCGGGTAGAGGCCAGTCTGATTGAGAGTTTCGATGACAAGGATCGCCTGCTCAAGCACCTGATCGGGGATCATGACCCTGACTACGCCGCGCAGTGGCGCGGTCTGAGCGAAGATTTTCAACACAAGATGATGCGGGGCATCGTGGCTTTCGAACTGAAAATCACCGAGCTGCAATGCAAGCTCAAACTCAACCAGCACCGCCCTGAATCCCATGCTGCGATGTACAGCGCCTACGTGAATGGTAATGACCAGGAACGTGCCTTGGCGGCGTGGATGCTGCGCTTGGGCTTGCTGGATAACACGTCGGTAGGCAACTGATGCGCAGCGTTTTAGGCTTGGTCAGCTTGCTGGTGGTGTTGGCCGTGGTGAGCGTGCTGGTGCGCAAGCAAATGACGGCAGTTCAGGCACCTATGCCGGCCTTGCAGGTACCCGCTGGTGGATCGAGTTCGCCGGCAACTGGCAATGCAGTGCAGCAAAGCCAACAAATCCAGCAACAGTACAAGCAGGCCATCGAAGGCGCCACGCAAGCGCGCCCGATGCCTGACGATTGATGTGGCCGACTCATCCAGCACCCTAGACGCGCAGTGGATGCGCGCAGCCCTGGACCAAGCGCAAGCCGCGGGTAGCGCGGGCGAGGTGCCCGTCGGTGCCGTCGTGGTGTACCAGGGCGCGATCCTCAGCGCTGGTCGTAACGCGCCGATTGCCACGCATGACCCGACAGCCCACGCCGAAATTGCCGCTTTGCGGGCTGCGGCCGCGCACCTGGGCAATTACCGGCTCGATGACTGTGAATTGTTTGTGACGCTAGAGCCCTGCGCCATGTGCGCCGGCGCCCTGCTGCATGCACGGCTCAAACGGGTGGTCTTTGGCGCAGCCGATCCCAAAACCGGTGCAGGCGGCTCGGTGTTGAATCTGTTTGCCAATCCCCAACTCAACCATCAAACGCAGTTGCAAGGTGGCGTGTTGGCACAGGACTGCTCGTTATTGCTGCAGGATTTTTTTCAACAACAGCGCGCGCAGCATCGGCAGGAGAAGCTTGCGACGGGCAGGGCGCTACGCGACGATGCACTGCGCACGCCCGACAGCTGCTTTAACGCATGGCCAGAAATGCCAGCATTTTCTAGCTATATAAGCGACCTGCCAAGCTTGGCGGGACTGCGCCTGCACTACATCGACACAAGGCCGGCAGGTGCGCCAGAAACTTGGCTGTATCTGCACGGGCCGACCGACTGGAGCCATGTTTGGCACAGCCAAATACAAGCCTCTTTGGCGCAACGACAGCGTCTGATTTGCCCGGATCTGATTGGCTTTGGCAAAAGCGACAAGCCTAAAAAAATCGCGTTCCACACGCTGCAGTGGCATGCACAGGTGATTGCAGAACTGATCGCGCAGCTCGATTTGGCTGGCATCACCTTGCTCGTGCCAGAAGACATGCTGCCGTTGGCGCAACTCGTGAAAGCCGAAATGCCGCAGAGGGGCATTCAAGTGGTGGCACAGGCACTGCAAGCGCTGAGTGAGCAAGCGCGCAATGCGCCGTTTCCGGATGCCGGTCACCGTGCCGCATTGCGTGCTTTTGCGTCTATGCTTGCGAGCCGCTAGCTTTTTTGCCATCGGTCCAAGCCGCTCTCAAAACAACATGAAAAAACACATCTACATTTACTCGCCTTCTGGTGCCGTGCGCGACAAGGCGGCCTTCAAGCGCGGTGTGGTGCGCCTCACGGCCTTGGGGCACGAGGTTGAAATTGACGCGTCAGCGCTGAGCAGTTTTCAACGTTTTGCCGGTGATGATGCGACCCGGCTAGCCGCCATTCACCGTGCTGCTGCCAGTGGTGCCGATGTGGCGCTGATCACCCGTGGCGGCTACGGCTTGACCCGCATCCTGCCGAACCTACACTATAAAAAAGTAGCCAAGGCCATCGACAAAGGCATGCTGTTTGTTGGCATCAGTGACTTCACGGCGTTTCAGAACGCGGTACTCGCCAAAACCGGTGCCATCACCTGGGCCGGCCCGGCCTTGTGCGAAGGTTTTGGCGCTCCTGCACCCGATGACATCATGGAGGCCTGCTTTGATGATTTGCTGTGCGGGCAGGGCGAGGGCGCTGGCTGGCGTCAGCACAAGGAGGTGCTGCAAACAGCTACTGATTCAGTAGCTGATGAGGCAATAAAATCAAGGGCTAAAGATGTTTTTTATATAAAAAATGCGAAACTTTGGGGTGGAAACCTGACGGTGCTGACGTCGTTATTGGGAACACCGTATTTCCCCGACATCAAAGGCGGCATCCTGTTTCTCGAAGATGTGGCCGAGCACCCTTACCGCATCGAACGCATGCTGACCCAGTTGCTGCATGCCGGTGTATTGGCCAGGCAAAAAGCCATTGTGATGGGTCAATTTACTGATTTCAAGCTAGTCAGCCATGATCGGGGCTTCAAGTTGAAGACGGTGTTTGACTGGCTGCGCACAAAAATTCGGGTGCCACTGCTGACCAATATGCCGTATGGACATGTAGCGACCAAGGTGCTGCTGCCAGTGGGTGCCAGCGTTGACTTGGGTGCGGACGGGCGCGATGTGATGCTGGTTTGGGGGCATTTATAGACACCGCGTGCAGTTGCTGCGCAAGCAGCGCCCAATTTGCCCTGCAATTGACCTAAACTCGGCCGAACCAAAACAAGGAAAAAATCAGGAATGGGCGTTCAATCGACTGTCGTTTTCGCCGATTTGTTTGGCAGCACCGGTGTATTTGAAGCCGTTGGAAACGCCAAAGCCACGGAAGCGGTCACGCAGGCCACCACATGGGTTGCAAATAGATTTACGGCTTATGGTGGGCGGGTGGTGAAGTTCCTGGGTGACGGTGTGCTGGCCATTTTTGAAAGCAGTCCGGACGCACTCGCCGCAGTGGTCGACATTCAGAACGCGTACCAACATCGATTGGCCCAAACACCGCCTAATATGTACATGCCTTTGCGCATTGGTGTCGCGCATGGGGATGTCGAACTGGTGGCCAATGACTGTTACGGGGACGCTGTCAACATCGCGGCGCGGCTCAGCGAACTGACTGGGCCAAATCAAATTTGGATCAATGCTGCAACCATCGAGAATGACCATAACCCCTTTGGGCCACGTTGCCGCTTGCTCGGGCTGATCGCCATCCGGGGTCGTGCAGAGCCTTGCAAGGTGTATCAGGTTGAGTGGCTGGATGATGTCGATTCTGACTCCTTCACGGTCCCCGCCACGATGGACTCGCGGTTTAACGCTACCGATTCAGACGTACTGGGCGGCCAAATTGAGCTTTCGTGGCTTGACAACCGTAAGACCTTCAAGGCTTTTGATCTGCCTATTCACATTGGTCGAATTCGTCAGGTTGAATTCATGGTGAATGACCCCCGGGTTTCACGAACCCACGCCCGGGTTGATTGGCGCAACGGCAATGTGATGTTGACAGACGTCAGTTCTTATGGCTGCTGGGTACGCTTTTCGGGCGGTGGCTCTGATTTGGTGCTGCGACGCGAAGAATGCGTGTTACATGGCCGGGGTGAAATCGCGCTGGGGTCACCGTTCAGTGACTTAAGCGCGCCGGTTGTGGCGTTCTCGGTTTATTGAAGCCCAGTGCTTGTCCATTCTTTTTCTTTTCGGCGTAGGGCGGCAACGCACGCAACCTGATATTGGCTGGCGCCCCAGTTTTTTGCTGGCGTGCTGATCCGCGCCATCCATGACCATCACAATGTGATCAGAGGCATGTCTTGCCGCCACGGTGTCCAGGAATATCTGCATGCATTGGGTGTTGACCTGGGGGAGGATCAAGGCCTCCATCACGCCGGTGGCTGGCTCGCAGGATGCGTAGGCATAGGTGTACTCGTGGGTGAGCATGGCCTGGCACAAAGGGCGCATCGGTTTTGGTGCCCAGCACCTGCGCACATCGTTGATGCGCCCGAAGCGGGCCTCGTCCGGGCGCTTGTCCGGTGCCAGCTTTCGCCAGTCATGGCGGTGTAGCAGCGTGTAGACGGATGACAGCGACATGGGGTGCCCCAACGCTGCCTCAAGATCGTGCTTGATTTGACCGACCACCAGGATTCCACCTTGGCCGGCTCGCTCCAGAAACGGCTTGAGTACAGCCGTCTCTTCTTCCAGTGTGAAGTTCTGTCTGCGCCGTCCTTCACGCGCTGGAGCGCTGCCATCGCCGAGCGCCTTGCCTTGGATGAATCGGTTGCGCTGCTTGCTGACCCAGCCGACGGACAGTCCTGTCAACTGAGCGGTTTGTTGCAGGCTCATCGCAAATCGCAGCGGTAGCACGACTGCCTGTGCTTGGCGCAACTGCTCGACTGTGACGGCATTGGCGAAAAGCTTGCATCGCGCTATCGACAACTTCTTCCCCGCGTGCAATCCTGGCCATGGCGAAATCCTAAATAGATGGGATTCACTATCATGGCTCTATTGGTATGGAAATGGAATAACTCTTATAAAAAATGCGGTAGTAGCTATTTATTTGATAACATTTAAACGCGGCTGCAGTTGCGTCAACCCCAAAGCCAGCAGGCAAAAAATAATGCCTGCGCCAAAGGTAAAGCGCGCACCGAACTGGTCCCACAACCACCCCGCCAGACCGCTCGCCACCAGCATGGCGATGCCGCTGCACAGGTTGAAGAATCCGTAGGCGGTGCCGCGCAGGTCTTCTGGCGCGGTGTCGGCCACCATAGTGGCCAGCAAGCCTTGTGTCATGGCCATGTGCAGGCCCCACAGCGCAATACCGGTCCACAGGGTAAATCCGTGGTTATCCCACGCCAGCATTGCATCAGCTGCTATCAAAAACAAGAGACCCCAGGTCAGCAGAGCAGCGTGTGGCAGCCGGTCAGCCAGCTTGCCAAAGGAATACGCGAAGGCCGCATAAATCACATTCATGGCAATCAGCACCAAGGGTGTCCAAGCCAGCGCCAAACCGCCACTTTGGGCACGCAGCACCAAAAATGCCTCAGAAAAGCGTGCCAGCGTGAAGATGGCACCGATACCCACTACCCACCAGTAGGCCGAGGGCAAGCGTTTCAAGTTGGCTTTGCTGATGGGGTTGACACGCAGGCCGGCGTTGGCGTGCTCGGGCTCTTGCACGCCAAAAATCAGCAGCATGACGCACAAAAAAGCCGGTATGCAGGCAAACCAGAACACTGTGCGAAAGTCATTGGCCCATAGCAGCATCAACCCAATGGCCAGCAGCGGACCAACAAATGCGCCCACGGTGTCAAGCGACTGGCGCAGGCCAAAGGCAGCGCCGCGCAGCTCGGGCGGCGCAATGTCAGCCACCAGCGCGTCACGCGGGGCACCGCGAATGCCTTTGCCCACGCGGTCCATCAGCCGCGCACCCAATATCAAGCCGGTGGTGCTGGCCAGGGCAAACAGTGGTTTTGACAGCGCGCCCAGGCCATAGCCCAAAATCGCCAGCGGCTTGCGCTTGCCCCAATAGTCGCTCAGCACGCCAGAAAACACCTTGACGATCATTGCGGTGGCTTCGGCGACCCCCTCAATCAAACCGACCATCAAGACGCTGGCCCCCAGCGTGGTGACCATGAACACTGGCAGCAAGCTGTGGATCAGCTCGCTGGAAATGTCCATCAGTAAGCTGACAAAGCCCAGCGCCCAGATGCTTGCCGGGATTTGCCGCAGGTTGGAAATGGGTTGCTTCAAGAGGCTGTCATTTGTAAATTGGCCAGGCGCTGTTGGCCGTCATTAGATGACGGTTTGCATGGTGGGACTGCCTAGGATAAGCGGAATGGTAAGGCTACATTGCAACTCAATACATACGGCAATGGGAAATCAATAATACGCGTACACCGGTGCCGGTCATTGCCCTGACGGCTGATGCTTTTGAAGAGGACCGACAGAAACGTCTGGCTGAAGGAATGAACGATTTCCTGGTCAAACCAATTTCGATGGACGCGCTGCGACAGACTCTGGGGAAATGGCTCTAAGCGGTGCCTCTTGAGCCCTTACTATGAGTAGCGCTCCCAGAAATCCTGAAACCGGCATTCATATTCACCCTGAGAGTCCGGCAATAGGTGAACATTGTGCTTGCGCGCAATGAAATGGCTGGCAGCCGTAAGATTTCACCCCACCACCACCGCCTCACCATCCCCTTTGGCAGCAATCACGCCAATCTGATACACGGTCTCACCCGAAGCCCGCAACGTGGCGGCGCAGGCTGCAGCGTGGGCGGCGTCGATCACCAGCACCATGCCGATGCCGTTGTTGAAGGTGCGGTTCATTTCTGTGTCGTCAATGGCCGCCGTGGCCTGCAGCCAGGCAAACAGCTCGGTTTGCGGCCAACTGCCCTTGACCAGGTGCGCCGCCAGGTCATCAGGCAGCACCCGGGGAATGTTTTCCAGCAGGCCACCGCCGGTGATATGCGCCAGCGCCTTGATCGGGTGAATTGCCAGCGCCGCCAGCACGTTCAGAACATACAGGCGGGTTGGCTCCATCAGCGCTTGTTTGAACGGTTTGCCGTCCAACATGGCGGGGGCACTGCTGCCGGCACGCTCAATGCACTTGCGCACCAGGCTAAAGCCGTTGGAATGCACGCCGCTGGAAGCCAGGCCCAGCACCACATCGCCGGTTTTTACATCGGCTCCGGTCAGTATCTTGGATTTTTCAACCGCACCAACGGCAAAACCGGCCAGATCGTATTCGCCGGCCGGGTACATGCCGGGCATTTCGGCAGTTTCGCCGCCAATCAGTGCGCAGCCCGACAACTCGCAGCCGCGGGCAATGCCGCTCACTACGGCGGCGGCGGTGTCCACATCGAGCTTGCCGCAGGCAAAATAGTCCAGAAAAAACAGTGGCTCAGCCCCTTGCACCAGCACGTCGTTGACGCTCATGGCCACCAAATCGATGCCAACGGTGTCGTGCATGCCCCACTCGAAGGCCAGCTTGAGCTTGGTGCCAACGCCGTCAGTGCCGCTCACCAGCACCGGTTCTTTGTACTTTTTTGGCACTTCAAACAGGGCACCAAAGCCACCAATACCGGCCAGCACGCCTTCGCGCATGGTTTTTTTTGCTAAAGGCTTGATGCGTTCGACCAGCGCATCGCCCGCGTCAATGTCAACGCCTGCATCTTTGTACGACAGGGCTGTGGTAGGTGTATGGGTGGTGGTCATGGGGTAGGTCAATCAGATCAAAAAAAAGAGGGCGGGGTCACCATGGCAAGCCCGATAGAATTTGGGGCTGATTTTAAGGGTACGGCTTTTCGCCATTTCAATGCAATTCACCACAACACAAAAAAGAGCCTCTGCTTGGGGTGCGCTGCTGCTTGGCCTGGTGCTGGTCGTGTGGTTGCTGGCACCGGTACTGACACCGTTTGTGGTGGCCACCATCCTCGCCTACGCGCTGACCCCGGTGGTCGACTGGCTTGACCACCTGGGCCGGGGTCGCTTGCCACGGCTGCTGGCGGTGCTGTTGGTGGAGTTGATCTTCATTGTGCTGCTGCTGTTGATTGCGCTGCTGATTGTGCCGATTTTGTTCAAGCAGTTGCCGCTGTTGCGCGAGCAGGTGCCGCTGCTGTTGGACCATATCAGCCATTCCCTGCAACCCTTGTTGACCCAGTTGGGGCTGCATGTGTCGCTGGATTTGGCGAGCCTCAAAGCCTTCGCCATGGAACACCTCAGCGCCAATTGGCAAGACAGCGCGGGGCGCCTGATGGCCTCGGTCAAGATGGGTGGCAGCGTAGCGCTGTCGGTGATTGGCAATGCGGTGCTGATTCCGGTAGTGTTGTTTTATCTGTTGATGGACTGGCAGCGCTTTATCGGCATGCTGCTGAGCCTGGTGCCCCAGCGTTTGCGCGAGCCAGTGACCAGTTTCACCGAGGAGGCCGATGCCGTATTGGGTCAATACCTGCGCGGCCAATTGCTCGTCATGGCGGTGTTGGCGGTGTACTACAGCGTCGGTTTGACGCTGTTTGGCTTGAATCTGGCACTGCCGATTGGCGTGTTTACCGGGCTCGCCATTGCCATACCGTATCTAGGCTTTGGTCTGGGGCTGATTTTGGCAACGCTGGCCGGCTTTCTGGAATTTTCGACGACGACTGGCCCAGTCAGCGCGCTGGTCATGGTGGCGGTGGTCTACGGCCTGGGTCAGGTGGTTGAGAGTTTTTACCTGACACCACGGCTGGTTGGCGAGCGCATTGGCCTGCACCCCTTGGCGGTTATTTTTGCGCTGCTGGCATTTGGCCAGCTATTGGGCTTTGTTGGCGTGTTGATTGCGCTGCCGCTCAGCGCCGTGTTGTTGGTGGCCGTTCGCCGCCTGCGCAGTGCTTACCTGGCAAGCGCCTTGTACACCGAGGCATGACCCGTCACATGATGAAACAGCTGGTGCTGGACATGGGTGTCGGGCAGGGCCCAAGCCTGGCTAATTTTTGTGTTGGCCCGAATGCCGCGGCACTTGAGCATCTGACGCTGTGGCTGGGTCAACCCGGCACCGGTACCGCGTTGCGCTCCCCCGTGCCGACTTACCTTTGGGGTAGCAGCGGCAGCGGCAAAACACATTTACTCAAAGCGGTGCAAGCATCGCTGCTGGGGCAGGGCGAGCGCGTAGGCTGGCTTGATGCCGGCATGGCGGAGTCCCCTGAATTTGACGAGCGCTGGTCTGTCGTGCTGATGGACGATGTGCACGCCTTTAATACCGCTCAGCAGCAAACGGCGTTTAACTGGTTTGTCAACGCCCAGACGCATCAGCGTGCCGTACTGGCGGCTGGTAGCGTGCCACCGGCCGACCTGAAACTGCGCGATGACTTGCGCACCCGGCTCGGCTGGGGCCATCTATTTGCCTTGCAGGCGCTTGATGATGCGCAACGCCGTGCCGTGCTGCGCGCCAGCGCCGATACGCGTGGCATTGCGCTGAGCGATGAGGTGATGGACTTCATGCTGACACGTTTCAGTCGTGATTTGGGCAGCCTGATGGAGCTGCTCAACCTGATGGACGGCTACGCACTGCAAACCCAGCGTGCCATTACTATTCCCCTGATCAAAACCATGATGGACGATGCCTGACCATGAAATTGACCCTGTTTGACCTTGACCACACGCTGATACCAACCGATTCGGACTATGAATGGGGGGTTTTCACAACTGAGCTGGGCTGGAACGATGCAGCAGAATTTACCCGCCGCAATGAGGATTTTTTCGCGCAGTACAAGGCGGGCACGCTCGATATTCACGCCTATGTGCGCTTCGCCACCACTGCCATTCGCCAGCAAGGCGCTATTAATTCAATATCTGCTCACGCACGTTTCATGAGGGATGTAGTGCAAAAAGCCATTAAACCGCAGGCCCAGGCGCTGGTCGCACAGCATCAGGCAACCGACGATGCTGTGCTCATCGTCACCGCCACCAATGAGTTTGTTACGCGCCCGATTGCCCAGGCATTTGGCATCACCGAGCTGATCGCCATCAACCTGGTGCGCGACCCGGCAAGCGACTGGTTTACTGGCGAAATTGCCGGTACGCCGTCGTTTCGCGAGGGCAAGGTGGTGCGGGTGGAGGACTGGCTGACCAGTCGCCACTTAGGCTGGGGCGATGTTGAGAGCACGTTCTACACCGACTCCATCAACGATCTGCCCCTGCTGGAGCGTGTTACGCACCCGGTGGCTACCAATCCGGATGACCGCTTGCGGTCCATCGCAGCAGCGCGTGGGTGGCGCATACTCGATCTTTTTCAAACTGGGAATGACGCTATTCAGTCAGGACAACAACAATGATCAAAAATTTCATCAATAAACTTTTGGGCAAACCCGCGCCAGCCAGTAAAAGCCCCTTTGGCAAGCGCGAAGAAATTGGCCATGCGGTGCACGGCATTGACCCCAAACTGGTTGATGAACGCGCCTCAAATGTACTGCGCACGCTCAAAAACGCAGGCTTTGAGGCTTATATCGTCGGTGGCGCCGTGCGCGACCTGATGTTGGGACTGGCACCAAAAGACTTTGACGTGGCCACCAACGCCACACCCGAGCAGGTCAAAAACCTGTTTCGACGTGCCTTCATCATTGGTCGGCGCTTTCGCATCGTGCACGTGGTGTACGGGCGCGGGCGCGAGCATGAGGTGATTGAAGTCTCGACCTTTCGCGCCTACCTGGACAACGCCGCCGCCGAGCAAGTGGCGGGCAACGAGAAGACCAGCAAGGGTGAACTCGCTGGCATGAAACACGCGGTGGACTCCAGTGGGCGGGTGCTGCGCGACAACGTCTGGGGCCCGATGGAAGAAGACGCGGTGCGGCGCGATTTCACCATCAACGCCATGTACTACGACCCCGAGCGGCAAATCGTGGTGGACTATCACCACGGCATCAAGGACTCCAAAAACCGCGTCATCCGCATGATTGGCGATGCCGCCACGCGCTACCGCGAAGACCCGGTGCGCATCATCCGCGCCATTCGCTTTGCCGCCAAACTCGATGCGTTGGGGTTCAAGCTCGACCCCAAAACGGCCACACCGCTGCTCAAATCGCGCGCGTTGCTGTCTGAAGTGCCGCAAAGCCGTTTGTTTGACGAAATGCTCAAACTGCTGCAAACCGGGCATTCGCTCGCCTCGATCGCGAAGTTGAAAGAGTTGGGCATGGCGCAGGGCATTTATCCGCTGCTCGATGTGGTGGTGGAGCGCGCGCAGCAGCCCTTTGTCGCGGCGGCCCTGCAAGATACCGACCGCCGTGTTGGCGAAGGTAAACCGGTGGCTCCGAGCTTTTTGCTAGCCTGCGTGCTGTGGGCCGATGTGCGTGACGGTTGGGACAAGCGCGTCAAAAACCAGCAGCATTCGCATGCAGCCCTCCAAGATGCGATTGAAGACGTATTTCACGCGCGCATTGGCGATGTCTCTGGCAGTGGTCGATTAGCTGGCGACATGCGCGAAATTTGGCTGATGCAACCGCGTTTTGAAAAGCGGGTAGGCAGTGCGCCATTTGGTTTGACCGATCAACCGCGATTTCGGGCCGCCTTTGACTTCATGCGCTTGCGTGCCGATGCCGGTGAGGTTGAAGATGTGCTGGCCGATTGGTGGGAAGAATTTAGCCTGGCCAATGACAACTTGCGCAACGACATGGTGGAACAAGTCAAACTGGAGCAACAACAGCGCGCCAAGACCGCGCGGGCACCACGGGTGCACAAGATGCCGGCGCGTGATGCGGCTCAACCAGCCCGTGACGGCGCTGACCTGCAGGAATCCGCACCGACTATGCCTGAACCCGCGTTCGGCGCTATGGCTGACGATGGCTCTGCTGCACCGAAAAAGCGCCGTCGCCGCCGTCGCCCCAGTGGCAGTACCGGCGGCCAGGGTGACGCACCCGCACAGGACACGCCAGGGCAATGACGCTGGCCTACATTGCCCTGGGTGCCAACCTGGGTGATGCCTGTGCCACCTTACGCTCGGCAATGGCCCAGTTGGCCGAGCTTGAGCACACCCAGGTGCTGCAATGCTCCAGCCTATACCGCACCGCACCGGTCGATGCCAATGGCCCGGATTTCATCAACGCCGTGGCGGCGATTGAAACCAGTCTGACGGCACCCGCGCTATTGCAGCAACTCCAGCGCCTTGAACAAAGAGCGGGGCGCCAGCGCCCGTACCGGAATGCGCCGCGCACGCTCGACCTCGATATGTTGCTGTATGGCGATGCCAACATTCACAGCGCCAGCCTGGTGGTGCCGCACCCCCGTATGCATGAGCGGGCCTTTGTGCTGGTGCCGCTGGCTGAAATCGCCCCAAAAAAGGTCAACGCCGAGGCCCTGCTGGCCGTTCAGCAGCAGCCCGTTGTCTGCATCGGGCGTTAGCGCGACAGCAACTGGCGTGTCAGGCGACTTCAGCGATCATTTCAATTTCGACACAGGCACCGAGCGGAATTTGCGCGACACCAAAGGCGCTGCGGGCGTGGGCTCCCTTGGCACCAAACACTTGGCCGATCAACTCGCTGGCGCCATTGGTGACCAGATGCTGCTCGGTAAAGTCACCAGTGGAATTCACCAGGGACATTAGTTTGACAATGCGTGTGACGCGGTTCAAGTCGCCCACGGCCGCGTGCAACGTACCCAGCAACTCGATGGCAATGGCGCGGGCGGCGGCTTGGCCATCAGCGGTGACGAGATTTTTGCCCAGTTGACCGACCCAGGGTTTGCCGTCTTTTTTGGCAATGTGACCGCTTAAAAACACCAGGTTGCCGGTTTGCACAAACGGCACATAAGCGGCCGCCGGAATGGCGATGGGGGGCAAGGTGATATTGAGTTCTGCGAGTTTGGCGTAAATGCTCATGGTGGTTCCTTTTAGTGATAAAAATAGGCTCTAGCCCTTGTGGAATAAGCCTAAGTAGCTATTAAATTAATAAAAATTGTTATTGCAAAACTCTTCAAGAGTACTGATTAAAAGGCTTCCACAGCGTTTGACTTTGGCTTTGATTTTGTGTCTGCGATTGCGATGACGACTGCACCGGCTCGACCGTCACGCCAACACGCAAGACGTGACTGGCACCCCCGTGGATGACACCGCGCATGGGTGATACATCTGAAAAATCCCGCCCTCTGGCCAGCGTCACATAGTCAATGCCTGGGCTGGGCCAACCGGCTCGGTCGTTGGTGGGGTCCAGGTCGACCCAGCGCGCACCTTCAGGTAAATCGGGCACATAAACGCTGGCCCAAGCGTGCGATGCATCACTGCCACGCAGTTTGACCGTGCCTGGCGCAGGCAGCGTCAGCAGATAACCGCTGACATAGCGCGCCGGCAGTCCCAACGCGCGCAAACAAGCGATCAAAATATGCGCAAAATCCTGGCAGACACCTTTGCGTTGCGTCAGCGCGTCGACCGCCGGGGTGTTGACCTCGGTGCTTTGACTCTCATAGGTGAAGTCACGGTAGATGCGATTCATCAGGTCAACCGCACCGTTGAGCAGGCGCGAGCCGGGTGCAAAACTGGGCCGGGCGTACAGCGCAAATTCGTTCAAGCGTGGCACCATGGGCGAAGCAAAAACAAATTCATTGGCCGCATCAAAGACACTGCTGGCCTGGTAGCGAAAGCGCTCGCGCACAGCCTCCCAGGTGATCGTGCTGCCGGGCAGCGTGCTGGTTTGGGTGACAACGTCACTGACAGCCACCACCCGCAATTGTTGGTGCGGCACTTGCAGTGAGAAAAAACTCCGCGCGTTGCCAAACACATCGACCGTGTTGCTGATGTGCGCTGGTTGTGGGCTGACCTGCAACTGGTGGCTGAGCAACTGCTGATGCGGCGTATTCAGCGGCGTCAGGTAGGCCATGTGCTGGGCGGTCTCGACCGCCGGGCTGTAGTCGTAGACGGTTTCGTGCGTGACGCGCAGCTTCATGCGGCACCCACGCTGTGATTGACCATTCCCGAGTGGGTAAAGTACGTGGTGCTGACAGCTTCCGACACATCAAACGCCGCTTGCGTGCACTGCTGAAGCAGTTCGTTAAGCAGTTCATACCGGGTAACGCCAGCCGGATCACTGACCTGCTCACACAACTGGGCCAGCCCCCAATCGTTCGGGTTTGGTACCTTCAACGACAAGGCGCTGAGCTCGTTGGGTTCGCTGCCGGCCAGCTTGGCGAGTCGGCCGCGCAGCGTATGCGCCACCCATGACACCGAGCGCGGATTGTCCCGGTCGATCACCAGCAGGTCCACCAGCGCGACCATGTCGCGGCTTTGCTGAAACATGGCATGAAAAGTAATGGCACTGTCAAACAGTTCGACCATGGCATCAAAACCGCTTTCGGTATCGAGGCTGCCACAGTCCAGCGCACGCCTCAGCGCAGACGAAAGAAACGCCAGCCGTTCAATGTGGCGGCCAATGCTCAGCAAGCGCCAACCATCGTCGCGCGTCATCCGGTCGGTCTGCGCGCCGGTAATGGCGGCCATGTGGTCACTGGTGTCCTTGAGAATTTGCAGTGCCTGCGTGGCCGAGCAATCACTGCGCTGGCTTGGACCGGCAAAATTGGCAAACAGGTCTTCTTCAGCGTGGGTGATGATGCGCCAGTGTTCTTGTGAGAGCCGCTCGCGCACGCTGGAGGCCGACATCTTGAGTGCGCGCAGGTAGTAGCCGACGCTGGTGGCCCCGGTGGTGCGGCCCAGGCTGTCGATCAGCGAGCGCTCGAACACCCGTGGGGCCTGGATGGCCGTCGGTACGCCCGGCAGCACCAGGGTGTTGGCAATGGCCATCTGGCTTAACCAAACCAGCAAGGGCGCCGACGATTTGTCTTCACCGTGCAGGCACTCGAGCGTCAGGCGTGCCAATCGCAAGGCGTTTTCGGTGCGTTCGGTGTAGCGACCCAGCCAAAACAGGTTTTCAGCAGCCCGGCTGGTTACCAGGCGTTTGCGCTGCAGCAGGCTCTCGGGGGTCAAGTGCGGCTGCAGCAGGGTGGCATGATCCACCTCACCCTCGGTCAAGGCCCAGACATCGGCACTACTGCCACCGCGCTGCATCGAGGTCATTTCCTGCCGGGCACTTGAAACACGCCCGAGGCCGCCGGGCAAGACCCGCCAGCCCTGCGCGCCGTCGGACACGGCAAACACCCGCAGCATGACCGAGCGGGGCACCATCGTGCCTGCAGATTCAGGCCGATTGCCGCTTTGCCAGGTAGGCATTTGAGACAGCGGTAAATAGGTCTGCACGGTGTGTTCTTCCGGGTTGCGAGCGATGCGCCCCGCCCATTCGTCCAACGTGCGCGCATCTTGCGTGGCACCCAGCACGCCGTCAAAGCTGCCGTGACTGGGTGAACCGGGGTAGGTCGGCTTGATAGCGCAGTCGTGCAGGCTCGCCAGTGCATCTTTCATGGCGTTGCGTTCACCGCACCACCAGGTCGGCAGCGCGGGCAGGATCAATTCTTCGTCGAACAGATGGCGCGACAGGGCCGGCAAAAATCCCAGCAGGGCCGGGCTCTCCAAAAACGCGGAACCCGGCGCATTGGCCACCAGCACATTGCCGGCCCGAATGGCTTGCAGCAGGCCGGGCACACCCAAGCTGGAGTCGGCGCGCAGTTCAAGCGGGTCCAGGTACTCGTCATCAACCCGCTTGAGCAAGCCATGCACGGGGACCAGTCCCTTGAGGGTTTTTAAAAACAGGCATTCGTCACGCACCAGCAGGTCGCTGCCTTCGACCAGCGTCAACCCCAGATAGCGGGCCAGGTAAGCGTGTTCAAAATAGGTTTCGTTGTAGGGTCCCGGGGTCAACAGGGCCAGATGCGCGTCAGCGCCGTGCGGGCTGGCGGCGCGCAAGCTGTCCATCAACGCCCGATAGGTACTAGCCAATCGCTGCACCCCTAAAGACTCAAAGCCGGCAGAAAATTGGGCTGAAATAACCAGCCGGTTTTCAAGCAAATAGCCCAGCCCGGATGGCGCTTGGGTGCGTTGCCCCACCACCCACCAATTGCCGTCCGGCCCGCGTGCCAAGTCGAATGCGGCAAGATGTAAAAAGCGCCCACCCACCGGTTTGACACCGTGCATGGCGCGCAGGTAGCCGGGATGACCCTGAACCAGCGCCGGCGGCAAAAACCCTGAGGCCAAGAGCGCTTGAGAACCATAAATATCGGCCATGACGTGTTCAAGCAGCTTGGCGCGCTGCACGACACCGGCCTGAATGTGCTGCCAGTCGTGCGACTCAATGAGCAGCGGAAACAAGTCCAGCGACCAGGGACGCTGTGGGCCATTCTCATCGGCATAAACGTTGTAGGTAATGCCGTTGTCACGCACTTGGCGCGTCAAACTGGCGCTGCGCTGGTTCATGTCGGCGGCCGTATCGGTCGACAATGTAGCGAAAAAATCAGCCCAAGCCTTAGTGAAATAAGCACTACAAGCTATTGAATTAGTAGCAAATTGGTGGGGTTTTCCGGTGTCGGCGATCAGACTGCCTCGCACTTCATCAAAGTGCCCCGCGCTTGCTTTGCAGGCGGCCACCAATGCTGCCACACCGGGTTCAGTGGGCTCAACGGGGCACTCTGCGGCGGGTTCTAACTGACTGGCTTGGTTCATGCAATGGAGTATGCCAGTGAAGCAGCGGTTTGGTTGACAATCACGGGTTAATCAAACTGAAGCCAACATGACCGACATCACACCAGAATTGCCTCCGATCCAAGCCGAGACCGCACCGCAAGACGCGTTATTGGCAGCCACCCCGTCAGCCGATGACACACCACAAGCTGCGCCAGTTGCGGAAACCCCGGTTGTCGCCAAACCGAAAAACCGCTTTGCCTCGGTGCAACCGGTTCTTGAAAAACTGTTCGAGCTCTACCCGCATTTGTTCGGGCAGCGTTTTTTACCCTTGAAGCTTGGCATTTTTCAGGAGCTGCTGGCGGCGCACCCCGATGATTTCAAACGTGACAACTTGAAGGCGGCACTGGGTGTGCACACGCGTTCAACCCGTTACCTGCAATGCGTGGCGGCTGGCATGCAACGACACGACTTGCAAGGCAAGCCGGTCGAACCCGTGGCACCGGAGCACGTTTACCTGTCGATCATCGAGCTGTTTCAACGCCGCCAGGGTCGTACCGATGATGATTTGACGCCCAAATTGCGCTCGCAATTGATGGCCGCCTATGAGGCTTGTGGCTTGTCCAGGCAAGACTATCTGGCCCGCTTGCCCGCCACCAATGAAACCATCACCGCCGTGCTGGACGATGCGATTGCCGAGGTCGATCAGCAGCGTGCCCGCCGCGCCGCGTTGGCCCGGGCTTTTGAGGCCAGTGGCAAGACGGTCGAAGAATTTGCCGATTCACTGGGCATGGCGGCGCGCGAGGTGCAAGCGGCCTTGAGGTCTCAGTCCGCGTAAAGCAGCCGACACTCAAGGTCTGAGTGCTACCCGATTAATCTCACGTGATGGACAGATGCGATGAACTACACCCAAAAACTCACAGTTTCCATGCTGATCCCCACTGTCATGGTTGCCGGTGCTGGCTCTGCGGTGGCTTTGGGTGCGTGGTGGCTGGTGGGTGAAGCTGGCACGGCCAGCCACGCCGATCTGGTGGCTTACCTGGCCATCGGTGGCTGGGGCGCGGGCTTGCTGACCTTGCTGTGTGTGGCCGGCTGCATTGGCTTTACGGTATGGATTCGGCGCACCGCGAGCCTGGTGCTGGGGGGCGAGCCGTCCACCGCCAGCGATATTCTGGCGCATCTGGCCCATGGCGATTTGTCGGTGCAAGTGCCGCCTGCCATCAACGGCAGTCTGCTGGATTCGTTGGCACGCATGGTAAGCACCCTGCAATCAACGCTGAGTGCCATCAGGCAGTCGACGCATGGCATCAGCGATGTTTCGCATCTCATCCATGACAGCAATCAGGAACTGAATGCCCGCACCATAGAAACCGCCGGGCACCTGCAAGCCACGGCCATCCGGATGCAAGCGCTGACGCAAAGCGTCGATCAAAGTACAGTGGCTGCGAAGCAGGCCGAAGCCTTGTCCTGTCGCGCTGCCGATGTGGCCACGCGCGGGGGGCAAGTGGTGGGCCAGGTGGTCAGCACCATGCATGAAATCAACCAAAGCTCAAACAAAATTGCCGACATCATCGGGGTCATCGACGGAATTGCTTTTCAAACCAATATTTTGGCCCTCAATGCCGCCGTAGAGGCTGCTCGCGCCGGTGAGCAAGGGCGCGGTTTTGCAGTGGTTGCCAGCGAGGTCAGAAGCCTGGCCGGGCGCAGCGCCCAAGCCGCGCGTGAAATCAAGGATTTGATTGAAGACTCGGTGCGCAAAGTTGAGGCCGGCTCCAATCAGGTCAAAGATGCGCTCAGCACCATGGATGACATCGTGACTTCCGTCAAACAAGTTAGCAGCACCGTCTCCGACATCAGTCTGTCCGCGCAGGCGCAGTCACAGGGTATGGGTGAGGTCAGTGCAGCCCTACAGGCACTGGATGCCATGACGCGGCAAAACGAAGCCATGGTTGAACAATCTGCCAATGCCTCGCAACAGCTGCAAAATCAGGCTGATCAGCTGACTCTGGCGGTTAAGACCTTTTCGGTTTAACCGCCAGAATTTTTTAACTAATTAAGCCTCTAGCCCTCGTATCTACTGCGTGAGTAGCTATTATTTTTGACGCCTTAAGTCCAGCGTAAACGGAAACTCCCGGCTGCCAGGCACGTTGATGGTGGCAGGCGGCACCGTCATCAAACCCGGTGTATGCCCCATGGCGACAAAGCGCGACATGCGGCGACTCTCCGCCTCAAAGGCATTGACGGGCAGCGACTCGTAGCTCAAGCCACCCGGGTGCGACACATGGTATTGACAGCCGCCCAGCGAGCGTTTCATCCAGGTATCGACAATGTCAAAGGTGATCGGCGCGTGCACGCCAATGCTCGGGTGCAGGCTGCTCGGCGGGTTCCACGCCTTGTAGCGCACACCGGCTACAAACTCACCGACCACGCCAGTAGGCTGCAGGGGCAGGGCGCGGCCGTTGCAGGTGACGACAAAACGGCTTTCATTGAGGCCGCTGACGCGCACTTCGATGCGCTCCAGGCTGGAGTCAACATAGCGCGCCGTGCCGCCGGGGGCACCTTCTTCACCCATCACATGCCAGGGCTCCAGCGCGTTGCGCAGGGTCAACTCAACACCAGACGAGCAGAACGAGCCCACCAGCGGGAAGCGAAATTCAATATGCGGGGCAAACCAGCTGTCGTCAAACGCGTAACCGGCGCTGCGCATTTCGGCCATCACGTCCTTGAAGTCCATCTCGATGAAGGCCGGCAGCATGAAGCGGTCGTGCAACTCGGTACCCCAACGGGTAGCGGGTGCCTGGTACGGTGATTTCCAGAAGCGGGCAATGAAGGCGCGCAACAGCAACTGCTGCACGCTGCTCATGTGCGGGTGCGGTGGCATCTCGAAGGCGCGCAACTCCAGCAGCCCCAGCCGACCGGTGGCCGAGTCAGGCGAGTACATCTTGTCAATCGAGAACTCGCTGCGGTGCGTGTTGCCAGTGGCGTCGATCAAGATGTTACGCAGCGTGCGATCGACCAGCCACGGCGGCATGCTCTGGCCGTAGATTTCGCGGTTCTTATAGATCTGCTCAATGGCAATTTCCAGCTCATACAACTGGTCGTTGCGGGCCTCGTCCACGCGCGGTGCCTGGCTGGTCGGGCCGACAAACATGCCGGAAAACAGGTAACTGAGCGATGGGTGGTTGTGCCAATACAGCAGCAAACTGGCCAGCAACTCAGGCTTGCGCAAAAACGGACTATCCGAAGGCGTGGCACCGCCCATGACAAAGTGGTTGCCACCGCCGGTGCCGGTGTGGCGGCCGTCGGTCATGAACTTTTCAGCACTCAGGCGCGACTCAAACGCTGCGTTGTACAAAAATTCAGTGTTGTAGACCAACTCTTTCCAGTTGGTGACCGGATGGATGTTGACCTCGATGACACCTGGGTCAGGCGTCACTTGAAGCAGTTTCAGGCGCGGGTCGCGTGGTGGTGGATAGCCTTCAAGCACGATTTGCACGCCCAGTTCTTCTGCGGTGGCTTCAACCGCGGCCAGCAAATCCAGGTAGTACTCCAGACGCTCCAGCGGGGGCATGAAGATGTAGATGACGCCCGACTTCTCGCCAACCGACTCAGCCTTGGGGCCACTGGCGCGGCGCGGATCACGCACTTCCACGCACAAAGCGGTGCGGGTCAGCCAGTGCGCCGATTCCTGCTTGTCGGGGGTGTGGACAAAGTCCTGCGGTTCGGCTTGCTGTGGGGTCTGTGCTGGGGGAATTTCTGCGGCGCGGGTGGCTTCAATGCTGGCGTTCGCCTCCAATTTGTCGGTATGGACCTTTCTGGCACTTTGAAATTTGCGTACTGCTTCACGGGCCCTGACACTGCCTAAATAATGGGGAAGCTCCACCCTTGCCAAGCTTGGCACCGCGGCCGTGTTGCGCGCCAGGGCGACAGTTGGTGTGTCGCTCGGCGCTTGGGTTGGCATGTAGCGCCCGGCCATCTGATCGTGCGCTGGCAACGCATCGCGCAGCGTTGAAGGGTCCTGCTCGATCATGTACGGGTAGTCAGCCTCGCTAACCCAAGGCAGTGAATCAAGCGGCAGTCGCAAGCCCATCGGCGAGTCACCAGGCATCAGGTACATGCGCTCGTCGCGCAAAAACCAGGGTCCGGTGGTCCAGGCGGCACCATAGGGCTCAACGAACCCCGCCACCTTGATCGGCAACACATAGCCCACTGGGGTGTCGAGTTTTTGCTCAAACACCCGGCGCAGGCGGGCACGTTCCATCTCGTCGTCCAGTCGGGACTTGAAGGGATCAACATTGACCGGCAGGCGGCGCTCGCGCCACAGGTAATACCAGGTGTCCTCATAAGCGGTTTGGATGAACTTGTTGGTCACGCCGAGCTTGTTGGCCAGTGTGCGGGTAAAACGATCAGCATCCAGGCTGGTGTAGTGGGTTGGCACCCGCTCGTCGGCAAACAGGGCCGGGTTGGCCCAGATGGGCTCGCCGTCAGCGCGCCAATAAATGTTCAGCGCCCAACGTGGCAACTGCTCGCCGGGGTACCACTTGCCTTGGCCAAAGTGCAAAAACCCGCCTTGGCCATATTCTTGCCGCAATTTATGCACCAATTCGGTGGCAAATCCACGTTTTGTCGGGCCCAGTGCATCGGTGTTCCATTCTGGTGCATCACGGTCGGCCACGGCAACAAAGGTGGGCTCGCCGCCCATGGTCAAGCGCACATCGGCTGCCACCAATTCTTGGTCGACCGCATCGCCCAGCGCCATCACATCGGCCCATTGCTCTTCGGTGTAAGGTTTGGTGACGCGGGGCGACTCGTAGATGCGCGTCACTTGCATGTGGTGGGCAAATTCGACCTCGGACTCATCGACGCCGCCCTCAATCGGTGCGGCGCCCGAAGGCTGCGGTGTACAGGCCAGCGGAATATGGCCTTCGCCGGCCAACAAACCGGAGGTGGCATCCAGCCCGACCCAGCCGGCACCGGGCAAATACACCTCGCACCAGGCGTGCAGGTCGGTGAAGTCGACTTCGGTGCCACTGGGGCCGTCAAGCGATTTGACATCGGGTTTGAGCTGAATCAGGTAGCCCGAGACAAAGCGTGCGGCCAGTCCGCAGTTGCGCAGCAGTTGCACCATCAGCCAAGCCGAGTCACGGCACGAGCCCGAGCCCAACTGGAGGGTTTCTTCAGGCGTTTGCACCCCCGGCTCCATGCGAATGGTGTAGTTGATGGCCTGGTGCACCTTGGCGTTGAGGTCGACCAAAAAGATCACACTGCGCCGCTTGGTGCGGTCGATTTTGTCCAGAAAACCTTGCAGCAGCGGCGTTACCGGGTCGGGTACCAGGTAGGGCGCGAGTTCCTGCTTCAGGTCGGCTTTGTAGTCAAACGGAAATTCTTCGGCATCGGGTTCCAGGAAAAAGTCAAACGGGTTGTAGACCGCCATGTCCAGCACCACGTCAACGGTCACTTTGAACTCTTGGGTCTTGTTCGGGAACACCAGACGGGCCTGGTAGTTGGCAAATGGGTCCTGCTGCCAGTTCAGGAAATAGCCTTCGGGTTCAACCTTGAGCGAGTAAGAAATAATCTTGCTGCGGCAATGCGGGGCCGGGCGCAGGCGTATCACTTGCGGGCCCAGGTTGACCAGTCGGTCATAGGTGTAGTGCGTAACGTGGTTCAGTGCAGCATGAATGGACATGGGTGGGTCTCAAAAAATCTCAAAATCGGGTACCGGACAGGGCGACCGGCAAGCATTGACAAGCAATGTTGGTGCCAAGCAGCTGATGCGGCGACAGCCGGATAGCATCAGGCCCCCAACTGTAAAAGACAATTGTAAATTTTTCCTGACTCATGACCCACCACCGCAACCCGCGCGCTTTGTTAACCCCCGCCATGCACGGCGTGCTGGAGCGCATGGCGCGCGCCGCCTATGTGCCACTGCATGCGCTAAGCCCTCAGCAGGCCCGCGCCGCCTACGAGATCAGCGCCAGCGTGCTGGACATTGCCCCGGCCAAAATTGACCACATCGAGAACTTCACGCTGAGCGCGCGCGATGGCTATGCGCTGCCGGTGCGCCTTTACCTGCCGCGAGCAGCCCGCGCAAATGAGCTGCTGCCAACCTTGGTGTACCTGCACGGCGGCGGCTTCACCATTGGCAGCATCGCGACCCATGACAGCCTGTGCCGCAGTTTGTGCCATTTGGCGCACTGCGCCGTGCTGTCGGTGGGCTATCGGCTAGCACCTGAATACCCATTCCCCACCGCCTTTGAAGACGCCTGGGATGCGCTGCGCTGGGCTGCCGGGCAGGGTGCAGCAAAAGGGCTCGATACGGCCCGCATAGCCGTTGGCGGCGACAGCGCCGGTGGCACGCTGGCCGCAGCTTGCGCCCTTCAGGCCCGCGATGAAGGTTTGCCACTGGCGCTGCAACTGTTGTTTTACCCGGGCTGCTCGGCGCATCAGGATCAGCCTTCGCACAAATTATTTGGACACGGTTTTGTGTTGGAAACCGCGCACATCGACTATTTTTTCAAGTTGTACCTGCGCTCAGACGCCGATCGCGAAGACTGGCGATTTGCGCCGCTACTGGCAAGCGATGTCGATGGCGTTGCTCCCGTCTGGTTGGGCTTGGCCGAGTGCGATCCGTTGGTCGATGAAGGCCTGCAATACGGCGACCGCCTACGTGCCGCCGGGGTTGCGGTTGAGTTGGAGTTATACCGTGGCGTGGTGCATGACTTCATCAAGATGGGCCGCGTCATCCCGCAGGCGCGGCAAGCCCATGGGGATGCCGCCCGAGCACTGCAGCGGGCGTTTGGGTAATGGGCTGCCAATTAGCCTTTTCGCTACAAATTAAATAGCTCCTGGCGCAGTATCCACAAGGGCTAAGCCTGGTTTTCTTATATATCTGCCAGCAGCGGATAGGGCGCGGGGGCCAACGTCAGGGCTGGCCCGTCAAACTGTCCAAGCCGA
>JBBQZI010000007.1:0-32281 GCA_038207855.1 Burkholderiales bacterium
GAGATCATGATAAAACTTTGTGAATTTTGATAGTAATAAATACAAAGCAAAATACAGGCCAACAAAAAACATCGTTGATTTAATTGAGTTTTTTATCGAAAAATTAAATTAATCGACACCCGTGTAAAAAATATCGACACAAATTCCAGAACTATTTCAAACTTTTTAGCAGCTGCAAAAAAACCATGCCAAGCGCCTCACATCGCATCCCGAACTGCTGCCAACGCCTGCCAGAACGCGGCATCCTGCGTGGTGCAGAAGTTGATCCGCATTAGCGTTCCCGGCCGTCGGGTGGCATGGAACAGCGCGCCGGGTGCCAACAAATACCCGACATCCAGCATGCGCTGCGCCAGCGCGTCGGTATCTACGCCGGTATCGACCCAGCCAAACAGGCCGGCTGGTGGTGCTGCAAAAGTGCAGCCTGCGGCCAGTGCCAATGTCACACTGCGCCCGCGGGCCTGATCGAGCCGGGTGCGCACCTGCTGCGCGTGGCGGCGCAACTGGCCTTGGTCAATGCACCAGGCCAACGCTTTTTCAAGCAGCGCAGGCGTGGTCAGCGTGGCCAGCAGTTTGGTGTCGAGCAGTTGCTCATACAGCGCCGTGGGTGCCGCCAAAAAACCAATCCGCCAACCGGGGGCCAGAATTTTCGAGAAGCCACTGACATAAATCGTGCGCTGCAAGCCGTCCAGCGCGCACAGCCGGGTCGCGTGTTCCGGGGCCAGGTGGCTGTAGGTGTCGTCTTCAACAATGTGAAAGTTGTGTTGATTGGCCAGTTTCAGCAAGCGGTGCGCGCTGCCCGGGCTCAGGCAATAGCCGGTCGGATTGTGCAGCACACTGACACTGACAAACAGCTTGGGGCTGTGCAGTTCGCAATAACGCGCCATCACCGCCAGATCCGGCCCGTCGGGGCCGCGCGGCACCGGCAAAATGCGCATGCCCAATGCGTCGAGCCGGGCAAATTCGATGGCCCAGCCGGGCTCCTCCACCATCACACAGTCGCCCGCACGCAGCAGGGTGCGGCTGACGATGTCGAGCGCGTGGGTGGCACCCACAGTGGTGATGATTTGGCCGGGGCTGGCGGGGATGGCCAGCGCGTTGAGCCGGCCTGAGAGTGCCTGGCGCAGCCCCGAATCACCGGCCGGCTCGCCATATTGCAAAGAAAACGCCTCCAGTTGCGCACCGCTGGTGACCCGGCGCACAGCCGCTGACAAAAAGCTGGTCTTCAGCCAATCCGGCGGAAAAGCCCCCAAACCAGGCTGGAGCTTGTCGCCACCGCCATGAAACATGCCGCGTATCAGCGCCGTCGCATTCACCGGCACGTGTTGCGCCTCAAAGCCCCGGCCGGTCGCGCTGACGGCACCGATTGACGCTATTGAATTTCTAGCTGCTTGCGCAATATCTACGGGGGCTAGAGCCCTATTTCTTATAAAAAACCCGCGATTCTTGTGCGCTTCCACCAAACCCTGCGCCAGCAACTGGTCGTAAGCCGCCACCACCGTGCTGGGGCTCACGCCTTGCTGCTGGGCGCATTGCCGCACCGACGGCAGTCGGCTGCCCGGTGCCAGCAGGCCGGTCGCGATGCGCTCAGCAAAGCGCGCGGCCAATTGCTCGGCCAGTGAGGTGGAAGCGGTTTTGACTAACATGCAAGCCTTCTGCGTTTTCTTAAATGACCCAAGTCATCCCAAGTGGATTCGGCTGTGTCGTCAAGCCAGACAACACAGATTCTGAATTTGTTCTTAAAAGTGTACTGCAGGTGTATTGTTTTTAACGCTACATTCAACAGCATGACTCCGCCACTCTATGCCCTCATGACCAGCGCCGAACTCACCGCCCTGCTGGTGCTGTGCACCGCCACCAGCTTCACGCCGGGGCCCAACACCACGCTGTCAACCGCGCTGGCGGCCAACCTGGGGTTCAGGCGGTCACTGCGTTTTGTGCTGTCGGTACCGGTGGGCTGGGGGCTGCTGTTTGCTTTGTGCGCCGCGGGCGTTGGTGGCTTGGTGGTGGCGGTGCCTGCCTTGCGACTCGGTGTGCAGGCCTTGGGCGTGGGCTATTTGCTGTGGCTGGCCTACAAACTGGCCACGGCCAAAACGCTGACACAAGCCAATGCCAAGCAGTTGCAAGTGAGCTTTTGGCAAGGCGTGATGCTGCAGTTTTTGAACATCAAAGCCTGGATGCTGGCGCTCACCGTGGTGGCGGGTTGGCTGGCCGGCCGCCCCGATGCCGCCAGCCGCTTTGCCATTATTTTGCCGCTGCTGCTGGCATTTGGCCTGTGCAGCAACCTCACCTACGCGCTGATCGGCACGCTGTTGCGCCAGTGGCTGGCCGACCCCGAACACGGCGGCCGGCGGCTGCGCTGGTTTAACCGCAGCATGGCGGCGGTGCTGGTTTTGACCGCAGTCTGGATGGCCAGGTTTTGAATATTTATGAGGATAATTGGCCTCTAGCCCTTTAGATATAAGCGTAACCAGCTATAGAAAGTGAAGCAAGCAATGAAAACACTGGGCCTCATTGGCGGCATGAGTTGGGAATCTTCCGTGCCGTATTACCAACTCATCAACCAAACCGTCAAAGAGCAATTGGGTGGCCTGCACTCGGCCAAGCTCATTTTGTACAGCGTGGACTTTGCTGAAGTCGAACACCTGCAAGCCACCGGCCAATGGACTGCCGCCGGTGCCCTGCTGGCCGACGTGGCGCAAAGGCTGGAGCGGGCCGGGGCCGATGGGCTGGTGCTGTGTACCAACACCATGCACAAGGTGGCCGATGCTATTTCTCAAGCGGTCAACATTCCCCTGCTGCACATTGCCGACCCAAGCGCGCAAGCCATCCAACAGGCCGGATTGACCCACGTCGGCTTGCTCGGCACCCGCTTCACCATGGAGCAAGATTTTTACCGCAGCCGGTTGGAACAAGACCACGGCCTGACCGTGCTGGTGCCACCGCCGCCAGACCGCGACCTGGTGCACCGGGTGATTTACCAGGAGCTATGTCGGGGCGAAGTCAACCCGGCGTCACGCCAGGCGTATCAGCGCGTTATCAACGACTTGGGCGCACAAGGCGCGCAGGCGATCATTCTGGGCTGCACCGAAATTGCCCTGCTCATTAGGCAGAAAGATTGCGCCCTGCCCTTGTTTGACACCACCGCCTTGCACGCCCGCAGCGCGGCACTGTGGGCTTTGGCCCCATGAAACACCTGTCGCATGATGTCCGCAAAGGCTTGTGGCTGGGCCTGTTGGGCGTGGTGATTTTTGCGCTGACGCTGCCCTTGACGCGTCTCGCCGTGGGCACGCCCGGCGCGCCGCAGTTCTCGGGCGTTTTTGTCTCAAGCGGGCGCGCCACGGTGGCCGCCCTGCTGTCCATCGTGTTTTTGTGGGCCACGCATGCGCCCAGGCCGAAGCGGGCCGACTGGCTGCCGCTGTGCGTAGTGGCGCTGGGCGTGGTGTTTGGCTTTCCGTTGTTCTCATCGATTGCCATGCGGCATGTTGAAGCGGTGCACGCCAGCGTGATTTTGGGCGTGGTGCCGCTGGCGACCGCCTTGGTGGGCGCATGGCTGCACCGTCAGCGCCCGTCGGCCGGGTTTTGGGCTTGCGCTGGACTGGGCACGGCGTTGGTGGTGGCGTTTGCCGTGCTGCGCTCGGGCCACAGCGGCCTGATGCTGGCGGGTGCCGATGTGTTGCTGCTGCTGGCCATGGCCTGCGCCGCCGTCGGTTACGGCATGGGCGGCCTGCTCTCGCAACGCCTGCGGGCTGACCATGTGATCTGCTGGGCGCTGGTTATAGGTTTACCGTTAAATATGCCGCTAGCCCTTATGGAATATCCGCAGACAGCTATCAATTTTGAATCTTGGGCGGCTTTTTTCTATGTTGCGGTGTTCTCGCAGTGGCTGGGCTTTTTTGCCTGGTACCGCGGGCTTGCGCTGGGCGGCACGGTGCGCGTCAGCCAGGTGCAACTGCTGCAGCCGTTTATGAGCATGCTGTTTGCCGTGCCGATTCTGGGCGAACGGCTGGATGCGCTCACTGTGGGATTTGGCCTGGCCGTGATCGCCGTGGTCTTTATTGGACGCAAAATGCCGGTACGCGACACCCTGCACCAGACAACATCAGCCTCGTTAACTTTCATGGGCTCCAACCACCCTCGGGACACGAAAGTTATTTCACGTTAACCCTTGAGACAAAAACAACATGAACTCCCCCACAAACTCTCCGTGGCTGCTGGCCCGCCGCGCTGCCCGCATGAACCCATCCGTGATCCGCGAAATTCTCAAGGTCACTGAAAAGCCCGGCATCATCAGTTTTGCCGGCGGCCTGCCCTCCAGCAAAACCTTTCCGGTGGCTGAATTTGAAGCCGCCTGCGCCAAAGTGCTCAAAGACGACCCGGCCGGCGCCCTGCAATACGCGGCCAGTGAAGGCTATGGCCCGCTGCGTGAACAAGTCGCCGACATGCTGCCCTGGAGCGTCGACCCAACCCAGGTGCTGATCACCACCGGCTCGCAGCAAGGGCTGGACCTGGTCGCCAAGGTGCTGATTGATGCCGACAGTAAGATTCTGGTCGAGTCGCCCACCTACCTTGGCGCAGTCATGGCCTTTATCCCGATGGAGCCCGACGTGGTGAGCGTGGCCAGCGACGCGGACGGCATCGACATCGCCGATTTGCGCAGCAAGGCCGCCGATGCGCGCTTTTTGTATGTGCTGCCGAACTTTCAAAACCCCACCGGCAACACCATGAGCGAGCCTCGCCGCGCCGCCTTGAGTGCTTTTGCCGCCGAACGCGGCCTGCCACTGATCGAAGACAACCCCTACGGCGACCTGTGGTTTGACACCCCGCCGCCCGCACCGCTGACCGCCCGCAACCCCGAAGGCTGCATCTACCTGGGCTCGTTTTCCAAGGTGCTGGCACCCGGTTTGCGGCTGGGTTTTGTGGTGGCACCCAAGGCGGTTTACCCCAAGCTGTTGCAAGCCAAGCAAGCCGCCGACCTGCACAGCCCCGGCTTCAACCAGCGCATGATTTCAGAGGTGATGAAAGACGGCTTTTTGAGCCGCCACGTGCCGACCATTCGCGCCCTGTACAAATCGCAGCGCGATGCCATGCTGGCAGCGCTGAAGCACGAAATGCCCGCCGGTGACCCCGACAACACCCTGACTTGGAACGCTCCAGCCGGCGGCATGTTCTTGTGGGCCCAACTGCCCAAGGGCATGAGCGCGGTAGACCTGCTGCCGTTCGCCGTGGCGCAAGGCGTGGCATTTGTACCCGGTGCGCCGTTTTATGCCGACCACGGCGACGAGCGCACGCTGCGCCTGTCGTTTGTCACCCCCAGCGTGGAAGAAATTCACCGTGGCGTGGCAGCGCTGGCGGTGGCGCTGAAGGCCTACGCGGCCAGTTTGCACGCTTGAAAACGGGGGCTTCAAGTGTCAGCATTGGCCACTGAAAACTACATCGCCGAGCGTGCCGCACGGGCCTCACAAGCCCGATTTGTGGCAGCGCTGGCCGCGGTGCCATCGGTCGCGGCTGCGCCGTACGATGTGCTTTGATTCACATCACACCCGCTTACGCAGCACCTGATTATTTTCATAAAAAATACCTGTAGCGCCCGTATTACCAGCGTAAGCAGCTATTGAATTCATATCATTGAAGTTTTCGGATTGGCGTGCTTGCTGACTTTGAAACGGCTGTTTTGGCCAGCCACTAGCAAGCACGAAGCACCATTCACCTCGGATGATAATGACCACACCGTTTTTCGAATCTGTCAACGCAGCCGTGCCATGCCCATCGCCACTGCTGCTTTGTTCAATGAAAACTCAAGGCGCTTGTGATGCAACAAACCATTGAAATTGACTGCCCCCCCGAGATACTGATAGGCCTGCATATGGATGCCAAGTGGTTTGCCGAGCTGATTAAGTTTCAGTCGGCTGTGACGCTGTTCAAGGAAGGCAAACTGTCATCGGGCATGGCAGCACGCTGGTGTGGCACACCCCGGGCGCACTTCATGCCGCAGGCCATGCAAGGCGGCGCTTGCCTTCTGGACGACAGCGCTGATGACATGGCCCGTGAAACGGCGTTGCCGTGAAGGTTTTCTCAAATACAACGCCATTTTTGCCGCTGAGCAGCGTTGACCTGCTGCATTTGCTGCCCAACATTTTTGGCTCTGTTGAAGTGGCGCAGTCGGTAGCGGATGAATGTCATGAGGGCGGCCGGATTCTGGTGCCTGACTTGCAAACCTTGCCATGGGTCACTGTGCAGACGGTGCAAACTGATCTACGACTCCCGGTGCTTTTTGAGCTGCAGCTGGGTGGAGCGCAATAACCCTATCGCGTATTAAAACGGCCTGTAACCCACGTTGATATTGCGTAATACGCTACTTATTTTGAAGCAAAAAAGGCTGCTGTAATACCAACAAATGCCGCATCGATACACTACGCCGCTGCTTTGCCATGGCTGGAAACTGGAACGTTGCTGAGCCTTTGCTCGGCGCTTACATCAAAGAATTGCATTACCAAGTTACCCCCGAAGTACGCTAAATTTTCTGAAAAGTTCAGCCGTCAGCGGCATCTCCAGTCGCCAGGTGATCGAAATCGGCCGATCACCTTCGTGCGACACCAACTGAACCGGACCGACCGCCACGTAAGCGGCGTCACGGTCCTCGCGCACAAACAACTGAAACGCCCAGCCATTGCGATGGCTCTCGGTATAGCGCTGGCCGGATTTGTTGTTCGGGCCGGCCCGATTTTGCGTTTGCCAGTGAAACAACTCGGGGCTGACGGCGTAATCCTTGTACTGCACCCGCTCATCGAAACCCTCACTTTTGTCCAGCGTGACAAACAGCAGTTCGATCTTGCTGGCGTTCAACGGCAGACAGCCACTGTCTGACAGCGGGCGCTCCAGCGTCGTGAGATAGCCCACCGCGGCCAGAATTTCGGCGCGCATGTAGCGGCCATGCAAGCTCAAAGGCCAGTCAGTGGGGATGCCTGGTAGCGCTACGGGGGTCAGTGAACTGCGTTCTTGCAACACCACAAACAGCTCGTGCAGCTCGCTCTGCACCACCGGGTTGCGGGTTAGCAGCGCCACAAACTGTACGGGTGTGACCAACTCCGTGCGCGTGGGCAGCAATTGGTAGGCCAGCATTTGAACCCGGCGGGCATCGACATCACCACCCGTCAATGCCGAAATCCAGGCTGATAGCAAAGAAGGGTCGTTGGCATGTAGCAGGCTGAACACCCTTCGGGCAATGTCAGCTTCACGCGCGCCAACCTCTCTGGTCTCCCGTCCGATGCGCCGTTTCAGGCTGGTCCAGGAGCGGGCGTTGCCGCCGCCGGTATAGATGTCCGACAACTCCAATTGACAGTCCAACAAAAAGGCGCGCAACGATAGCGCTGATCCCTGTTGCAGCGAAGCCCAAGCCGACAGCTCGGCGCACAGCCGCGTCACATTCAAATTCAGGGTTTGCTGCAGGTTGGCCAGCACCCGGTTTCGCGCCACCCGGTCGAACTGGATATGAACTCCGGCGGGAAGTGCGCCAAAACCATTGACAACAGCATCCGCAACTTGCTTGCGTGACAAGCCAGTGATAGAACGTAACAGCGTATCAAAGCGAAACTCTGCGCTGTAAACCCCGACAAAGTCCAGAATCAAACAAGCGTCTTTGCCGCTTGCCAGCCGCAGGCCACGCCCAATCTGTTGCTGAAAAATAACCGGGCTTTGGGTTGGACGCAGCAGCAAAATGGCATTGGCAGCGGGGATGTCGATGCCTTCGTTGAAGACATCGCAACTGCAGATCAGTTTGAGATCGCCGCATTCAAGCCGTTGTATCGCAGAAGTGCGCGCATCTTGCGAGTCAGCACCCGACAAGGCCACCGCCGCCAAACCCGAGCGTGTCAAAAAAGCTGCCATAAAGCTGGCGTGCGCCACGCTGACGCAAAACGCCAAGCCCTTGAGCGCATCCAGATCCGAAACATAGGCTTGGATGGCATTCACCACAGTTCTTGCACGCACATCGTTGGCAGAAACGAGGTTAGACAACTGCCCGGTCTCGCCAGCCCGCCCCCACTGCACCGCCCGCAGGTCGGTGTCGTCCGCCGTGGCGTAGTACTCAAACGGTGCCAGCAGTTGCTGATCCAATGCGTCCCAAAGGCGCAGTGAAACCGCCGGTGAGCCGTCGGGCCGGGCATCAAAGTAGTGGCTCAGGCTTTGACCGTCTGAGCGTTCTGGTGTGGCCGTCAAACCCAACAGGTAATGCGGCAGCACAGTGGAGATGAAAGTATCAAAGGTCCCGGCAGGCAAGTGGTGCGCCTCATCGACGATGACGATGCGCCAAAAGTCCGTGCCGAGTTTCGCCACCAGGCCGCGACTGTGCACGGTTTGAATCGTGGCAAAAACATGTTCGTAAGCTGCTGGAATGTGCGCACCATCGACCAGCTCGCCAAACGCTGGATCACGCAACACTTGCCGAAAAGTCGACAGCGCCTGCGCCAGAATTTGCGACCGGTGTGCCACAAACAGCAAGCGCGGCGCTGAGCCTTCGGCTTGCTTGAGACGCAAATAATCAAACGCCGCCACCACGGTTTTGCCAGTGCCCGTGGCAGCCACAACCAGGTTACGCCGTCGGCCCAGTCGCCGCTCAGATGCCAATTGATCCAACATCTCTTGCTGGTACGACTTGGGGCAGAGGTCAAACCAAGTTTGGATCGCCACCACATTGGTGTTGCTGTCGGCTGATTTGCTGCCGTGGCCACGTTCGCGGCTCAGGGCTTGGATCAAGGCTTGACGGTGCGCGTCGTTGTGCGGGTCGTAGGGCTGAAATTCGTGGTCATACCACAAGGTCTCGAAATTGGCGACCGCGGCAGAAAACAGTGGTGAGCCGCTGGCTTGGGCAAACTTCACCGTCCATTCGATGCCACCAATCAGCGCCGACTCTGACAAATTAGCGCTACCGACAAACGCAGTGCCAAACTGGGTGTCGCGGTGAAATATCCAGGCCTTGGCATGCAAGCGGGTGCGCCGACCATCGAGCGAAATGCGCAACTCAACGCCCGGCAACTTGGCCAGGGCATCGACGGCACGCACCTCGGTGGCTCCAATGTAGGTCGTAGTCAGTATCCGAAAACGGGTTTTTGGCAGGCCATTGGCATCCAGCGCCGTGACCTGCTCCAGCACGTCCTGCAGTTTGCGCACGCCACTCCATGTGATGAAGCTCACCAGAATGTCCACCCGATCGACTGCACGCAATTCAGCCCGCAGCTCATTGAGTAACGAGGGGTCAGAGCGGGCCGAGGTAAACAGCCATGGGTGGCGCAAGCCGGTGGCGGGCATGGTCACTTCAGCGTTGGGCGCGTGAACGGATTTGAGCAGTTGCGGTGGCATGGCCAAGGGGCGAACGCTCTGTTCTGATGAGCGCAGTCCAATCAGCAGTTGGCGAATAAGCTCGATTTCAGCGCGAGCCTTGTCACTGGCATCTGGCTGCCCGGCGCTTGCAGCATCTAGCAGTTCAGGCAGGCGTTGAACCAACTCGGCGATAAATTGTTCGCGTCGTTGGTGCGCGGTGGGTGGCAAAACCAAGGCGCGTTGCTGCTGCGCCAGACTGGCAAGTTCGCCGACCTCGTCCTCGTAGACCAGCCGGTCGTAAAGCCCCTTGGATAGCGTCATAAATTCCCTTTTGACCGCACTCGGGTGCGGTTGTTTTGTCATGGGTGACTTGCTTTTGAACACCGTATTGCATCATAGGGGACTGCGTTTACCGGCCACTTCGCTGCATGAGTTATTGCAACTTGAATTATCTTAAATGCTATGAAATAAGTAGCAATTTATGCAGGAACAACACCGATAAACCGGCCATGAAACCGACCGCCCATGAATTTGCCAAGCTGCAGCAAGCCCTGGTCCGGGTCTGCGAGCCGCAACTTGTCATGGTGCTTGGATCGGTCGCGCGCGGCACCGCCAGGCCAGACAGTGATCGACGTGCTGGAGCATCTTCGGCAAAGCGATGCACAAAACGTGCTCCTGATATCCAGCGGTGGCCCGATTGCCAGCGCCATCGGCCATGTGCTGGCCACACCCACCGAAGCCACGGTCGAACTGGACATGCGCTTGCGCAACAGCTCGGTGACCGAGTTCACCTTCAACGCCCGCCGCCACGCGCTGCAAACCTACAACACCTTGCCGCACCTGGATGCGCCGGAGTTTTCTCAGTGGATCACGCACGCCTGAGGCAAAGTCAGCACGGCCCGCAGCCCTCCCAGCGGCGACTCTTGCAGCGCCAAAGCGCCGCCGTATAGCTGCGCGAGGTCGCCCACAATCGCCAACCCAAGTCCTGATCCGGACACTTTCTCGTCGGCACGCACACCCCGGCGCAAAACCTCCTGACGGTGTTCGGTTGCGACACCCTGGCCGTCATCATCGACCGCGATGGTCACAAAATCGCCCTGCACCGTTGCGCTGACCTCAATCTGGTGGCCGGCCCACTTGCAGGCGTTGTCAATCAAATTGCCCAGCATTTCTTGAAGATCCTGCGCATCGCCGCGAAACGCCAGTGACACGGGTATCTGCCCGACACGGATATCAAGCCCCCGCTCGGCATGGATGCGCTGCATGGTGCGCACCAGTCCCTCAATGACGGGCAGCAACGGGGTGCGCACGCCAGGCATTCGGGTGGACGCTGCCGCTTGAGCGCGGGCCAGGTGGTAGTCGACTTGCCGCCTGGCCGTGTTGACCTGCTCGATCACCAGGTGTGCCAAGGCGTCGTTCCGGTGGTCGGGCGTGCGCGCGGCGTTGGCGAGCACCGTCAAGGGCGTTTTCAACGCATGGGCGAGGTTGCCGGCCTGGGTGCGCGCGCGTTCGACCACCTCGGCATTCTGTGCGATCACGGTGTTGAAATTCTCCACCAGTGGCTGGATCTCGAGCGGAAATTCGCCTTCAAGCCGCTGTGTTTCTCCACTGCGAACCCGCCCCAGGGCGACACGCAATTTGCCCAACGGGGCCAGTCCCACCAGCACCTGCACCAGCGCCGCTACCACCAGCCCGAAACCAAGCAAGCCCAGCGCCAACCAGAGCACACCCGTGAAACGGGCCACCGGTTCGCTCATCAGTGCCTCGTCGGCCGCAGCAATCAGGCGAAAGGTGCGCGGTTTTCCGTCTGGCGCGTCATCCATGTGCACGCGGCGCTCAACCATGCCGAGCATTTTTCCTTCCGGGCCCTTGATTCGGTGCTGGTGGGTCTGGCCGTCGATCAGGGCATCCGGCAACGCGACCAGCACGTAATCCCAGAGGGAACGCGAGCGCATCAGCCCGGCGTTGGCCACCCCAGCCCCCGCCGCGCCAATGGCATCGATTTGCCAGTAATAGCCCGAGTACGGCCGGGTCAGGCGTGGATCACTCAGGGGAATCGTGAGCACCGGATTGCCTTGTGCATCAAGCGCCAGATTGGCCGTCAGTTGATCCAGGTGGGTTCTCAGCTCGGCATGAAATTGCATCGACACATGTTGGCGAAACAGACCACCCAGACCCCAGCCGGCGGCAATGATTGAGACGACGATCCAGAACAGGGTGCCCGCCAGCAGCCGCATCCGCAGCGAGCCACCCAACGTATGGCGCAGCGTGCGCGGACTCATGGCGGTGCGGCAAGCCGGTAGCCGGACCCGCGGACGGTGTCGATCAGCCCGGCTGGCAGCTTCTTGCGCAGACGCGCAATGAACACCTCGACAGTATTTGAATCACGGTCGAAATCCTGCGCGTAAATATGCTCGGTCAAAGCGCTGCGCGAAACGATCTGATCACGGTGATGCATCAGGTAGGCCAGCACCCGGTACTCAAGGCTGGTCAGCGTCAGCGCGTGGCCACCAACGGTGGCGCGGTTGTTGCAGGTATCAAGCGTGAGCGGCCCGCAAACCAATTCGGCGCTGGCATGACCGCTGGCACGGCGGATCAGTGCGCGCAGTCGGGCCAGTAGTTCTTCCATGTGGAACGGTTTGGTGAGGTAGTCATCGGCACCGGCATCAATGCCGGCCACTTTCTCGTGCCAGCCATCGCGCGCAGTCAGAATCAGCACCGGCATCACACGGCCTGCAGCGCGCCACTTTCGCAGCACGGTAATGCCGTCCATGCGCGGCAAACCGAGGTCGAGCACGACCGCGTCGTAGGGTTCGGTGTCCCCCATAAAGTGCGCATCGATGCCGTTGTCCGAGCCGTCAACGGCATAACCGGCCAGCCGCAACCCCTCAGCCAACTGCGCGTGCAGCGTTGGCTCATCTTCTACGATCAGCAGTCGCATGGTTTTGTTTTCCTGTGAAATAACATTTACTTGGGCTCCTTGGTCTTGCTACCAATGATGGCCCCGGTGCTGGCATTGAGTTTGATTTTGGCAAGCACACCGTCGGCGCGCAGCACCTTGACTTTGTAAACCCAGAGCTGGCCATCCATTTTTTTATCGCGTTCCAGTTCCACATCCAGCACTTGCCCGGGAAATTCCCGCGCCACCTGCTCAAGGATTTTGGCTAACGGCAAGACCTCGCCTGCTTCGAACGCCTGCCGGGCCAGGTCGTGATCATGGTGGTCATCGGCCCAACCAGGCGCTGCGCCGAAGGTCATAAAAATGGCACACAGCAGGCCAAGTGTGTTGCGCCAAGGGTGGCTTGCGGTTTGATTCAAACCCATGATTCCTCCTGCTCATCGTGTTTCGGATGGTAGCGGTTATAGCGCGCCGAACCTGAACGCACGATGAACGCCGGATTCACCACAGGTTCAGCTTCTCATGTGCATAGTCGGATCCATACCCATCCAACCAAGGAGATTTCCATGAATAAAAACTTTGCTACTGGCACCGTGATTGCAACATTGGCGCTGGTGTTTTCCAGCACCGCTATCGCCGGGCCGATTGAGGCGCAACTCGCCAGCTATGCCACTGCTGCCAAAGCGGCCAATGCAGCAGCTTCAAGCTTTGACGGCTTTTCTGCGGCTCGCGGCAACACGCTGCATACCCAGACTTTCTCAGGCGGCAAGCCTGGTACGCCAAGCTGCACCGCCTGTCACGGCAAAGACACCCGTAGCGCTGGCCAAATGCCCACCGGCAAGTCCATCGATCCGATGGCGCTGTCAGCGTCACCCTCCCGATACGCCGACCCGGCAAAAGTAGAGAAGTGGTTCAAGCGCAACTGCATGGAAGTGCTGGGCCGCGTATGCACGCCGCTGGAAAAGGGCGACTGGCTGACCTTCATGGCCAGCCAATAAGCTGACAACTACGAACCATCAATCAAGGACTATGACCATGAAATTCCCTACCCGCCCGCTCGCGCTCGGCCTGCTCACAGCAGCATTTGTCGCCCTTGTGCTTGGCAGGGCGCAGGCCGGCGGCCCGCTCTTTTTCCCGCCCGTGATTGACGCGATCGTGCTGGAAGAGTGCGGCAGTTGCCACATGGCCTTTGCCCCGTCGATGCTGCCTGCGAGTTCCTGGACTCGCATGATGGGCAATTTGAAGAACCACTTTGGTGACGATGCCACGGTGGATGCGGACCTGGCAGCCAAGATCACCGCCTACCTGGTCGCCAACGCAGCCGACACCGGTGGGCAACGCTACAGCGCCAAGCTGGCAGGCGGTGTGTCGGGCGTGAATGCGCCGCTGCGCATCACCGAGTTGCCCAAGTGGGTGCGCGAGCACCGCAAGGTGCCCGACTGGGAGTGGCAGCACAAGGATGTGCGAACCAAAGCCAATTGCACCGCCTGCCATACCGATGCACAACAGGGTTACTACAACCAATAAATTCACGGCCCCCAAACAGCCATCACACACGGAGTTTTTCACCATGTATCGTCCAACCTCTCCCACCGCCGCACGTCAGTCCCTGGCGCTGCTGATCGCGCTGTTTGCCGCAAGCGTCTCGCTTTCACCGGCGCACGCTGGCGACCACCCCACCACCCCGGCCAGCAATGAGCGGGCCTGGCTGTCGATCGGGCAAGTGTTCGACAAGCTTGAGGCCGCCGGCTATCGCAACATCGAAAAAATTGAGCGTGATCACGGCGGCTATGAAGTCAAGGCGATTGACCGCAACGGTGATCGGGCCAAGCTGTTTGTGAATCCCCAAACGGCAGAAGTCGTCAATCAAGCGCCGCCGTGGAGCAGCCGCGCGGGCACCCAAAACCGGGATATGAAAGACGGCCAGCGCAACGCGGGCGATTGCAACAAACGCCGTTGCCGCGACGATCAGCCGCCAGTCGGAACGACTTTGGCACCCCCTGCGAAATAACGCCGAGCAAGCATCATCATGAAAACACTACTTGCAACGCTCATTGCCATCGTCACCGCCGCCTGGGGCTGGGATGTCATCACCACCATCAGTCCGGCGGGCGTTCACCCCCTGTGGTTTGCCCGACAGGAGGCGCTCTACCTGAGCGGACTGCTGTCGATCGCACTCATGTCGCTGGTAATGCTGCTGGCGACCCGCCCCACTTGGCTGGAATCGCCACTGGGTGGCATGGACCGCGTGTACCGCACACACAAATGGGCCGGCATCCTGGCTATTTCATTTGCAGCCCTGCATTGGCTGGTCGAGATGGGCGGTGATGTTCTCAAATCAACAATTGGTCGGGAGGGACGCGTCCCGAAAGAGGCCTACACCGGCTTTCTGGAAATCCTGCGCGGCTTGGGCAAGGACATGGGCGAGTGGGCGATTTATGCCATGCTGGCCATGCTCCTCATCACGCTGTGGAAAATGTTCCCCTACCGTGCCTGGCGGCTGCTGCACCGCGCCATGCCGGTGATTTATCTGATGCTGGCGCTGCATGCCGCCATGCTCGCACCCAAGGATTACTGGGGACAGTCAGCCGGCGCGCTGCTGGCCGTGTTGCTGAGCGTGGGCGTCTATGGCGCGCTGCGTTCCCTGCTCGGGGGCATCGGTCGGGCCCGTGAGGCGGGCGGCCAGATTGTCGCGATTGAGCAGCCAGCCGGCGACATCACCACGGTGCGTTGCCAGTTGGGTCGTGGCTGGCATGGGCACCGACCCGGCCAGTTTGCCTTTGTCACGTTTGATGACAAGGAAGGTGCCCACCCGTTCACGATCGCCAGTGCCGATCAGGGCGATGGCAGCATCAGCTTTGAGATTAAGGGGCTGGGCGACTACACCCGTGGGCTGGCATCCCGACTTCAGCCGGGGCAAGCGGTGCGCGTGGAAGGACCTTACGGCCGCTTCGATATCGCCCGGCGAAACCTGAAGGCACAGCAGATCTGGATTGCCGGTGGCATTGGCGTCACGCCCTTTATTGCCTGGCTGGAGTCGCTTCAGGCCGATCCCGCGAAATCACCGGCGGCTGATTTGCACTATTGCACGCGCGACGGTGGCATTGATCCGTTTGTGGCGCGCCTGCAGGCACTCTGTGCGCCGCTTAGCAAAATTCGCTTGCATGTTCACGATGCGCGCCAGGGCAACCTGATTGATGCCAAAAAGCTGACTGCTGGCAAAGACGGATCCCGGCTCGCCGAAGTCTGGTTCTGTGGTCCTCAAGGGCTGGCAGACAGTCTCAAAAAAGGCCTGCAATCAGGCTGGGTCGGCAAGTTTCGCTTTCATCAGGAAGCCTTTGCGATGCGCTGAGCGCCCAGCCCTTTGTTATCAGGGAACCCGCTTTTAAACACCAACTACTGGAGAATGACCATGAAATTTTTACCTGTTTTGCTGACGGCCTTGTGCTCTTTGGCTGTTCAGTCCGCCACTTTGCCAGACACGACAACGCAGTCCTGTAGCGACATCAGGGATCGCATCAAGGCGCAAGTCGGCGTGCTGGCCAAGCCGGACATCGACTTGCTGCGCACACTGGGCGCGCGGCCTGACTGCAGCTTCACCTCAGCGGAGGCTTACCGGGCAGCCTATGGCGACAAACCCCTGCCGCCCGACGAACCAATGAAAAGCCGTCGCAGCAACAAGCAGCACGATGACGATGATTGAGGTTTTTGCGATCTTTCGAACACAAAAAAGGCACCCGAGGGTGCCTTTTTTGTAGCCGCAAAGCGGCTGTCGCTTGGGCTATTACGCCTTTTTGCCAACTGCAGCAGCGGCGGTCAAAGCTTGCTCGGTCACGGCTGACACATTGGTCTCAGCCATGGCCAAAGCTTGCTTGGCGGCGCTTTGAGCGGACTCGATGGCGCTTTGGCTGGAAGCCAGGGCGCTCTTGAGTACAGCCATGGCGGACTCGGTGCCAGCTGGTGCGTTCTTGGACATGTTGTCCATAACTTGACCCAAAGCCTTTTGGCCTTCAGCGGCCTTGCCTTCAAATGCCTTGGTGAACTCGGCGCTGGTTTCGACAACGATGCCATATACATGACGGCCATAAGCGGCAGCCTTTTCAGCAACAGGAGCCAGCAGCTCGGATTGCACGGCAAGGGCTTGTTGTGCGTCTTTGGCAGCCAACACAGCTTGGACGTGGCTGAAAGATTCAGTCATCAGGGCCTTGGCAGCAGCCATATTCAGTTCAACCATTTTCTCAAAGCCAGCGAAGGCCTTGGTCGACAGTGCTTGGGCAGCGTCCAGGTTGGTTTTGTTGGTAGCAGTAAATTGGTCAGCGGTAGCAAACATGGTGGTGTCTTTCAAATGTTGGGTAGATAACTCGGCATGCTTCACAAATTTATGTTGCAGTGCAGCATGGCTTGAATTATAGGGATAACCCGCGGTCTTGCAAGCTTTTTTTGCTGCAGTGCAACAAATAATTAGGGCTTTAACTCTAACGCCACAGAATCAGCGCCGTACCCACCACCGTCAAAACGGCCCCCAACCAGGCTCCTGGTGCCGGAGCCCGTTTGAGCTGAAACCACAGCAGCGGCAGCACCAAGATGGGCGACACCGACGACAGAATCGCCACCATGCCGACATCACCCTTTTCCAAGGCCAGCAGCACCAGCGTCATGCCGACACCCATGGCAATGAAGCCGTTCAAGCCGGTTTGCACCAGCACCCGCAGCGTTGGCGCATTCTGCGAGCGCGCGGCCCTGAAACCCGAGGCCAGCAGCACAAAGTGCGCGCCAGTAGCCACCGTCACGCGCACAGCAGAGGCCATGATCGGATCAACTTGCAGCACCATGACCGGCTTGGCAATCAGCGAACCAACGGCCTGGCACAGTG
This sequence comes from Burkholderiales bacterium, assembly GCA_038207855.1. Lineage (GTDB taxonomy): Bacteria > Pseudomonadota > Gammaproteobacteria > Burkholderiales > Burkholderiaceae_C > Rhodoferax. The sequence goes on from JBBQZI010000007.1 coordinate 17,088, forward strand.
CCGCCACCAGCGCCAGCGCCACACCCGCGCCGACATGGCCACTGTCAGCTTCCCAAGCATGGGTTTCACCTTTATGGCGGCCCAGCACAATGGCCAGCATGACACCCAGCAGCGTCAGCACGGCTCCGCCAAAGGCCTGCAGACTCATGCGTTCACTGAGCAACATAAAGCCCAGTGCGGCACTGAACGCCGCATGGGTAGCAAACAGCACACCAGCGCGGCGTGGCCCGAGCCGGTTCATGGCAGCAAACAAAGCGGTGTCACCAACAAAAATGCCGATCAGGCCGCTGGCCGCCATGATGCCCCAGTAGCTTGGCTCAAAGTCGCGCCAGGCGCCGGTTGCCGCCACCACACTCCACAGCATGAAAGCCACCATCAGCATGCGCCAGCGGGTGAAGGAAAAGGCACCCAGGTGACGCGATGGGCCAACCGACATCATGCTGCCAACCGCCCAACAAGCCGCCGCGCCCAGCGCATACAGGTCGTAGGCGACCATCATGTCGGGTCTGCCATCAAACTCAGCGCAGGCCGGTTGGGCGTGGCGGAGCGGCTGTGTCGACCAGCGTGTCGGCGGGCAGGCGATCAAGCTCGACCAGCAGCCGGGCCAGTGCGCGGCCGGCCGCATCTACCAGCGCGCGGCCTTTCTCGACGGTCGCCGCCGCCGCGTTGCCAACGGCACCCATTGCGTTGTAGTCCTGCATCTGCCAGCCCAGCTTGGCACTTTTGCCGTTGCCCAGAATCTCAAACTGCGCTGACCGGGTCTGCGCAGCCGAGCTGAAGTTTTCTGCCAGCGCCAGGTCCACCTGGCCGGGGTCAAGCGCCAGCATCATGGAGGTTTCGATGTCCCCGGCGTGGATGCCAAAGCGCTGCTCGTCGGCTCCAAACAAGGCATTCACATCCTGACCCACTTCGTCAAGCAGCGGCAAGTTGAACCAACTCACGCTGTACACCAGCATGTTCAGGCGTGCACGCAGGTCACGCGCCACCAAGTCCATCACGCTGACATTGCCGCCATGGGCGTTAAACAGCACCAGTTTGGTGATGCCGACCGCAGCAACGGATTCGGCAATGTCGGTCCACAAGCGAAGGATGGTTTCATTCTTGAGTGTCAGCGTGCCAGGAAAGCGCACGTGCTCAGGGCTCAAGCCAATCGTCTGGGTGGGCAAAAACAGGACCTTGAGTTCTGGCTCCAGATGCGGCAAAGCCGCCGCAATCACGCCATTGACCAGCACGGTGTCGACACTCAAAGGCAAGTGCGGGCCATGTTGCTCCGTCGCCGCCACCGGCAGCACGGCAATGGTGCAGGCCGCTTCGCCGCTGGCTTGCAGCGCGGCAAAGTCGAGCGTCGTCAGGTCAACCCAGAAGCGTGACAGGGGTTTCATGACAAATTTCCGCTCAGGCCTTCTTCATGAATTCGGCCTTGAGCATGAAAGCACCCTGGTCGGTTTTGCAATCAACTTCGTGGTCGCCGGCACCGTCGGGCAAACGGATGCCTTTGATCTTGGTGCCTTTTTTCAGCACGATCGACGAGCCCTTGACCTTCAGGTCCTTGATCAAAATAACCGTGTCACCATCGGCCAGCGGGTTGCCGTTGGCATCCTTGACCGGGCCACCGTCTTCTTCACCGGCAGGTGCCGCTGCAGCCACGGGCCACTCGAACCCGCAATCCGGGCAAATGTAGTTGTCACCGTCGATGTAAGTGTTTTCAAGGGTGCATTGCGGGCAGATTGGCAAATTGGACATGGTGCGTCAGCTTAAAAAACATCAATTGTAGGGGTCGCTATGATGGCCACCATGACCCCCAAAAATCCACGCAGCATCACTGGCGACTCCTTCTTTGCCTGGGATGGCGATGTGCTGGTGGTCAATATTCTGGGCAAACCCAGCGCCAGCAAGGATGCGATTGGCAAGCCCAAGGGCACCCAACTGAAGATCAGCGTGACCGCCGCACCCGTCAACGGCCGTGCCACCGACCACATGGTGCGCTTTCTGGCCCCCTTGTTTGGCGTCAGCGCCTCGGCCATTGAAGTCGTGTTTGGCCGGGAAAACGTCAACAAGCAATTGCGCATCAAAGCCCCCAGCAAGCTGCCGCCGGTATTTGCCAAGACCCCCGAGCAGCCGTCGCTGTTTGCACACGACGGAAACTAAAAAGCGCAGGAGGGGCGAAAATGCGCGTCATTGAACTTCGTACACCGGCCTGACTCTGACTCCAATATGACATTTCCTCACCGCCTGCGCAGCGCCTTAATAGCTATATCTTTTATAGCTGGTAGCGCAATACCCACCTGGGCTACAGCCCAAAATACCTTAAAGTCTGTAGTCACCACCGAACAGGTGCGCGCCGAGCTGATGGTCTATGCACCCGATGGTGTCGCCGCCAGCAAAACCGTCTGGGTGGGCCTGCAACTCAGCCACCAGCCCGACTGGCACACCTACTGGAAAAACTCAGGCGACTCGGGCCAACCCACCACCTTGAGTTGGACGCTGCCCACCGGCGTACTGGCTGGCGACATTGCCTGGCCGGTGCCGAAAAAGTTACCTCTCGGAACCCTGGCCAACTATGGCTTTGACGGCACCGTGCTGCTGCCAGTGCCGCTCACCATCACACCCGACTTCAAGCCGTCACCGCTAAACCCCGAGCTCGAAGTCAAGCTGCAAGCCAGCTGGCTGGTGTGCCGCCAGGAATGCGTGCCGCAAGAGGGCGAATTTGTGCTGCGCCTGCCCACCAAAGGCTCCACCGCACTCAACAGCGCACCATTTGATGCCGCCTTCAAGGCCGGGCCCAAGCCCTTGACCGAGGCCAGTAGCATTGCCATTGACGGCCATACGCTCAAAGTGTCGATCGCCGGCCTACCGGTGGCGTTGCAAGGCAAAACCCTCGAATTCTTTCCCGAAACCCCGGAAGTGATCGAGCCCGCTGCGCCATGGACGCAAAGCTGGCAAGGGGCCATTTGGACCGCTGCCGTGCCAATGGCCACCCATCGCAGCGCCAGCCCGGACGTGATGCCACTGGTGCTGGTGATTGACACCGGTGGCCAGCGCAGCGGCTTTATCACGCAAGCCAAAGTCAACGGCAACTGGCCTGCCATTGGCGGGGCGGCACCGCTGACCGCAGCCAGCACCTTGTCATCCACAACCCCATCCGCGTCCAATCCCAGCACGCTGCCGCCGAGCCTGTGGCTGGCCTTGCTGGGTGCGCTGCTGGGCGGCATGATTCTGAACCTGATGCCCTGTGTGTTTCCGGTGCTGGCGATCAAAGTGGTGGGCTTTACGCTGCACGCCGCCGACCAACGCCGTCAGCGCGTCAACGGCCTGGCCTACAGTGCCGGTGTGCTGCTGTCGTTTCTGGCGCTGGGCGCGCTGATGCTGGCGCTGCGCAGTGCGGGCGAGCAGCTGGGTTGGGGTTTCCAACTGCAAGCCCCCGCCGTGGTGGCCGCGCTGGCGATACTGTTCACCTTGATCGGTCTGAACCTGGCTGGGGTCTTTGAGTTTGGCATGTTTGTGCCCAGTGGCTTGGCCACGCTGGAGGCCAAAAATCCGGCCATCAACGCTTTTTTGTCCGGCATTCTGGCGGTGCTGATTGCCTCGCCCTGCACCGCGCCCTTCATGGGTGCATCACTCGGTCTGGCGCTGAGTTTGCCGCCCAGTCAAGCCCTGCTGATCTTCGTCGCACTGGGCGTTGGCATGGCGCTGCCGTATCTGGCGGCCAGTTGGTCGCCCACCTTGGCACGCAAGCTGCCGCGCCCGGGTGCCTGGATGGACGTTTTCCGCCACGCCATGGCGTTTCCGATGTTTGCCACGGTGGTCTGGCTGGTCTGGGTGTTGGGCCAGCAAACCGGCATTGACGGGGCTGCCGCCTTGCTCGCCCTGCTGGTGAGCTTGGCATTGACGATCTGGGCACTCACCATCCGGGGCCGGGCACGCTGGCCAGTTGCTCTGTTTTCAATAGCTACTCTCGCAGCATTGACGTGGGCTATAGGCCAAAATGTCTTAAAAATGTCAGAGCCCCTCAGCAGCACCAATCAGACCCAGCGCTGGCAAGCCTGGGCCCCGGGCAAGGTTGATCAGTTGCTGGCCACCGGCTCGCCGGTGTTTGTCGACTTCACCGCCGCCTGGTGCGTGACCTGTCAATACAACAAAAAAACCACGCTGGCCAACGCTGCGGTGCTGGCCGACTTTGATGCCAAAAAGGTTACCCTGCTGCGCGCCGACTGGACCCGCCGCGACCCGGCCATCACCGCCGCCCTGAGCCAATTGGGGCGCAACGGCGTGCCGGTCTATGTGCTGTACAAACAAGGCCGTGCGCCGGTGGTGCTGTCTGAAATCATCTCCACGGGCGAAATCCACGCGGCACTGGCCGGGCTTTAACGGCATCTACATGATTTGTCGTCCGCGCACGCGCTGGTGTGCGGGTCCTGCGTTAAGACTACTTTAAGTCGGCACTCCTACACTTCAACCACGTTCACAACTAGGTTGAAAATGAAACATACACTTCGCACCTCCCACCTGTTGGCTGGCCTGGCGATCGCTCTGCCGATCATGGCTTCGGCCAACCCGATTCTGGACGGCTACAGCACTGCAGCCAAGCAGGAAAACCCCGCCTTCAAGGGTTTTAGCGCCGAAGCCGGGCACAAGCTCTACACCACGGTTGGTCCAAACCAGCTGTCGTGCTCGTCGTGCCACACCGATTCGCCCAAAAACACCGGCAAGCACGCCAAGACCAACAAAGTGATCGAGCCCATGGCCCCTTCAGTCAACCCGAAACGCTTCACCGATGCGGCTCAGGTTGAAAAATGGTTCAAGCGCAATTGCCACGATGCCCTAGCCCGCGCTTGCACCACGCAGGAAAAAGGCGACTTCATAACCTACGTGACATCGGTCAAATAAATATGAAACTCATCAAACCACTTCTGCTGGCCCTGCTGGCCGCCACCGCCCTCAGCGCCCAAGCCAAATACAACGGCGAAGACCGTGGCAAACCAGTCATGCCAGCACAGACCAACGCCAAATGGCAAGCCGAATGTGGCGGTTGCCACATGGCTTTTCCACCCGGCTTGCTGCCTGCGGCCTCCTGGAAAAAAGTCATGACGGGCCTGGACAAGCACTTTGATACCGATGCCTCACTGCCGCCCGCTGACGTCAAGGAAATCACCGACTACCTGGTCAAGTACGAATCCAACCGCTGGACGGCCAAGACCGCACCGCTGCGCATTTCCGACAGCGCTTGGTTCAAGAGCAAGCACAGCAGCGGCGAGATCAACCCGGCGGTGTGGAAACGTGAATCTGTCAAAAGCCCCGCCAACTGCATGGCCTGCCATGCCGGCGCCGACAAGGGTGATTTCAACGAACACAACATCCGAATTCCCAAGTAACAAGCTTGCGGGACAGACCAACATTTACACGCAGTGAAATTTGCGCTGTCCTCAACCCATCAAAACCTATGCAACGCACCCTGATCTGGGACCTTCCCACCCGCCTGTTTCACTGGACGCTGGCTGGCAGCTTTGCACTGGCCTGGCTCACCAGCGAGGGCGATGCCTGGCGCTCGATCCACGTTTTTCTAGGCTACCTGATGCTGGGACTGGTGGCGTTTCGGGTGATCTGGGGCTTTGTCGGTTCGCATTTTTCGCGCTTTGCATCGTTCTGGTTTAGTCCGCGCGAAGCCTTTACCTACCTGAAAGAAGTGGCAACAGGTCATGCCAAGCGCCACATCGGGCACAACCCGACCGGCAGCCTGGCTATCTATATTTTGCTGGCGTTGGTAATTGTTGTCGGATTGACAGGCATCGTCACCCTCGGCGGTGACGAGCAGCAAGGGCTTGTTGCGGGCTGGTTCACCTTCGCCCAAGCCCGCTGGCTCAAAAAAGTCCATGAAGTGACAGCTATAGCCATGCTGCTGATTGTGATGGGTCACATAGCGGGTGTCGTGGTCGAGAGCTTTCTGCACAAGGAAAATCTGGCGCGCTCAATGCTCACCGGCAGCAAGCTGGCCGCTCCCGGTACGCCCACAGCCAACGCGCGCACGGTGGTGGCACTGCTAATGCTGGTCGCCATGCTGGGCTTTGGTGGTTGGTGGTTCAGCTATGCCATCGACAAGCAAATTGACAGTCGATCAAATCGGCTCGTGGTCGAAAAGCGCACAGGCAATCTGCATGTGAAATTTGTCGGAAAGCAGTTGCCTGACAATGAACTTTGGCGCGACGAATGTGGCAGTTGCCACTCTGAGTTCTACCCTGCACTGCTGCCCGCTCGCTCTTGGGAAAAATTGCTTGCGACACAAGACCAGCATTTCGGCACCGACCTTGGGCTGGATGCACCGACCCTGGCAACGCTGCGCACGTTTCTCACCACAAATTCCGCTGACACGCACATGACAGAGGCGGCGTTCAAGATCGAGCAATCGGTCCCCAAAAACCAGACCCCCCTACGCATCACTGAAACGGCCTATTGGGTTCACAAGCACAATGAAATCAGTGCCGCCGACTGGGCCAACCCGCTGGTGCAGGGAAAAGACAATTGTGCGGCCTGCCATGCCGATGCCAAGCAAGGCACATTTGAAGATGGTGCCATGCAGATTCCCAGTGCGCCACTCGCCGCCTTGGCTGTCGCACCGGCTTCAGCAGCGTCCAAACCCTGATGCCAGGCGCACATGGGTGCTCAAACCCAGGTTGTGGCGGCACGGGTTAACTGCGGCGGCTCAATGCGACAATTCATCCATGAACACTTCAACTTCCTCCCCCTACGCGCCCCTGCAAAACGACACGTTCCTGCGCGCGTGTTTGCGCCAGGCCACCGACTACACGCCGATCTGGATGATGCGCCAGGCCGGGCGCTTTCTGCCCGAATACCGCGCCACCCGGGCCCGTGCCGGCAGTTTCATGGGCTTGGCCACCAACACCGACTACGCCACTGAAGTGACGCTGCAGCCGCTGGACCGGTTCCCGATTGACGCGGCCATTTTGTTCAGCGACATCCTGACCGTGCCCGATGCGATGGGACTGGGCCTGTCGTTTGCCGAAGGCGAAGGCCCGAAGTTTGCCCACCCATTGCGCGACGAAGCGGCTGTGGTCAAACTTGAAGTTCCGGACATGGCCAAATTGCGCTATGTGTTTGATGCCGTGACCTCGATCCGCAAAGCCCTCAATGGCCGAGTGCCGCTGATCGGCTTTTCGGGCAGCCCCTGGACGCTGGCTTGCTACATGGTTGAAGGCGGTGGCTCGGACGACTACCGGCTGGTCAAAACCATGCTGTACAGCCGCCCTGACCTGATGCACAAGATTTTGCAAACCAACGCCGATGCGGTCGCGCTCTACCTGAATGCACAAATTGAAGCCGGTGCCCAAGCGGTAATGATTTTTGACAGCTGGGGTGGCGTGCTGGCCGACGGCGCGTTCCAGGAGTTCAGTCTGGCCTACACCCGCCGGGTGCTGTCGCAACTGCACAAAGAATACAACGGCGCGCGCATTCCAAGCATTGTGTTCACCAAGGGCGGTGGCCTGTGGCTCGATGAAATGGCGCAGCTCGACTGCAATGTGCTGGGCCTGGACTGGACCGCCAACCTGAGCAAGGCGCGCGCGCAAGTTGGCGGCAGCAAGGCCTTGCAAGGCAACCTGGACCCCAATGTGCTGTTTGCGCCCGCTGCCCAGATCGAGGCGGAGGTGGCCAAGGTACTCAACGCCTTTGGCACACCGCACACCGGTGCCGGCGAGGGGCCAACCCACATCTTCAACCTGGGTCACGGCATCAGCCAGTTCACACCGCCCGAGCACGTGGCCACCCTGGTGCAAGCGGTGCACAGCCAGTCACGGCAAATGCGCGCGGCAAGCTGACCTGGCAATACGCCCATAGCGCTAGCACTTTTTTTGTCGGTTTCAGCCATTCATCGACAAATAAATTTGTGACTTATGCACAAATTTGGGGCTTGGCTACATTTTTAGTCGACAGAGATTGCGCGATTGCTACCAAACCCATAGCGGTCGTAAGTTGTTGATTTTCATAGGCTTTAAAATTTGCATCTTTTTTGGGCAGGCTAACAAAAGCCTTGATTTGCAAGGCTTCGCGGTCCCTTTTGGCAAGCTATCCACAAAGTTATCCACAGAAAACTGGGATGACTCATAAAAGCTTAAAGAATCAACAACTTAACGCCTTATTCAAAACTTCACATGAATAAGCCACTCTAATTGACCTGCGAATGACAACCCAGATTCAGGTGCTGCTGCACACCCCGGCCTACAGCCAGATGGCCGGTGCGCTGACCTATGTGAGCGATCAACCTTGGCCGGCTGGCACGCTGGTGCGGGTTCCGCTGGGTCAACGCGAGCTGCTGGGCGTGGTGTGGGATGCCAGCCCGCCGGCGATGGGCCCGCAGGGCGAACGGCCTGCGCCGCTTGACCCGGCCAAATTGCGCCCGATTGCCGCGGCGCTGGATGCCCTGGCACCGCTGACACCGGCCTGGCGCGCGCTCATCACCTTTGCCGCCAACTACTACCAGCGCTCAGCCGGTGAAGTGGCATTGGCCGCCCTGCCACCGCAACTGCGCGATTTGAGCAGTGTGCAACTGGCCCGCCGGTTAAAAAAGCATGCCGGCGCATCGGGTGGCGAAGTGGAACGCGGCGATGCGGCACCACCATCAAGCACCGAAAATGCTATTGAATCTGTAGTGCTTACCGCAGAGCAGACAAGGGCTATTGACCAATTTCATGCACAAACAGGGCCTTTTTTGCTGTTTGGTGCCACCGGCAGCGGCAAGACCGAAGTCTTCATGCGCTGCACCGCCGACCTGCTGCACGCGTCGCCCAACGCACAGGCGCTGGTGATGGTGCCCGAGATCAACCTGACCCCGCAGCTTGAAGCGCGCTTCAAAGCCCGTTTTAATGCGCAATACGGTGACGATGCCGTGGTCTCGCTGCACAGCGGCATGACCCCGGCGCAGCGTCTGAAAAGCTGGTTGGCGGCGCACAGTGGCGCTGCGCGCATCGTGCTGGGCACCCGCATGGCGGTGTTTGCCTCCATGCCACACCTGAAACTGATCGTGGTCGATGAAGAGCACGACCCGAGCTACAAAAGCCATGAAGGCGCGCGCTATTCGGCGCGTGACCTGGCGGTCTACCGTGGTCGTCTAGAGAACGCCAAAGTGCTGTTGGGCTCCGCCACACCGTCGCTGGAAAGCTGGTACCACAGCCGCCCCGCCTGTGATGGTGGCCGCTACCTGCGCCTGGAAATGCCCAGTCGCATCGGGGCCAACGCCGTGCTCCCGCTGGTGCGCCGGGTCGACATGAACCACCAGCCCAAAGGCTGCGTGATCGCGCCACCGCTGCTGGCGGCGATTGCCCAGCGCATTGCGCGCGGCGAGCAAAGCATGGTGTTTTTGAATCGGCGCGGTTACGCCCCGGTGCTGACCTGCAGCGACTGCGACTGGAAAAGCAGCTGCCCACACTGCAGCGCCTACCGCGTTTATCACAAAATTGACCGCACGCTGCGCTGCCACCATTGCGGCTTTGCCGAGCGCGTGCCGCGCGCCTGCCCGGACTGCGGCAACCCCGACATCACGCCGATGGGGCGTGGCACCGAGCAGCTCGAAGAACAGTTGGCGCAACTGCTGGCCGACATCAAACGGCCCGATGGCACCGTCGTCAACATCGCCCGCATTGATGCAGACACCACGCGACTCAAGGGCGCGCTCGAATCACAACTGGCGCAGGTGCACTCAGGCGAGGTCGATGTACTGGTTGGCACGCAAATGATTGCCAAGGGTCATGACTTTCGCCGTATCACGCTGGTGGCGGCTGTCAACCCCGATGGCGCGCTGTTTTCAAGTGACTTTCGCGCCCCCGAGCGGCTCTTTAGCCTGCTGATGCAAGCGGCTGGCCGGGCTGGTCGCGACGCCAGTCAAGCCGGGCAAAGTGAGATGTGGGTGCAAACCAGCTACCCAACGCACCCGCTGTATGAGGCGCTCAAAGCCCATGACTACCCGGCGTTTGCCCAATCGCAACTGGTGGAGCGCCAGCAAGCCGGTATGCCACCCTTCAGTTTTCAGGCGCTGGTGCGGGCCGAAGCGCGCACGCAAGAGGCAGCGCAGGCTTTTTTGAATTCAGCCAGCCAGGCCAGCGCCGATTTACCCGGGGCCGCACAGCTTTTGCCACATATCACACTGTATCCATCGGTGCCGATGAGCATCCAGCGCGTCGCCAATATCGAACGCGCCCAGATGCTGATCGAAAGTCCGTCGCGTGCTGCCCTGCAGCGTTTTTTGAGCGCCTGGCAAGACACGCTGCACGCCAGCCGCACTCAGCCCGAGTGCAAGGGCCTGCTGCGCTGGGCCATCGATGTCGATCCGCTGCTGATCTGAATCGCAGTGGCTTCAGTTTCCTGGTGACAGCGGCTTGGTGGCCACAATCACCTGGAAGTTGCCAAAGAACACATCGCGCCGCTGCACGCTGAAGCCAGGCATGGCTTGCAGTTGCAAAACCGGGTCATGGGTATCCCAAAGCGCCAGGCCATAAGGCTCGAACACCTTGAAATAAGTCCAGCTCAGGGCGCGCAGCACCCAGACGCGGGGCCGGTGAAACTCTGCCAGGTAAAGTTTGCCGCCGGGTGCCAGCACGCGGGTGGCTTCGGACAAGGCTTGTACCTTGAGGTGGTGCGGCAGCTCATGCAGCAAGAAAAACATCACGTTGGCATCGACTGAGGCATCGGCCACATGACTCAAGGCAGTGGCGTTGTCCACCAGATACTGTGTTTTGTCGGCGTAGTCGCTCAACTTACCCTGGGCATGGTCGAGCTCATTCTGGATGATGTCGGTGACCAGCACTTTTTTGGCACCGGAATCAACCGCCGCCTTGACCACCCGAGGCATCACATTGCCAAAGGCACACGAGGTGATCAGCACTTGCTTGTCGTGCAAATCGGACTTGTTCAGGCCGTGGGTGATCATCGACACCAGGCGGCTGTATTGAAACAACAAAATAGCCGAGATCACAGGCTGGTAATCAACCAGCCGGATCAGGCGCATATTGGAATAGATCGGGTACACGTGGGCGGCATCGTGCTGCAAGCGACCCAGCGCGCCGCGCATCAGCAAGGCCCCGCGTGTCAAGGTGAAGAAAAAAACTGCCGTAGTAGCCAGCAGCACCATCCCCGCAAACGCGGCATACAAGAACCAAGAAGACATGTAAATCCCTCAAACAACAAAGCGGTCCAACCGCTCATCAATCCAACTTTTCACAGGCAAGATTAGATGCTTAAAGAATAATTACAGATTGATTAAAGTCAATAATTGCTGGATTTGGCCCTTGCCCAAACGCCTCAGGTCATCAACGCAACCGCCAGCGAAAACGTCACAAATGCTGCCGCCGTCGACACCAGAATAATGCGCGCAATGCGCCCGTTGTCGGCACCAAAGCGCTCCGCCAGCAGCGACACATTGCTGGCACTGGGCAGTGCGGCAACCAGCACCATCACCGTCAGGGCAAACCGCGCCAGGGGCACACCCAGACTGATCAACGCGGCACCGACCAGCAGCACCAGCAGCGGGTGCAAAAACAGCTTGAGCAAAGCCACTGGCAAATAGTCCATCAGCCGCGGTGCCGGCGTATGCCCGGCAGCGGCCAATAGTTGCGAGCGTGCCAACACCGCACCAATGGTAAACAGCGCCACCGGCGAGGCCGCATCGGCCAACAAGCCAACCGTTTGCGTCACCGGCTTGGGCAACTCAAGGCCCAGCACCGACACCAGCGCGCCCAGCAGAATCGCCCACGGCATCGGGTTGGCCAGCACGCCTTTCAGGGCGTTTTTAAGCGCCTTGGCGGCACCATGATCATCGGCACCGTCCAGCCTTGAGAGCGCAATGCACAACGAGGTGGTGACGATCATGTCGATCACCATCGTCAAAATCACCGGCCCGGCAGACTGCGCACCCAGCAACGCCACCAGCAGTGGTACGCCCATGAAGCCCGAGTTGGGAAACGCCGCCACCAGCGCCCCAAAAGAGGCATCGTTCCAACCAATACGTGTATTGAGGCTGGTGGCAACCGTGAAGCCCACCATGATCAGCGCGCACAGAAGCCAGGTGATGAGCGCACCGGGGTCAAGCAACTGGGCAATGGGCGTATCCGCACCAAAGCGGTACAGCATGCACGGCAGGGCAAAAAACAGCACAAAACCGTTGAGCCCGGGAATCGCTTCAAGCGGCAACATGCGCCTGCGCGCGGCCAAGTAGCCGGCCAGCACCAGCGCGAAGAAAGGGAATGTGATGGTGAAGATTTTCAGCACGGGGCAATTGTCTATGCACTGGGGACCGTTTGACCGGTCCATAAACACGAAACCGGCAGCGCAAACAACTTCGGCCCAAAGGGCACGCTGGCCTCGCCGTCGTACAACACCACGCCGCAGGCAAAGCGCTCCCCGGCGATTTCCTGCAACTTGCGCAGACCCCGAAAATCCTCGGTGCGTACGGTGCCAGAGGCTTTGACCTCGATGCCAGCCAGGCGTGTGCCCTGCTCCAGCACGATATCGACCTCATGGTCATCCCGACTGCGAAAGTGGTAGAACGCCACTGAATCAGTGTCGGCACTGGCTTGTCGACGCAACTCCTGAAACACGAAAGTCTCCAGCAACTGGCCCAGCAGCGCCCGGTTGGCATGCAGCTCAGCGGCATTGACGCGCAACAACGCGCAAGCCAGCCCGGTGTCGCCCAAATGAAGTTTGGGCGTTTTGACCAAGCGGCTGATCTGTTTGAGGTGCCACGGCGGCAACACATCAACCAGAAACACCCGCTCCAACAAGATCAGGTAATCATGCACGGTCGGGCGACTCAAACCAAAGGGGCTGGCCAACTCACTCACATTGAACAGATGCGCCGTCTGGCCTGCAGCCAGTTCCAGCAAACGCGGCATCACCTCCAACGCCGCAATGCGCGCCAGATCACGCACGTCACGCTGAACCAGTGTTTGCACATAGGCCTGATACCAGGCGCGCCTGCGCGACGGCTGGCGCATGAGTGCCGCCGGGTACCCACCCGCTGCCACCCGCTCGGCCAATTCAAGACCCATGCGCTGACCTAGCATCACACCGAAATCAGCAGCAAACAGTTGCGGCAAAAAATGCGCTGCCTGCTGGCACAGTTCGGCTTGCGCCAGCGGGTGCAGGCGGATCACTTCCAGGCGCCCGGCCATTGAATCGGCCAGTTTGGGCAACAACAAAACGTCAGCCGACCCGGTCAATAAAAATCGCCCTGGCTGGCGGTCGCGGTCCACCACCAGCTTGAGGGAAGTGAAAATTTCGGGCACCCGCTGAACCTCGTCCAACACCATGCGGGGCGGTAGGTCGGTGACAAAACCCAGGGGGTCAGCGCGTGCGGCGCGCACCAGGTTGTCGTCATCAAAACTCAGGTAGTTGTAGCCCATTGGCTCTGCCACGGCGCGCGCCAGTGTGGTTTTGCCGCATTGCCTGGGGCCTTGGAGCAAGACCACCGGGGTGTCTGCCAAACTGGCTCGCAAATTGGCCTCTGCCAAGCGGGGTAACGTTGGTGCAAGGGGCGAAATTGGCAAATTCAGCATCGGCTAAGTGTAATGTTTATAGTCGGCCAATTGAAATCTTTTGTCTCGGCTAATTGAAAGATGATGATTCGTAGGATGGCAAACATACCGGTTTAGCGGAGCTAGCGTAAAGCCTGCTGAAACTGATCAGGTTTTACGCTGAACTGCTGGCCGAGCTGGCTTAAACCCTGGCACTGCGATTCGGTTTGGAAAGATGAAGGGTAACGATCAACTGCGGACGAACACGTTGCCCAGTTTGAGATGCCGCTGCATGCACTGCGCCAGCCATACGTTTTCGTGACCTAGATGGCTGGACGGGCACGATGAAACGGAATATGCACCTGACAAATTCATCGCTTCAAACAAGGCTGCTTCATGCTTGCAAGAGTGTTTCAACAAACCGTATGTTGACCAACGTGGCGGTTAACTACTGGCAGTGCTGTCATTTACTTTTGACTTGAAACATGGTCAAAGCGTCTATTGCTTGCAAAGGAACAACAACGTTCTAGGACTGCAGTACAACTATTGCAGCCGATGGCGACACTGACAAGCAAGCGATGGGCGCAGGCGCTACAGTCCAGCGCGGTCGGTGGCTTCGATAAGCATCCCGGCGTCGACAGAAAATCCACCATCGTGGGCGTAGCCTGCCATGTCTTTGACGTCACAGGCCTCAATGTGACCGTGTGCCACGAAGGCGCGCAAGTCGCGTTTGCGCACGTTGGCCTGTACCAGAGAAATTGCAGCATCATCCAGTCCAGTCGTCTCGTGGAACCTCACGCCTGATGCGTCTGATGATCCGGTAGAGTGGTTTTTGCTGAGCTCATGCGATGTATCGACGCCTGAGCAGGTGCAGCACGTTCTGCGTTGGTACTGCCTGCGCTGGCGTATCGAGGATTGGCATCGGGTGCCCAAGAGTGGCTGCAAGATTGAAAAACTCCAACACAAAACCGCCAAGCGGCTCAAACGCGCCATCGCCATCAAGTTGGTCATCGCTTGGCGCATCATGCTGCTGGCTTTGCTGGGACGGCGTGTCCGCAAATGCCTGCCGAAGTGTTGTTCTCGGATATCGAGATGGAGGTTCTCAAGGCACTTGTTAAAAAAAGACTCGCCGAGCCAGTCCTGCTTGGGCAAGCCGTGCGCATGGTCGCAACTCGGCGGCTACCTGGGACGCGCCAATGATCCCCTCCTGGTTATCAGTTGATGTGGCAAGGCTACACCTCTACCTGCACATCTTGTGTATTGGGGCGCAGAAAGCTCAGGGTGACGAAAGTTTTGGGTACAGGGCAGCCCTAGCCCACGTCAATAGTGCGTAAAAAGATATTTATTAAATAGCAGATCTTAGGTGCCTCAGGAGCCAATCGACTGGCGCTGCTTTTTGACTTCTGCACTGCTGAGAAACACGCCCAGCGGCTTGTCCTCCGTCAGGATGTGGTGCATCAGCCAGTCCTTGAGCGACTGCAGCACCAGCAAGTCGCCGCCTGCAGACAGGCGGTCTTTGAATAGCGCGACCTCCGCCAGCAAGCGGGCGTGTTCCCGGGCATGGGCAGACTGGCGCGGGTAGTTATAAAGCGTCATGAGTTCGTGCTCTGCCTTGAAGTGAAACCGGGTGTAGCCCAATAGCTCATCAAACTGCTGGTTGATGGTGCCTTGGTCAACATT
>JBBQZI010000008.1:0-31986 GCA_038207855.1 Burkholderiales bacterium
GCCCCGGTATTCACGCAGACCATAGAGCATGGGGCCAAGGGCGCAGCCGGCACTGCTGGCCAGCGCCAACGCTGCCAGTGCATTGATGGCGTTGTGGCGACCCCGGATGCGCAGCGCATCAGCGGGCATCAGGCGCTGAAAATAGAGTTCTTCGGCCTCTTCACTGCGCTTGCGCTTGGTTTCGTCGGCTTCAAGCGCTCGCACCAGCCAGCTCATGCCATTGACCTGCTCAATGCCATAGTCGCCCGGGCGCTGCGGCATGTCGCCGCCAAAGGTGACGTAAGCCCGTTGCTGCGGGCGTTGCAGTTTTACTTTCACAGGCTGCGGAGGCTGGTTTGCCCCCACGCTTGCCATTGCATGTGCTGCGCTGCCCCCCTTGGGGGCCTTCGCGCCTTGGGGCGGCCCGGCGACGCTCAACATCGCCATCACAGCCGGGTCTTCGCGGTTGAGAATCATCAAGCCTTGCGCGCCAAACACGGCGGTTTTGGCCTTGACGTACGCCGCCATGGAGCCGTGCCAATCGAGGTGGTCTTGTGTGATGTTGAGTACAGCACCGGCGGTCGGCTCGAAACCGGACGCGCCATCGAGCTGAAAACTGGACAACTCCAGCACCCAGACCTCGGGCAGCGTGTTGGCATCCAGATGCTGCGCCAGGGTGTCAAGCAGCGTCGGGCCAATGTTGCCGGCCACCGCGACGCTTTTGCCAGCCCGCTCGACCAGTTGCCCGGCAAGCGCCGTCACTGTGGTCTTGCCATTGGTGCCGCTAATGGCCAGCACTTTGGGCTGGTAGCCACGCTCGGCCTGCAACGCAGCCAGCGCCTCAGAATACAAGCCTAATTCGCCTGTAGCCCTTATGCCACTTGCGTGAGTAGCTTCTAAAATAATAGCAACTTCGAATGGACTCAGGCCTGGACTTTTGAACACGGCTGACACATCATCTTGCAACAGGGTCGCATCCAGCGCGCCGCCGACAAAGCGGGCAGACGGCACGTCGCGCTGCAGCGCAGCCAGTTGCGGCGGCACGGCACGGGTGTCGGCCACGGTCACCGTGGCCCCGCAGCGCGCACACCAACGCGCCATCGCCAGGCCGGACGCACCCAGGCCGAGGATCAGAACGTGCTGGTTTTGCAAGCGGTTCATGCTTACCTCAGCTTCAAAGTCGACAGCCCCACCAGGCACAGCAGCATGGTGATGATCCAGAAGCGCACCACGACTTGCGTTTCTTTCCAGCCACTTTTCTCAAAATGGTGGTGCAAGGGAGCCATCTTCAAAATGCGCCGACCCGTGCCAAAGCGCTTTTTGGTGTACTTGAAATACATCACCTGCAGCATCACCGACAATGCTTCGGCGACAAAAACTCCGCCCATGATGGCCAGCACAATCTCTTGACGCACGATCACCGCAATGGTGCCCAGGGCACCGCCCAGCGCCAGCGCGCCCACATCGCCCATGAAGACCTGCGCCGGGTGGGTGTTGAACCACAAAAACGCCAAGCCGGCACCGGCCATGGCGGAGCAGAAAATCATCAACTCGCCAGCGCCGGGAATGTGCGGCAAGAACAGGTAGCGGGAAAACACCACATTGCCCGTCACGTAGGCAAATACACCCAGACAGGCCCCGACCATGACCACTGGCATGATGGCCAAGCCGTCCAATCCATCGGTCAGGTTCACCGCGTTGCTGGAGCCCACGATCACCAGATAGCTCAGCAACACAAAGCCCAACACGCCCAGCGGGTAGCTGACTTGCTTGAAGAACGGCAGCATCAAGCCGGCTTTGGGCGGCAGGCTCAAGTCAAAGCCCGACTGCACCCAGGTGAAGAACAGCTCCAGCACCCGGTAGTTTGAATTTTCAGAAATCGAGAACACCAGGTACAAGGCGGCCACCAAACCGATCAGCGATTGCCACAAGTACTTCTCGCGCGAAGGCATGCCCTCGGGGTCTTTGTTGACGACCTTGCGCCAGTCGTCGCTCCAGCCAATGGCACCAAAACCCAGCATGACCAGCAGCACGATCCAGACGAAACGGTTGCTCCAGTCGAACCACAGCAAGGTGGACAGGGTGATGCACAGCAAAATCAACACGCCACCCATGGTCGGTGTACCGCTTTTGCTCAGGTGCGACTCCATGCCGTAGCCGCGAATCGGCTGGCCAATTTTCAACTCAGCAAGGTAGCGAATCACCCAGGGGCCAGCAGCGAGACCCATCAACAGGGCCGTCATGGCGGCCATCACAGCGCGGAAGGTCTGGTATTGAAAGACGCGCAAAAACCCGAGCTCGGGCGACAGCGTTTGCAGCCATTGGGCCAGCCAGATCAGCATGCAGCGCCTCCTGTTTTGTCGGCGCGGGCCTCAATCGCTTGCACAACGCGCTCCATCTTCATGAAGCGCGAGCCTTTGACCAGCACACTGGCTACGCCAGGCAGCTCTGCCAGCACAGCGCTGATCACCGCATCCATGTCGTCCAGATGCACGGACGCTTCAAAATGCATAGCTGCTTGCGCAGACTGCACGCCGGTGCAGAGCAGTTTTTCTATATTTTTTTGCTGCGCATAGCGGCCGGCTTCCGCGTGAAAGGCGGGCCCTTGGTCACCGACCTCACCCATGTCACCCAACACCAGCAGACGTGGACCCGGCAAAGCGGCCAGCACATCAATGGCGGCGCGCACGGAATCGGGATTGGCGTTGTAAGTATCGTCCACCAGCGTGATGGCCCGGCCATTGAGGTGCAGCAGCAGCGCACGACTGCGGCCCTTGACCGGCTCGAACGCGGCCAGCCCTTGCGCAATGGCCAGCAACGGCACACCGGCGGCCAGCGCGCAACTGACGGCGGCCAGCGAATTTTTGACGTTGTGCGCACCGGCGATGTGCAAGGCGTAATGCAAGTCACCAGCAGGCGTCGCGGCGGTCACTTGCCAAGCGGCATCAGACCAGTCTGCCTTGACGGCAAATACATCCGCTTCGGGCTGCGCCGTGGCGGCAAAACGCAGCGTGCGCCGGCTACCGGCCAGGGTTGCCCACAGGTCGCTGTAGACATCATCAGCCGGGTATACCGCCACCCCATCAGGCGGCAAAGCATCGATCACTGAACCATTTTCCTGCGCCACTGCATCAACCGTCTGCATGAATTCCAGATGCTCGCGCTGGGCGTTATTGACCAGCGCCACCGTGGGCTGCGCAATGGCTGCCAGCGCGGCGATTTCACCGGGATGGTTCATGCCGAGTTCGACCACCGCCAGTTGGTGGGCCGGGCTCAGGCGCAGCACGGTCAGCGGCACGCCAATCTCGTTATTGAGGTTGCCCTGGGTGGCTAGCGTCTGTTCGCCCTGGTACGCACGCAAGATGCTGGCGATCATCTGGGTCACCGTGGTCTTGCCATTGCTGCCGGTCACGGCGATCAGTGGCAGCGAGAACTGGGCGCGGTAGTGGATGGCCAGCTGCGCCAGTGCCTGCCTGGCATCGCGCACCACCCAACCCGGCAGTCCGGCTTGCACCAGCTTGGCCGCAGCCGTGTCACCTTGGCAGATGGCGGCTAGCGCCCCTTTGGCCCGAGCCTCAGCCAAAAAGTCATTGGCATCAAAGCGATCGCCGCGCAGCGCGACAAACAAATCACCCGGCTGGATGCTGCGGGTGTCGGTGTGCACGCGGCTAATCGCGATGTTGCGATCAGACCCATCGCCGACCCAATGCGCATCTTCCAGCCATTGGGCTGCTTGCCCGAGCGTCATGATGGCTATCATGGCATTACCTTTGGCGCAGTGCGGTCGGCGGTTAAGCCCATGGCACTTTTTACCTGCTCAAGATCCGAGAACGGCAGCCGTTGACCGGCAATTTCCTGATAGTCCTCATGGCCCTTGCCTGCCAGCAGCAGCACATCAGCGGGTTGCGCTTGCTGCAAAGTCTGCGCAATGGCACGGGCACGGTCAGGCTCCACCACCACGCCTGGCACGCCCACCAAGCCCAGCAAGATTTGACTGATGATGGCATCGGCCGATTCACTGCGCGGGTTGTCACTGGTGAGCACCACCCGATCGGCATGTTTGGCAGCAATCGCGCCCATCAGCGGGCGTTTGCTGGTATCACGGTCTCCGCCGCAACCGAACACACACCAGAGCTGACCGCCACGCCGCTGCGCCAGCGGCTTGAGGGCATCGAGCGCCTTGGCCAGCGCATCGGGTGTGTGGGCGTAATCGACTGCCACCAGCGGCTTGTCCGGCACACTGACACACGCCATACGGCCGGGCACCGCAGTCAAGGCAGCACAAGCCTGAACGGCTGCGACCAGCGGTACACCGATGGCGCGCATGGTGGCGATCACCCCCAGCAAGTTAGCCACGTTGTAGGCACCAATCAATTGGGTCGCCAGCAGCAACTGCTGATTGCCCTCAACCACCGTGAACTGCATGCCCTGGTTGTCATGCGTAATGTGCTGCGCCTGCAGGCGCGCGCTGTTTATATTGGCGGGTTTCATGGACACCGTCCAGAGGTCCAGCGCGAGAGTGCCGGTACGCAAAGCCACGTCTGCCGCCAAATCGGCACCAAATGCATCATCCACATTGATCACCGCAGCGCGCAGGCCAGCCCAGCCAAACAAGCTGGTTTTGGCGCGCCCATAGGCCAGCATGCTGCCGTGGTAGTCCAGGTGGTCTTGCGTCAGATTGGTAAACACGGCCGTGTGAATGCGTGTGCCGGCCAGCCGCTGCTCTTCAATGCCGATCGACGAGGCCTCAACGGCGCAGGCCTGTATGCCATTGGCGGCAAACTGGGCAAAGGCGTCTTGCAGCGCTACCGGGTCCGGCGTGGTCAGGCCGGTGCTGACCAACGCAGGCGGCACACCAATGCCCAAAGTGCCCACTACCCCGCATGGAATGGGCGCAACAAGCTTCAAATTTGATAGTGCCTGCGCGAGCCACCAGGCGCTGGAAGTTTTGCCATTGGTGCCGGTCACCGCCAGCACCAAAAGCTTCTCGCTGGGGTCACCAAAATACGCGCTGGCAATCGGGCCACTGGCCGCCTTGAGCCCGCTGTAGCTGGCAATGCGCGCATCGGTCAGGCCAAAAACACCCACCCCGTCTTGCTCAACCAGGCAGGCCGCTGCACCCGCGCCAAGCGCAGCGGTTACGTGGGCGCGCGCATCGGTTGCCGCACCGGGCCAGGCCAAAAAACCATCACCCGGCTGCACGGCGCGGCTGTCGGTCCGCAAGCTGCCGGTCACCCGGCCGCGCAGCCATTGGGCGGCTTCAGAGGCGGTGTACAACGGCTGCATCAGAAGCTCTCCTCGACCGCATCGGTGACGATTTGCGGCTTGACCGTCATGTCGGGCGCAATGCCCAGCACCTTGAGGGTTTGCTGCACGGTCTGACTGAACACGGGCGCGGCCACATCACCGCCAAAATACTGGCCATTGGTCGGCTCATCAATCATCACGGCTACCGAAATACGCGGTGCATCGATCGGTGCCAGGCCAGCGAAGACACCCCGGTATTTTTTGGCAGCGTAGCCACGCCCTTCCTGTTTGTTGGCGGTGCCGGTTTTACCTCCGACCGAGTAGCCCATGGTCTGGGCTTTTTGCGCCGTGCCGCCTGGCCCGACGACCAGATGCAACATATAGCGCACCTGTTGCGCGACCTTGCTCTTGAAAACCGCTTGGCCTGGCACTGGACCTGGCACTTTCATCATTGAGATAGGAACCAGGTCGCCGTCGCGCCCGAAGATGGTGTACGCATGGGCCAACTGCATCAAACTGACTGACAGTCCGTAGCCATAACTCATGGTGGCTTGCTCAATCGGCCGCCAACTTTTATAGGGACGCAGCCGCCCACTGACAGCACCCGGGAATGGCACCACGGGTTTTTGCCCGAAGCCAACACTGCTGTACATCTCCCACATCTCACGCGCCGGCATCGACAGGGCGATCTTGGTCGTGCCGACGTTGCTGGACTTCTGGATCACCTCATTGACCGTCAGCACGCCGTGCGCGTGCGAGTCAGAGATGGTTGCGTTGCCGATCGTCAATCGGCCTGGCGCGGTCTGAATCTGGGTTTCGGGCGTCACCCGTCCGGTGTTGAGGGCCAGCCCAATGACAAAAGGCTTCATGGTCGAGCCGGGCTCAAAACTGTCCGTCAGCACCCGGTTACGCAATTGGGCACCACTGAGGTTTTGCCGCTTGTCCGGTACATAACTGGGGTAATTGGCCAGTGCCAGCACCTCACCGGTCTGAACATCCAGCACCACCACGCTGCCGGCTTTGGCCTTGTGCTTGAGCACCGCTTCCTTGATGCTCTGATAGGCAAAAAACTGCACCTTGCTGTCGATGCTGAGTTGCAGATCGCGGCCGTCCACCGGCGCAATCTGGTCGCCGATGTCTTCGACCACACGGCCCATGCGGTCCTTGATGACACGCCGCGAGCCATTGCGCCCGCCGAGCTCTTTGTTGAAAGTCAACTCAATGCCTTCCTGGCCCTTGTCTTCAACATTGGTAAAGCCCACCACGTGGGCCGCCGCTTCGCCCTCGGGGTACTGGCGCTTGTATTCTTTGCGCTGGTAGATGCCCTTCATGTCGAGTGCCGTAATGGCGTTGCCGACCGACTCATCAACCTGGCGTTTGAGCCAGACAAAGGTCTTGTCTTCATCTGCCAGCTTTTTGTTCAAGTCGGCCACCGACATCTCCAGCAGTTTCGCCAACTTTGACAGGTTGACCGGGTCCCGCTCAACATCTTCCGGAATAGCCCAGATGCTGGGCACCGGAATGCTGGATGCCAGAATGATGCCGTTGCGGTCCAGAATGCGCCCCCGGCTGGCGGGCAGTGCCAGCGTGCGGACAAAGCGCACCTCGCCCTGCCGCTGGAAAAAATCGTTGGCAATCACCTGGATATAGACCGCCCGACCGGCCAACCCGGCAAACGCCAGCGCAATCGCCGCCACAATGAACTTGCTGCGCCAGACCGGTGTCGGACTGGCCAGCAAGGGGCTGGAGGTATAGGCAATGCTGCGACTCATTGCACCCGTCCGCTCAGGGCGTTGCCAGCCACCGCCGACTCACCCGGCGCTTGTGCAGCAGCGCTGGAATAGGCCACATAGGTGGTGATGGCGGGCGTTGCTGCACGCATTTGCAGGCGCAATTTAGCCAGTTTTTCAACCCGCGCCGAGGTCGCCTGAGCGCGTTTTTCAACCTGCAGGCGCTCGTTTTCTGTGGCCAGTTTGTGCGCTTGAGTCTGCGAACGATCCAGCTCGGAAAACAGGCGACGCGACTCATATTGAACATTGACGAGATACAGTGCACTGAGCACCACCCCCAACACCAGCACCAGGTTCAGGCGCATCATGCTGCTGCTCCAAGGTCAGCGGCGGTGCGCTCAGCCACCCGCATGATGGCACTGCGCGAACGTGGATTGCCGGCCACCTCGGCGGCACTGGGGCGGCTGCGTCCCAGCGCATTGAGAGCCATCACCTGCGGCGCCGCAAAGGGTGCGCGCCGGTCAAACACCTCGCGCGAGTGCTTGGCAATGAACTGCTTGACGATGCGGTCCTCAAGCGAATGAAAGCTGATCACCACCAGTCGCCCACCCGGCTGCAATACCGCCAGCGCGCCGGTCAGCGCCTGTTGCAGCTCTTCAAGCTCGGCATTGATGAAAATCCGAAAAGCCTGAAATGTGCGCGTTGCAGGGTTCTGGCCCGGCTCGCGGGTTTTGACCGTGTCAGCCACGAGCTGGGCCAATTCAGCGGTGGAGACAAGGTGGCCCCGAGCCTGTCGGCGCGCAACAATCGCCTTTGCAATGGGGCCAGCAAACCGTTCTTCACCATATTCACGTATCACCTCCTGAATTTGATCAACCTCTGCGTGCGCAAGCCACTGCGCCACAGTTTGACCTTGTGTGGTGTCCATGCGCATGTCCAATGGCGCGTCGTACCGAAAACTAAAGCCACGGGCCGGGTTGTCTACCTGCGGCGAGCTGATGCCCAAATCAAGCAGCACGCCCGCCACACTGGCTTTGGGCAACTCACCCAGACGACGAAAACCCTGATGCCGAATGGAAAACCGGGGGTCATTGATGGTGGCCGCCTCAGCCAGCGCATCAAGATCTTTGTCAAAGGCGATCAGCTTGGCATCCGGCGGCAACTTCGACAAGATCAAGCGGCTATGACCACCCCGGCCAAAGGTGGCATCGACATAAACCTGCGCAGGCAGGGCCGGGGCGTCAGGTGCTGTTGCGAGTAAAGCGTCGACCGCCTCGCCCAACAACACGGTGGTGTGAGTCCATGAAGTTTCCACCGCCAGCCTTCAGAAAGAGAAGTCCTTGAAGACATCAGGCATGCCCTCCTGCATCGCCTGAGCTTCCTTCGCGTCATAAGTGGCTTTGTCCCACAGCTCAAAGTAGCTACCCATGCCCAGCAACATCGCATCTTTGGTAATGCCAGCGCCAGCACGCAACTCGGGGGACACCAGCACACGACCGGTGGCATCAATCTCGACATCCATCGCATTGCCCAGAAAAATGCGCTTGTGCCAATGCGCCGACATCGGCAGACTGGCAATACGTTCGCGAAATTTCTCCCACTCGGGGCGGGCAAACACCATCAGGCAACCGTCCGGGTGTTTGGTGATGGTGAGTTGTCCTGCAGCCGTGGCGCTTAACACGTCACGATGCCGGGTTGGCACAGATAGCCGACCCTTTGCATCCAGACTTAATGAGGAAGCCCCTTGAAACACGACTGAAGACCTTGCGTTGGTGGATTGGAACAAAAATGAGGTTGGATTGACACTTTCCACCACTTAATTGCACTTTTTTGCACTGTATCAGCAAAAGCTAAGCTTGCAAACGACGATGCAACAAATTTTTACAATGAAATCAACGACTTAGGCGCAACTTCTAAGGCAAAAAACGATTAAAAAACGTTCTGAATGAAGCACTTAGCGTGGGTTGTGAAAGTGAAGCTTGAGGAGCCAACTTTTCTTGTGATAGCGTAAATAATCGCCGCAGCCGGCGCAAAGTGCGCGCCAACCAAGCCTCCGGATTACAGGATGTAGCGGCTCAGGTCTTCGTTCTTGCTGAGTTCGGCCAAGCGTGAATCGACGTAAGCGGCATCGACCCGCACCGTTTGGCCACCCAGGTTGGTGGCATTGAAGCTCACATCATCAAGCAAACGCTCCATCACCGTCGAGAGCCTTCGTGCACCAATGTTTTCGGTGCGCTCATTCACATCAAAAGCAATTTGCGCCAGACGCGTGATGCCTTCATCGGAGAACTCGATGGTGACTTGCTCGGTGGCCAAGAGTGCCTGGTATTGCTTGACCAGCGAGGCCGTGGTTTGCGTCAGTATGGCGACAAAGTCTTCGACGGTCAGCGATTTGAGCTCAACCCGAATCGGAAACCGCCCTTGTAACTCGGGAATCAAGTCACTGGGCTTGCTCAAATGAAACGCGCCGGACGCAATGAACAAGATGTGGTCGGTTTTAACCATGCCATATTTGGTCGATACCGTGGTGCCCTCGACCAGCGGCAGCAAGTCACGCTGCACGCCCTGGCGCGACACCTCGGCACCGCTGCCTTCGGAGCGTGACGTGACCTTGTCAATTTCATCAATGAAAACAATACCGTTTTGCTCAAGCATGTGCAGCGCCTGGGTCTTGATGTCGTCTTCATTCACCAATTTGGCGGCTTCTTCATCTGCCAGCAGCTTGAGCGCCTCGCTGATTTTGACCTTGCGGACCTGTTTTTTATTCTGATTCATTTGACCAAACATGCCACGCAATTGCTCGGTCATTTCCTCCATGCCGGCCGGGCCCATGATCTCCAGCTGCGGCGAGGCCTGCGCCACATCAATTTCAATCTCGCGGTCACTGAGCTGACCTTCACGCAATTTATTGCGAAATGTCTGGCGCGCCGTGCTTTCGGGCTCCTGAGCCGATGTCGCACCAAATTCTTGCCTTGGCGTTGGAATCAGGATGTCCAGCACACGTTCCTCAGCGGCATCTTCGGCCCGGCTGCGCACTTTCTGGGTTTCGGCCTGCCGGGTTTGCTTGACAGCAATATCAGCCAGGTCACGAATGATGGCATCAACATCCTTGCCCACATAGCCGACCTCGGTGAACTTGGTGGCCTCCACCTTGATGAAGGGTGCATCCGCGAGGCGCGCCAGACGGCGCGCAATTTCGGTCTTGCCCACCCCGGTTGGCCCAATCATCAGGATGTTTTTTGGCGTGATCTCACTGCGCAGGTCAGATGCGACCTGCTGGCGCCGCCAGCGGTTGCGCAAGGCAATGGCGACGGCCCGTTTGGCCTGGTTTTGCCCGACGATGTGGTGATCGAGTTCTGCGACGATTTGTTGGGGAGTTAAAGCTGACATGGTTCTAGTGTGTTGGGGACCGGGCAAAGTTCACTTCGTGTAACTGTTGGACTGTCCCACAAAGTATTACAGACTCTCAATCGTGTGGTTCATGTTGGTATAGATGCAGATTTCGCCTGCAATTTCCAGCGAACGCTTGACGATATCGTGCGCGGACATGTCTGTGTGGTTGAGCAACGCCATGGCGCTGGCTTGGGCATAGGCACCACCCGAGCCAATCGTGACAATGCCGTTTTCGGGCTCCAGCACATCGCCATTGCCGGTGATGATGAGGGATGCGTCGAGGTCTGCCACGGCCAGCATAGCCTCCAGACGACGCAGCACGCGGTCGGTGCGCCAGTCTTTGGTGAGCTCAATAGCAGCCCGCACCAAATGGCCCTGGTGCTTTTCAAGCTTGGCCTCAAAACGCTCAAACAGCGTGAAAGCATCCGCGGTAGCCCCGGCAAAACCGGCCAACACCTTGCCGTGGTAGAGCTTGCGCACCTTGCGCGCCGTGCCCTTGACCACGATGTTGCCCAAGGTAACCTGGCCGTCGCCACCGATGGACACCTGCATGCCTTCAGGCGTTTTGCGTCGCACGCTGATGATGGTGGTGCCGTGAAATTGTTCCATAAATGCAAAGTTCTCTTAATTGGTTCGTGCGATCACGCGCACATGTTCGTTGATGCCGACCAGATTGAAAAAAGCCGCCACCAGACGTGAGACATCGTGCATTTCAATTTGACCACCGGAAGACTGCACCTTGGCCGCCCAGTTGAGGATGCTGCCGGCGGCAGAAAAATCAACCCGAATCAAATCCGAGCACGAAACCACCAGCAGTTCACCGGCCTGGCAGGCATCCTTCAGCGGCAGCAGGGCGACTTCGGCATCGCCCAGCACCTCACCAGCCAACTCAGCCTGAGCTGAAGTCACCAAACTTGTTGGCAGGTTCGCGTCAGGCTCAGCCAACAAACGGCAAAGCGGCTCTTGCCAGGGCGGTGGCGACACTTCAAAAAGGATGCAGAAATCAAGCGCAGCCATGTCAAATTCATCTTGCCAGCGCATCATCCGACAAAGCTCCAGGCGCAGTTGCCACCCGTAGGTCGGCACTTGTCGCTGTCCGGTCGGACTGGCCGCGCGCAAGCACAGCTCAAGCGCTTCAACACCTTCAAAATACAAGGTCAGCGGCTGACTACACCAGCGCGCAAACAGCTCTGCCAGCCCCAGTCCGGCCTGTGGGTTGATGCTTTGCAGCGCGTGCCAGTTCAAACGATTCAAGGCTTGATCAGGTGACACAAAGGCAGCTAGTTGTGCAAGCGCCTGAACCGTGAGTTCGGCCGGGCATGTCCAAACCAAGGGCGCAGGGCTGATGCCTTGCAACTGGTTTGACAAGCCCTTTGACGCAAGGTGCCCGGCCAACCGCTCAGGAACCGAAAACCAGGCCGGGGCAGTACGCCCAAACCGGCGTGTGTAATCAATCGCAAATGACTCGAAATTGCTTGGTTGCCCGGTGCTCCGGTACAAATCAAACAAAGCCCCAGCCCAGGCCTCCACCAGTGCTGG
This sequence comes from Burkholderiales bacterium, assembly GCA_038207855.1. Taxonomy (GTDB): domain Bacteria; phylum Pseudomonadota; class Gammaproteobacteria; order Burkholderiales; family Burkholderiaceae_C; genus Rhodoferax. The sequence continues at coordinate 11,889 of JBBQZI010000008.1, forward strand.
GCTGGCGGCCTGATCCAGCAAGGCGGCTTGCAGCACGGCATCGGCACCAGCGTCATCGCCATTGGCAAAGCGGATGGCAGCCTCTTCAAGCGTCGGATCAGGCGGGTCCTGGGCCTCATCAAGCGCTGGCGCACCAGGCGCTGACAAATCATTGTTCGGCATGGCCGATCGGCCGTATGAGGGGTCGAACCGAAGATCGCTGGCTTGCACGGCACCAATTTGAGTCGCCACATTGTCCGCCTCCGCGTGCAAATTGAAGCTGATCGTCGAGGCAAATGTGTCCTGGCTATCGCCTGCCTCGGGGCCAGTCGCCGGCTTCAGCGTGGCGGGATCTTTTTGTACTTCAGCAAGCTTAGATGGCGCTGCGCCCGGGTGCCCTTTCCACCACTGCTTGGACATTTGCGCTTCAATTTCATCGATCTTTTTAAGCGTTGTGGCGCGCTCAGCCGTTTCCGATGAGTCTGGCGACAAGGACGAAAGTCCAGAAGGGACCGGAGCAGTCGCCGGCGAGGCACGGCGCAACTTGCGCAATTGATCAAACTCACGCTTGCGCTGTGCATCGTCAAAACGTTTGCGCTCAATCATTTTTTTGAGCGCATCCTTGGACGACACCTCGCCCGGCGGCAAGTCGACCTTGTCCAGGTCAGCCCAATCAGTGGTCGGATTGCGAACGAACCTGGCTACCTTGGACAGTAGGCCTGGACTATTGTCTTGCGTTGCCATAAAGACCGTGCGTTAGCCAATTCACGTTGAATCGTCCCATCAATCCCCAAACATCTTCTGTTTCAGTTCACGGCGTTGCTGCGCTTCCAGCGACAAGGTGGCGGTCGGGCGAGCCAGCAAACGGCCAACACCAATCGCCTCTCCAGTTTCATCGCAATAGCCGTAGTCACCGCTATCAATCAGGTCAATCGACTGTTCGATTTTTTTCAGCAACTTGCGCTCACGGTCGCGCGTGCGCAACTCCAGCGCGTGCTCCTCTTCAATGGTGGCGCGGTCAGCCGGATCGGGCACGACCACCGTGTCCTCACGCAAATGCTCGGTGGTTTCACCGGCATTATTGAGAATGTCGTTCTTGAGCGTCACCAGCTTGAGACGGAAAAATGCCAATTGCGCGGCATTCATGTACTCGCTATCGGACATCGCAATCACTTCGTCGTCGGTCAACTCGGCAACCGGCTTGGTTTTCCAGTTGTTGGCCAACTTGCTGTCCTTTTTAACCGACGATGCCAACGGTGGCACGATCGGCTGCAGCTGAACAACCTGGGTAAAACTGGCCTTCGCCGCAGTCGACGCAACCGACTGCGCCATTGATGGCACGGTCAATTGCACCAGCCGCGAAGACGGTCGACCGGTGCGCACCGGGATACCCAAGGCTGACAACTGTGGCTCACTGGGGGCGGGCTTTGCAGCGATGACGGGTTTAATGGCCTTGGCCGGCTCAACGACAGGTGTCGCTTGAGTTTTTGTAGCTTGAGTTTTTGTGGTCACTTGATCGGGTTTCTTTGGGGGCGGAGAGGACAGGGCCTTGGCAGTTTTGACGGGCGCTTGCGTCTTGGCAGCAACGGGAGTGTCAGCCTGGGCTTTTGCAACCGGCTTGGGCGCAGCCTTGGCAGTCGCCTTGACGGGCAAGACCACCTTGGTGGCGATGGCGAGTTCAGGCTCGGGGCTGGCTTTGATGGTTTTTTTGACGGCTGGCGCTTTCACGGGGACACTCCTTGAAGGTTTTTCCGAAATTGTTGGCGCTTTTAATAACACTTGCGGCACGCTGGCCACGACATCAACGCTCTTGGGGGGTCTCACACGGGCGGCCGGCTTGGCTGCTTCGGGCGAGGTATTTTCGGGTCGCGAGTGTACAGGCTTAGCCGGGGAGAATCCTATAAGTTGCAAAAGCGCGGCAAACATCACGATTTCCGCCCGCTACACCAGACTTTGTTCCATACCTTGCAAAAAGATGTCTTTCGGCAGATCAATACCGATAAAGACCATCTTGCTGCATGGTTTCTCATCCGGCCCCCAGGCGGGCCCCAGGTCGCTGCCCATCAACTGGTGTACGCCCTGAAAAATCACTTTGCGCTCGGTTCCCTGCATATACAGCACGCCTTTGTAGCGCAACATGCGGGGTCCGTAAATATTCACCACCGCGCCCAGAAAGTCTTCCAGCTTGGCTGGGTCAAAGGCGCGATCCGAGCGGAACACAAAGCTTTTCACATCATCATCGTGATGATGGTGGTGGCCGTGCTGGTGCGACGGATGGTCGCAAGTCTCACCCGGCGCGTGGTCATGGTGTTCATGCTCGGCATGCTCGGCTTCCTTGAGGAAATCCGGGTCAATATCGAGCTTGGTATTGAGGTTAAAGCCCCGCAGGTCAAACACCTCAGACAACGCCACGTCACCAAAATGCACCGCTTTTTGTGGCGCCCTCGGGTTCATGTGCTTGAGGCGGTGCATCAGGTCTGCGGTTTCCTCTGCCGACACCAAATCGGTCTTGCTGATAAAAATCTGATCAGCAAAGCCCACCTGGCGGCGCGCCTCTTGCCGGTCGTCGAGCTGTTGGTTGGCGTGCTTGGCATCGACCAGCGTCAGAATCGAGTCAAGCAAGTAGCTCTCGGCGATTTCATCGTCCATGAAAAATGTTTGCGCCACCGGCCCCGGGTCGGCCAAGCCCGTGGTTTCAATCACCACGCGATCAAAATCAAGCAAGCCCTGGCGCTTTTTGGCAGCCAGCATCTGCAGCGCTTCGCGCAGGTCTTCCCGAATGGTGCAGCAGATGCAACCATTGCTCATCTGGATGATCTGCTCTTTGGAGTCGGTCAGCAAAATGTCGGTATCGATGTTTTCTTCGCCAAACTCGTTCTCGATCACGGCGATTTTTTGCCCATGTGCCTCCGAGAGAACCCGTTTGAGCAGTGTGGTTTTGCCGGAGCCCAGAAAACCGGTCAGGATAGTGGCGGGGATAAGACTCATGTGAAAAAACCCAAAATTCAGCAGTGGGCGAGTGTACTTGTCAGCCATGGCGGTGTGTTGATAACCCGCAATTTTCGCCCCACAACGCTAGTGTTTTCGCATCACCACCAGCCCCTTCAGGTATTCACCCTCGGGGAAATTGATGGTCATCGGGTGATCCGGCGCGCCGCCCATGCGCTCATGAATGAAGCCGTCAACACCGGCATCACAGCCTGCCGAGGCGACAATTTTGTGAAACAGGTCCGCGCTGATGCCACCGGAGCAACTGTAGGTAAACAGCACGCCGCCGGGCTCCAGCAATTTGAAGGCCAGCCGGTTGATGTCTTTGTAGGCGCGCGCAGCCCGCTCGGCATGCGCCACAGTCGGGGCAAACTTGGGTGGATCAAGCACGATGGCATCAAAGGTCTGGCCCTGTTCGATGAATTGCCGCAGTGAGGCATTCACATCGGCATCCATGAAAGTGGCTCGGCTCGCCTCAAAACCGTTCAAGGCCACATTGGCGGCGGCTTTTTCAAGCGCTGGAGCGGACGAATCGATTGAGGTCACGTGCTTTGCCCCGCCCGTCAACGCTGCCACGGCGAAGCCACCGGTGTAGCTGTAACAATTGAGCACGCGCTCGAAATTGAGACGGCGCGCGTAGTCGCAAAAACGCTTGCGGCTATCGCGCTGGTCCAGGTAAAAACCGGTTTTGTGGCCCTCAGCGATGTTGACCATCAGTTTCCAGTCGTGCTCTTGTAGCACCAGTTCAAGCTCGCCGCTGCCGCGCAACCAGCCCTTGGATTCGGGCAAGCCTTCCAGCGCGCGGCTGCTGGCATCGCTGCGCTCATACAGTTTGGTCAGGCCGGTGGCGGCCAACAGTGCGTCAGCGATGACCTCTTTCCAGCGCTCTACGCCAGCGGAGGTAAATTGCGCCACCAGCGTGTCGCCGTAGCGGTCAACGATCAGGCCGGGCAGTCCATCCGATTCGCCATGAATCAGCCGCAAGCCGTCACTTTTTATATAAAAACGTGCTCTAGCCCTTATAGAACCTGCGCAAGCAGCTATAAAAAACGCAGCATCGATGCGCTGCGATTCATCAAAACTCCAGACCCGGGCGCGGATTTTGGAGCTTGGGCTGAACGCCGCCCAGGCCAGAAATTGCCCTTCAGATGACTCCACGCGCACGGTTCCACCCGCATCGGCCGCGCCGCTGCCAATCGCAGACTCGAAAATCCACGGGTGACGGCGTTGCAGCGAACGCTCTTTGCCAGGTTTAAGACGGATGGTTTTCAAAGCATTAATAGGTAATCGCCATCGACGGCACATCGACCCGAATCAGCGGCTTACCCAAAGCGGCGCTGACGGCGGCCACGTACTCTGCTGCCCACTTGGCATCACCCAGCAAAGCGGCACCGGCGGCTTGCGTGACCACCAGAATCTTGTCGGCCGTCAGCACCTTGCCACTGGCGCGCAGGGGCTCGCAGTCGAGCGTAGTGAACTGCTGGTCCAGCCAGGCCCGCGCCGCGTCATGCGCCAAAGTCGCGCCTTCGGGCACATGAAACGTGAACTCGACACCCTTGTCCAACAACACACTGATTTGCTTTTGCATAGGTCACCTGTTAATTAAAAAAATTCAAACAATCCGTCATTTTGACCCACTTGACTTGAGGTGGGCACGCGGGTGTGCTGCGTCATAGGCTTTGGCGAGGTGGCCAAAGTCAAGTCGGGTATAGATTTGCGTGGTGCTGATGTTGGCGTGCCCCAGCAACTCCTGCACGCCGCGCAGGTCGCTGCTGGACTGCAGCACGTGGCTGGCCATCGAGTGTCGCAGCATGTGTGGGTGCACCGGTGCCGCCAAGCCGCTGAGCAAGCTGCGCCGCTGCAGACGGGCCCAGATCGCCTGTGCGGTCAGCCGCGTGCCATTGCGACCAATGAACAGCGCCGCTTGAACCTCTGGCCCTTGCGCAGCCGCCAGCGTGCTGGCTGGCAACAGCGCCGCGTGCAAAGCCTGATCGCGCACCGCCAACCAGGCCTGCAGCGCCAGCACCGCTTGTGCACCCACCGGCACAATGCGCCGCTTGCTGCCCTTGCCCAACACGTGGGCTTCACCGGCAGCCAAGTCAACCCAGCCGCGTGCGCCCTTGCTGGCCAGCACGTCCAGGCCGGTCAACTCGCCCAGGCGCAGACCGCCGCCATACAGCAGTTCGACCAGCGCGGCATCACGCAGTTCCAGCCAGGGCTTATCGCTAGACGCACGAAAACTGGCGAAATGCACGGCATCGTCCACGCTCAGCGCTTTGGGCAGCGGTTTGGCTGCTTTGGGCGCACGCACGTCGAGTACCGGGTTGCAGGCCACCAGCCCTTCGCGCCCGAGCCAGTTGTAAAAGCCGCGCCAACCCGACAAAATCAGTGCAATACCGCGGCCACTGCGCCCGCCGCTGTGCATTTGCGCAACCCAGCGGCGGATCTGGCTGGACTGCACTTGCTGCAGCGCCACACCAGCACTGGTGGCGTTGGCCCCGAGCTTTTCCAGGTCCAACGTGTACAGCGTGACGGTGCGCCCGGCCAAGCGCTTTTCAAAGCGCACATGGTCCAGATAGCGCTGCACCAGCACGCTGTCGGTATCAGCCAATGGCATCACGAGTCGCGCCGGCAGTCGCCAGACACCTTAGCGCAGTGGCGACAAGGCGGCACTGGCCAAGTCGGCAATGCGCGCCAGAAAGTCGGTACCCATGGTGCTGTTGAAGCGCTGTGCATCGGGCGAGGCCAGCACCAGCAGGCCAAACGCCGGGGTGATGCCGCCGCCGGAACCACTACCGGCAGGGGCGCCGCGCAAGGGCAAAATTGCCAGCGAGGTGGCCGCATTGGGGTCGGGCAGCCAGTTGATGGCTTCCAGCCCCGTATTGACACCGCAAAACGGCTCGGTCAGCGAGGTGGCGAACAGCCGGGCATCGTCACTGACACCCAGCGCGAAGGGGCAACTGGTAAACACCGGTGCCACGCCCCAGACCTTGATGCCGACTTGCGGCACGGCAAACTGGTCGGCAATCTCGTCGGCAATCAGCTGCGGCAAAGCAAAAGGGTCGGCATTGAGAAACAACGTGCGCGCCCACATCAGCAGCTTGTCTGACAGCACCATGTTGTCATTGACGTTGCGGATCATGTCCATGATGCGCGACTCCAGCATCTTGATCTTTTCCCGCAGCAAGCTGGCCTGGCGTTCTTGCAGGCTAACCGCGCGCTGGCTGTGCGGGCTGCTCAACTGCACCGCCGACAATAACTCGGCATGGCGCTCAAAAAAATCCGGCGTATTGGCCAGGTAATTGGCGATGTCGTCTTCGGTAATCGGGTTGCTGATGGCGCTGGGAAATGTCATGTGTTGGGTTGGATTGTTTGGCATGGTCATAGGGTCTCAGGAATTTCAATGGTGCCGTGAAAGACGGTGGTGGCGGGGCCGGTCATCATCACTGACGCGTTGCCGCCAGCCCAGGTAATGGTCAGTGCGCCGCCGTGGGTTTGTACATCAACCGTGGCATCCAGCAAACCCAAGCGGATGCCGGCGACCACCGCAGCGCAAGCGCCCGAGCCGCAAGCCAGCGTCTCGCCAGCACCGCGCTCAAACACCCGCAGACGAATATGACTGCGGTCCAGCACCTGCATGAAGCCGGCGTTGACGCGGTTTGGAAAAAACGCATGCTGTTCGATCAGCGGCCCCTGCTGCAGCACCGGTGCGCTGCTGACGTCGTCCACCAACTGCACGGCATGCGGATTGCCCATCGACACAACCGCTACAAATACAGTAGTTTCTTGCGCTTTATCTATAAGGGATAGAGGCCATTTTTGCCATAAACCACTGGCCTGTGACTGGACTATGCCAGGGGCAAACGGAATGTCAGCCAGTTCAAACACCGGCGCGCCCATGTTGACCGTGACACGGCCGTCGGGTGTTAACACCGGCTCGATCACGCCGCTCCTGGTTCGCACCCGGATCGCATCCTTCACCGTCAACCCTTGGTCGCGCACAAAGCGGGCAAAGCAGCGCGCGCCATTGCCGCACTGCTCCACCTCGGCCCCATCGGCGTTGTGAATCACATATTCAAAGTCAATACCCGGCGCAGGCGATGGCCGCACCGTGAGAATCTGGTCGGCACCGACACCAAAGTGGCGGTCTGCCAAAAAACGGTAATGCGCCGTGGTCAAGCCGTAACGGGTTTGCGTCTCGTCAAGCACGACAAAGTCGTTGCCAGCACCTTGCATCTTGGTAAAGGGGATTTGCATGGGTGGATTATCTATGGGGCTGAGGTGGCGAGTGCCGGTGATGCGCCATCAACGGATCACGCTTGACATAACGCCCGGTCGTGTCGATTACACAGCCACACTCTGGCGAGCGAACGACCTTGCGCTGACGGTCTGTTTTGCTGCGAAAAACGGTCAACGAAACTGGAAGGCGGTAAATCGGGCGCCGAGCTACTTTGGCTTGACACGATACCTGGTTTGAGTGACGGCTGTATGTCCCACACCGGCCACACGTTTTCTTGATATTGAATGTTGGACGGTAAACCTGACGAATTTGCCGCTCCAATAACGATCAAGGTTCCGGTTCGACTAAGCGCTGACCTGTACTTGCAGCACCGTCACAAGTCGGAAGTTATTCACGTCCAAAGTCCTAAATATGTTCGCTAGCGAACCGACCAATTGTGTGCTGCAGATCCATCATTCAGACTGCGTACATTTATTTGAATCGATAAACTGGAGATATTATGAATATTCATCTGGCTCTGACGCCCGTCATCGCTCTCGTAGCAGGTATTCTCATCTTGGTAATGCCGAAACTTTTGAACTTTGTCGTGGCCGCGTATCTGATCGCAATTGGTGTGATCGGCCTACTTGGAACCCGATAGATAGTTGATTGCATCCACGGCACGCCTTCTGTAAAACGGGGGGTTATCTGGTCAACCTATGGTAATTCTGTGGGCGTGCCCTCATCCAGGCTCTGCCTCACGCCTATCCTAAGAAGCACCTGGGTTTGCCGCCCCACCCCGAACGTGTGCAAACGACCAGGTCCAACCGGTCACCATCAGCAGCAATGCTGCGGCAAAAGAATAACAAGGTGTCGGCTACGTCTTGCTACCGCGCTGTGCCTGCTGCAGCGCTCTCCAGACTCCTGATACTGGGAAATAGGGGCACTATTGAAAGGCTTATGTTTGCAAGCGTACAGATGCTTGTTGAATAAGTCCCGATGATTCAAACTTTGTTGCAGCGGTGCACTGTAAATTTCCGACCGGTGATGTCGCAATTTTTTGTTGCGGCCCTAACTGGCGCAAATTCTCAGATTCGTCGTTCAATTTTTACGAAAGTAGCCCATGTTCGAAACTAGACACGCGCTCACTGGTGCAGTCAATGAGGATGCTGACTCTCAGTACCAATGCCAAGCCGCGCGATATCGAGAAAGACCTGTAGCGCAGGCTTCTTTCACTATTTCACAAACCGATCAAACTCAACGCGTACATGGAAGCGCTGAACTTGAGCCTGGACAAGCAGCACAGTGATGTCAAGCAGCCTGTGATGGTCACTACCACCGATATTCTGAATGCCAGAATTCTGATCGTTGACGATCAGAAAATGAATATTCAGTTGCTGGAGGAACTGTTGCGAGAAGCCGGTTATCGATGCATTGATGCCACGACGGATCCGCATACCGTAGGCGCACTGCATCGCGCCAGCAATTACGACCTGATTCTGCTCGATCTGCAGATGCCAGGCATGGACGGCTTCCAAGTAATGGAAGGTCTCAAGAAAACCGAGACCGGTGGCTATGTTCCGATCCTTGTGATCACGGCCCAACCGGACCAAAAGCTTCGGGCGCTGGCCGCCGGTGCTAAGGATTTCATCGTCAAACCGTTTGATCTGGTCGAAGTCAAGATGCGCATCCACAACATGCTGGAAGTGAGGTTGCTATACAAGCAACTCAGTCAGCAAAACCATGCACTTGAATCCATGGCTCTGCATGACCCGCTGACCGGGCTGCCCAATAGACGGCTGTTAATGGACCGGCTCTCCCTGGCTATTGCCCATGCGCGCAGGAGCCAGTGCACAATGGCGGTGATGTATCTGGATTTGGACGGCTTTAAGCAGATTAACGACACCTTGGGCCACGATGCAGGGGACGAGTTGCTGTGCCTGGTAGCCGCTCGCTTGGTGAGCACCGTGCGCCAAGTGGACACCGTGGCGCGTTTGGGGGGCGATGAATTCATGATCGCGTTGCCGGAATTAAGTCATGTCGACGATGCGGCTGAGCTCGGGTCAAAAGTGATACAGGCCGTCTCGCAGCCCTATCACATTCAAGGCCACGACGTGCGCCTGACCACCAGCGTTGGTGTCAGTATTTATCCCACGCATGGCGAAGACGTGGAGACGCTGATGAAGAGTGCGGATCTGGCCTTGTATGAGGCCAAGCACTCGGGCAAGAACGACTATCGCATCTCCATGCACGCCGACCTGTAAAGCTGACGCGTAGTTGCCTTATGACCCTGCTTATGTGGGCACCAGCCACTAGTTGACCGCCACGGCGTCCATCATGCGGTCGCATGTTGAACATGCTCCTGCAACCGTAAAACATGTGTCATGTGTCATGTGCTCCGCCGCAGTCAGGCCACAGCAGGTTTGGTGCTCGTCGACTCTGAGTGGCATGCCGCTGGATGCTTGGCCGCATTTTTAACCAGCTTTTGAGCCACCGCTGCAGGCACATCAACCTCGCAATGGTCCGCCAATTGCAGCAGGTACAGCAGTACATCGGCCACTTCATCGGCAATACGCTCTTTGGTGGCGGGGTCCCGGTGTGCTGCTTGCGACTCCTGGGGTGTCATCCACTGAAAGATCTCGGCCAGCTCGGCGGCTTCGACCATCAGCGCGGCGCTGAAGTTCTTGGGCGTATGAAACGGCTGCCAATCGCGCGCGGCGGCGAAATCACGCAAGTTTGATTGAAGTGCCGGAATGTCCATGTGTGGTTTTCCTTGGTACGCAGGCCCATACGCCCACGATTTGCCGGTTGCTGTTGTCAGCGTCGATGGTACGCGCCCGGCTGTCGGGCAAAATCGCCGCATGCCACGCCTAAACCAACTCCTGCACCCTGCCCGTACCCCTGCCACTTTGCGCCCTGCCGCCACCGTCCTGCTGCTGCGTGACAGCGCCGATGACTTGGAGGTGCTGATGACGCGCCGCTCGGACAAAGCCAGTTTTGTTCCGGGTGCCTTTGTCTTTCCGGGCGGCGGTATCGATCCGGCTGACAGCCAGTGCCACGACCTGGCACGCCGCCGTCCGAGCCAGAGCGACCTGCATGTGACGCAGGCGATCGCCGCCATTCGTGAGAGTTTTGAAGAGCTCGGCGTGCTGTTGGCGCGCCGTGCCGATGGCAGCGTGGCCGACGACAGCGACATCGCCCGGCTAGACCGCAACGCCGCGTTTGCCCCGCAATGCGCGGCACTCGACCTGACGCTGATGGCCGATGCGGTGTTTGTGCTGGCCCACTGGGTCACCGACCGCGATTTGCCCAAGCGTTTTGATGTGCCATTTTTGATCGCCCGCATGCCGGACGGACAAATTCCGGTGGCCGATGATTCCGAGCAGTTTGAGCCGGTCTGGGTGCGCCCGGCTGACGCATTGGCGCGGCACCAGGCGGGCAGTTTTTTCATGATTTTCCCGACCATTCGCACGCTGGAGCGGCTATTGGCATTTGCCGACGTTGACGCACTGCTGCAGGCTTGTGCCGTCACCGAAGAACCGTTGTTTACCAGTTGCCCACGCGCCGGCTTGCTGGCTGGGCGCGAGGCGCGCTACATGGAGCACGAATCGCCGTTTGGCGAACTGGCGCTGGTGTGCCCGGACGGCCAGATCGTCCACCCGCTGGACTGGCAGTGCGAGCGCGCCGTGCCCTTGCTGAAAAACGTGCTGCGCCTGACCGCACCCAACCCCGGAGCCATGACCGGACCCGGCACCAACAGCTATCTGGTGGGTGACCCGGCCACAGGTTATATCGCCATCGACCCCGGCCCGGCTGATGCAGCGCATCTGGACAAACTCTGGCGCGCCGCTGGTGGTGACATCCGCATGATCGTCTGCACCCATTCACACCCGGACCATTCGCCTGGGGCCAAGCCGCTGCAAGCCATGTGCCAAGTGCCACCGCCCATTCTGGGCCTGCCCAGCGCCTCGACAGCGCGTGCTGCAAGCAGTTTCACGCCGGACAGGTCGCTACAAAATAATGAGCTACTTGCGCTTATTCCACCTGGGCTAGAGGCCGATTTAGCTTATAAATCCGGGCACACCCTGCAAGTCATTTACACGCCGGGTCATGCGGCCAACCACCTGTGTCTGGTGCTGCTACAAGACGGTTTGCTGTTTTCAGGTGACCACATCCTGAACGGCAGTACCACGGTGATCGACCCGCCCGATGGCGACATGACCGACTACCTGAACTCGCTTGACGTGTTGAGCGCGGCGTGCGTTGCGCACCAGATCGGCTTTATCCTGCCGGCCCACGGCTACGTCATCGGCGGCCCGGACGCTGAAGCGCAAGCCGCCATTGCCCGCCTGAAAAACCACCGCCTGGCGCGCGAAGCCAAAGTCATGCAGGCCATGCAGACGCAGCCCCATGGCACGCTGGACGACTGGCTGGCACGCGTCTACGACGATGTGCCTGAGCGCATGTGGCCAGTGGCCCGGCGTTCGCTGATGGCCCATGTGGCGCGCTTGGCATCAAGAGTGGACTTTCTCGAGTAAGCGCAGGCTGGCGGTTACCATTGCCGCCAAATGATCAAGCCCCAAAAACCCGTCGCGCCCAAAAAAACTGCATCAACCCTTGAGCCGGTGAGTGAGCGGCTGTCCAAGCGGGTCATGCACTTGATGGCGTGCTCGCGCCGCGAAGCCGAGCAGTACATCGAAGGCGGCTGGGTTCAGGTCAATGGCCGTCTGGTCGAAGAACCCATGGCGCGGGTGTCTGATGAAACCGTCACCATTGACCCCGATGCCAGTTTGATGACGGTGAGCGATGTGACGCTGCTGCTGCACAAGCCGCCCGGTTTTGAAGCCATGGCCATGCCGGGACACGCCAACAAACGTGTCAAGCCGGCGCAGCAGCTGCTGCAAGCAGCCGCCCATTGGCCCGAAGACACCATCAAACGCGTCCTCAAACACCACTTTGCCAAGCTCACCGCCTGCGTGCCGCTGGAGCTTGCCGCCAGTGGGCTGGTGGTGTTCACACAAGACTGGCGGGTACTGCGCAAACTCACCGAAGACGCAGCCCTGATGGAGCATGAACTGGTGGCAGAAGTCAAAGGTGACGTTGCGCCAGAGGTATTGCACCGACTAAACACCCCACTGGACCAGGACCGTGGCAACGTGCCAGCGGTCAAGGTCAGCATCAACAGCACCAGCGACACCTCAACCCGGCTGCGCTTTGCCTTCAAAGGCGCACACCCCGGGCTGATTGCTTACCTGTGTGAGCGCGCGGGGCTGGAAATCCTCAGCATGAAGCGCCTGCGCGTAGGCCGCGTGGCGCTGACCCAGTTGCCCGAGGGCCAGTGGCGTTATTTGCAGCCCTACGAACGTTTTTAGTCCACAACGGACACATTGCCAGCGCCAAACAACTGCCCGCGCGCGGCATCGGTAATCGCCAACACACAGGGGTGGCTGATGCGCCGCTCGACCGACACCGCATAAAACTCTTCCACCAGTTCGTTGGTTTGACCAATGACGCTCACATCAAACTGGCTGCAAGTCTCGGCTTCCAGCACACTGGGGGTCATAAAGATACCCTGCCCTTCGCGGCCAAAGGCTTTCATGAGTGCCGCATCATCAAATTCACCCACCACGTCAGGTGAAATTTGGTGCCGCGCAAACCAGGCTTCCAACTGCCGGCGCACCGCCGAAGACGCAGTCGGCACCAGCATCGGCAATCCGTCCAGACACGCTGGAAAGTCGCCCTTGATGCGTGCCTTCAGACCCGGTGCGCAAAAAAAACTCAGCGCACTGCGCCCCAGCGCGTGGCTGAACGCCTTGACGCTGACACGCTGAGGCATGGGTTCATCGGCAATCACCAAATCCAGCCGATGCAGGGCAAGCTGGGCCAAAAGATCATCAAACTTACCTTCGGTGGCCAGTAACTTGACCGGCTGGTCGATCGACAGCGCCGGCTCCAGTAAGCGGTAAGCCACCGATTTGGACACCGAATCGGCCACGCCGACACGAAAATCAAGCCGCTGCTGAGCTCCGTGTTGCGCACGCAAGGCCGACTCCAGACCTTGACCCAAGCTGAAAATCTGGTCGGCATAGCCCAACGCCAGGCGACCATGCTCGGTCAACTCCAACTGTCGCCCGTTTTTGCGAAACAGCTTGCGGCCCAACCAGTCTTCGAGCAACTTGATCTGGCCCGACAGGGTTTGTGGCGTGGTGTGCAATTGCTCACCGGCGCGCATGATGCCCCCGGCACGGGCAGTAACCCAAAAATAGTAAAGATGCTTGAAATTCATGGAATTCCCCTCATGTAATCTACGTATTATTCATTTTTCTCGAAGTTTATTTGTCATTAATACGAATTTACGCGAAGTGATTTGAACTTTATAGTTTGTGTTGTGTCATATCCACTCGACACTGTTAGGAGTAACAAATATGCGTCTAAGTACCAAAGGTCGTTTTGCCGTCACCGCCATGATTGATGTCGCCCTGCGCGAGAAGCTTGGCCCTGTGCCGCTATCGGACATTGCCGTGCGACAACAGATTTCGCTCTCATACCTGGAGCAAATGTTCAGCAAGCTGCGCCAACATGGGTTGGTTGCCAGCACCCGCGGGCCAGGTGGTGGTTATACGCTTGGGCACCGCACCGATGCGATCACCGTGGCTGACATCATCATGGCAGTTGAAGATAGTGCGCCAAAAGGCGATGAAAAGGATGCTGGATTAACGCAGGACATGGCGCAAGACTTGTGGGATGCCATGAATGCCAAGGTGCTCGACTTCATGCAGTCGGTCACGTTGCGCAGCTTGGTGTTGGAGCAACTGGCCAAAGGGGTCAAGATTGAACAAAAACCGGCACCCAACCGGGGCGTGTTCAAAAAACCTGTACAGCAGCCAGTTCGCACCAACGCGCCCAACTCGGTGTTTACGCTGGGCCAGTCACTGCTGGCACGGGGATGAAGAAAAAAGTGTGAAGCCCACCGATAAGCCGGATTCTGTGCGCTGAGGTTGCCCCCAGCGTGACTGTCATTAATCTGGGCCGCTGATCACTCAGCGGCTCGGTGCTACCTACCCGCACACTCCGGGGGCCCCATCACCGTGTGCCTATTTGGTATTGCTGCGCGTAGAGATTGCCCGTTTCACCCGAACTAAATCGGCTCGTCTCTGTTGCTCTGATCCTCACCTTATACGTCTTGCTTGCGCTCAACGCTTTCAGTGGACAGCCGTTAGCTGCTACGCTGCCCTATGCAGTCCGGACGTTCCTCCAGTGCCTTGTTTCCAAGATTGCACCAGCGACAGTCTGGCGGGCTTCACCGGGTGATTATCGTGGCAGCGGGCACCGTTATGGCCGGTGTTGACAACCACAAGCATGAAACAGTAGCCCAAGTGGTTGAAAATAGTGCGTACCATTCAAAAAAGAGGCCCCATGAAAGCTGAAAGCGTTCTGCAAACCATTGGCAACACGCCACACATCCGCATCAACCGCCTGTTTGGCGACACGCACAAGGTGTGGGTCAAGTCCGAGCGCAGCAACCCCGGCGGTTCGATCAAGGACCGCATTGCACTGGCCATGGTCGAAGCGGCTGAAAAATCCGGCGAGCTCCAGCCCGGTGCCACCATCATCGAGCCGACTTCGGGCAACACCGGCGTCGGCTTGGCACTGGTGGCTGCCGTCAAGGGCTACAAGCTGATTCTGGTGATGCCTGACAGCATGAGCATTGAGCGCCGCCGCTTGATGCTGGCCTATGGCGCATCGTTCGATTTGACGCCGCGCGAAAAAGGCATGAAAGGCGCCATTGCGCGCGCCTACGAGCTGTCTTTGACCATCGCTGGCTCATGGATTCCACAGCAGTTTGACAACCCGGCCAACATCGACATCCACGTGCGCACCACCGCGCAAGAGATTCTGGCCGACTTTCCCAATGGCATTGATGTGCTGATCACCGGCGTTGGCACCGGCGGCCACTTAAGTGGTGTGGCCATGGTGCTCAAAGCCAAATGGCCCCGACTCAAGGTCTATGCCGTCGAACCATCGCAATCCCCGGTGATCTCGGGGGGAGCAGCCGCCCCTCACCCGATTCAGGGCATTGGTGCGGGCTTCATACCGAAGAACCTCAAAACTGAGTTGCTTGACGGCGTGATTCTGGTCGATGGCGATGCGGCGCGCGCATATGGCCGTCGCAGCGCCTGCGAAGAAGGCTTGCTGGTGGGCATTTCCAGCGGTGCCACGCTGGCCGCCATTGCCCAAAAACTGGCTGAAATCCCAGCCGGCTCGACCGTGCTGGGATTCAACTACGACACCGGCGAGCGCTACCTGTCGGTCGAGGGTTTTTTGCCGACCTGAACTGACCTCGAGGAGCAGGATCAGGTTCAGCGTGCGCGCGCTCGTGGTGCCAGGGCGTTCTGTGCGAGCGCATGAAGGTCCACGCGGGCTTTCAATCTGATCGCCAGCAAATACAGGCCACCGAATTTGCGTTGCAGCAGCATGGCATCGGCCGGCGGGATTTTCCAGAATTCTCGGTCCAACCCCAACGCCATGCCATTGGTACGCAGCCGTTGCAGCAAATCAGTTTCGCCAAAATCGTAGTCCCCGTGCTGGCAAAACGGCTCCAGGGCTTGCGCTGCCATGCTCAGCACAGCCTGCTGATGGCGCTCTTGCGTCGTCGCATCAAAATAACCAATGCGCACGCAAGCCAAGCCCATGGCATCGCGGTCAGATGCGATGGCACCCTGGATGAGTTGCCGGAACGCACTG
Organism: Burkholderiales bacterium; assembly: GCA_038207855.1. Lineage (GTDB taxonomy): Bacteria > Pseudomonadota > Gammaproteobacteria > Burkholderiales > Burkholderiaceae_C > Rhodoferax. The sequence goes on from JBBQZI010000008.1 coordinate 27,820, forward strand.
ACCAGGCCCGGCTTGAACGCCCGGGTGGCACCAAAGTCAAGCAAGATGAGTTGCCGGGACTTCTTGTCGTACCGGTAATTGGCAAAGTTCGGGTCGGTCTGAACCAGCCGGAACTCAAACAACTCGCGCATCAGCAGTTCAAACAGCAAGAGCACCACATGGTCACGCTGCGCCTGGGACGAATTGACCAAGGTGTCAATCGGCACGCCGCCGACAAAATCCATCGCCAGAATGCTTTGGGTGGTCAGGTCAGGGTGCAGCCTTGGCAGCAGGTATTGCGGCGCATCGGCCAACAATTGGCCGTAGTGCTGCAGGTGATTGCCCTCCTGAATGTAGTCAGCCTCGTCGTGCAACTGGCGCTTGGCGTCGCGCAGCAGGGGCTTGAGGTCCAGTTGCTTGGGCAGCAAGCCCGACATGCGCAACAAGCCCGCCACGTTATCGACATCGCTATTAATGCTTTCGCGCACCCCGGGGTACTGGATTTTGATCGCCAGATCACGCCCATCGTGGGTCTGCGCGCGATGGACTTGCCCAATCGATGCCGCAGCCACCGCGGAATAAGAAAAATGGCTGAAGTTCTTTTCCCAACCTTTGCCCCAGTTGGCCTCCAGTGTGCTCATGAGTTGTGCTTTAGGCATGGCCCGGGCATCCGAGCGCAGCCGCGCCATGATCTCTGCCAGCGCGGGCGGCAATAAATCATTCGACTCCATGGACACCAGTTGCCCCACCTTCATGGCAGCACCCCGCAACTTGGCCAGTTGGTCGGCGACCCGCCGCGCGTTCGCCGGTGTCAGCAGCAGATCACTGATTTTGGGTCGGTTGCCACTGGCAAGCTGACGCGCACCTTCGGCCAGCATGCCGCCTACGACACCCGTGGCCATCCATCCGATGCGAGCCAGGCGCGCACCACGTCCGCTGGGAACCGCCATCGTCGCTGCGGCTTGCTGCTTGCGCTTGTCTTGATCCAAAACCATTCCCCTTGATCGGCGTGCCTGCAGGATTTTGCTGCAGATAGCCACCCGCTGTGTGGGAAAGGACATTGGTGGCGACCATGCCACAACCCTGAGGATTTATCATCTGCGCTCTGCTTGATCACCACGAGCCCCCATGATTCGACTATCTGAACTGAAACTTCCCTTGTCTGCCTTGCCCGTCGTGGCCCCGCGTGCCGCCGATGACCTGTGCGAAACCGATGCAGACAGAGGCCCAACCGCCCACCCGATTAACGCACTCAAGCGCCTGTGTGTACAAGCCTTGGGCATCGAGCTGCCAGCACTGGCTGACCTGCAGGTCTTCAAGCGCAGTTTCGACGCCCGCAAGGCCGAGATATTGGCCACCTACATCGTCGATGTCACCTTGACCAACCCGGCGCTTGCGCAGGAGCTGCTGGCGCGCCACGCCGTCAACCCGCATATCGTGCCAACGCCCGACATGAGCTACCGACTGGCGACGCAAGCCCCGGCCAACTTGCCATTGCGCCCGGTGGTGGTGGGGTTTGGCCCTTGCGGTATTTTTGCTGCGCTGATGTTGGCGCAGAGGGGGTTTAAGCCGATCGTGCTGGAGCGCGGTAAATGCGTGCGCGAACGCACCCAGGACACCTGGGGTTTGTGGCGCAAGCATGTGCTCAACCCTGAGAGCAATGTGCAATTCGGTGAAGGCGGTGCCGGCACGTTTTCCGACGGCAAGCTGTGGAGCCAGATCAGGGACCCGCGCTACCTCGGCCGCAAGGTGATGACCGAGTTTGTCAACGCTGGCGCGCCACCCGAGATTTTGGTCGAAGCGCACCCGCACATTGGTACCTTCAAGCTGGTCAAGGTGGTGGAAAACCTGCGCGCGCAGATCATTGCACTCGGTGGCGAAATCCGCTTCGAGCAGCGCGTGACCGACATCCAGATTGAAACAACCGCCGGGCAGCGCCAGGTGCGCGGCCTGACGGTGCTCGATCAGCACACCGGCCAGCCCTACGCGTTGCGGGCTGATCAGGTCATCCTGGCGCTCGGCCACAGCGCCCGCGATACCTTTGCCATGTTGCATGAGCGCGGTGTGGCCATGGAGGCCAAAGCGTTTTCAGTGGGTTTTCGCATTGAGCACCCGCAAAGCGTGATTGACCGCGCACGCTGGGGCCGCCACGCTGGCCACCCCAGCCTGGGCGCGGCAGATTACAAGCTGGTGCACCACGCCAGCAATGGCCGCGCGGTCTACAGCTTTTGCATGTGCCCGGGCGGCACCGTGGTGGCCGCGACATCCGAGCCGGGCCGCGTCGTCACCAACGGCATGAGTCAGTATTCACGCAACGAGCGCAATGCCAACGCCGGCTTGGTGGTCGGTATTGAGCCTGGCGACTATCCGCAGGATGTGGCAAGTTTTATACAGGCTTTTAGCCCTGTAGCCGGCGTTCAGTATGCGCAAGAAGCTATTGAATTAAGAGCAATCAATACACAGTCAGTGCACCCGCTGGCCGGCATCAACCTGCAGCGCCAGCTCGAATCGCGCGCCTATGTGCTGGGTGGCAGCAACTATGAAGCACCCGGCCAGCTGGTAGCCGAGTTCATTGCGGGCCAGCCGTCAAGCGGCTTTGGCAGCGTGCTGCCGTCTTACAAGCCCGGGGTCAAGCTAGGCGACTTGCACCAGAGTCTGCCCGACTATGTGATTGCGGCGATGCGCGAAGCATTACCGGCTTTTGGTCAAAAAATCAAAGGCTTTGACATGCCGGATGCGGTGCTGACCGGAGTCGAGACACGCACCTCGTCGCCCTTGCGCATGCCACGCGGCGATAATTTCCAGAGCATCAACACCGCCGGTTTGTACCCGGGCGGCGAAGGCGCGGGCTATGCGGGTGGCATTTTGTCGGCTGGGGTTGATGGCATCAAACTGGCCGAGGCCTTAGCTGCGGGCAGTCTGCTTTAACCGGTTGATCAAGGCTTGCGCGATGTCTGTCAAGGGCAGGATTTCATCAGCAGCACCACATGCGATGGCCTCTTTGGGCATGCCAAAAACAACGCAGGAAGCCTCATCCTGAACAAAATTGTAGCTGCCGGCGTCCTTCATTTCTCGCATGGCCTGGGCACCATCATTGCCCATGCCGGTCAGCATGACAGCGAAGGCGTTTCGCCCGGCCACCCGGGCAGCAGACTTGAACAACACTTCCACCGAAGGCTTGTGCCGATTGACCGGCTCGCTGTCCTCAACCACAGCCACATAATTGGCACCGCTTCGGTCAACCCTGAATTGCTTGCCGCCGGGTGCAATGTAGGCGTGCCCTGACAAAATCCGCTCACCATTCACAGCCTCGCGCACGCTGATTTGGCATAGCCCATCGAGTCGAGCGGCAAAGCTGGTGGTAAAACCGGCCGGCATGTGCTGCGTGATCACAATCGCCGGAAAATCTGCCGGCAGCCGGGTCAATATTTCTTTAATGGCCTCGGTGCCCCCGGTAGAAGCACCGATGCAAACCAGCTTGTTGGTCAACGCGAATCCCGCCAAAGATGCCCCCGTTGCCGGCGCTGACGGCGCAGGACCCTTCTGGACATGAAGCGCGTCCGCACTCGACACGATGCGCCGGACATGCGCCTTGGCCGCGATCCGGATTTTTTCAACGATCTGACTGGACAATTCACCTAACCCGTCGACCAGACCCATCCTGGGCTTGGCGACAAAATCAACCGCCCCAAGCGCCAGCGCCTTCATGGTGACTTCAGCACCGCGTTCGGTCAGCGTTGACACCATCACCACCGGCATCGGCCGCAGACGCATCAATCGGCCCAAAAAGTCAATGCCGTCCATGCGTGGCATCTCAACGTCCAGCGTGATCACATCGGGGTCCAGCGCGCGGATCATTTCGCGGGCTATCAAGGGGTCATTGGCGGTGCCAACGCATTCCATGTCAGCTTGGCGGTTGATGATTTCCGAGAGCAAACTCCGCACCAACGCCGAATCATCGACCACAACAACCCGTATTTTTTTCAACTTGAATAACCCTCAAAACAAATCAATTGATCCACCGTATGTGGACTTCACAACTGCGGCTGCACTGCCTTTGCGCTCTTCAACCGCCAATGATTCTGGATGGGCATGCGCCAGGCGCTTGACCAGCGCCTTGCCGGTGATCGGGAAAAAACAAACTTTGCGCGGGTGAATATCCAGCACATCCTGGGACACCACCGGAAT